>CAJFUI010000036.1 GCA_904420145.1 uncultured Oscillospiraceae bacterium
CAAGGGTTTGCATATCAAACCCTTGTACGCGCTATCGCGCGAACGTCGACGTGGCCGGCGGCCTTACTCCTGATTGGCTGCGTTGATGATCTCCACAAACTGGTCCGGCTTCAGCGCCGCGCCGCCGATCAGCCCGCCGTCCACGTCGGGCTGGGCCAGCAGCTCCTCGGCGTTCTTGGGATTCATGCTGCCGCCGTACTGGATGGTGACGCTGCGGGCCACACGGGCGCCGTAGAGGTGGCGGATGGTGGTGCGGATACCGTTGCAGACCTCGTTGGCCTGCTCGGCGGTAGCGGTCTTGCCGGTGCCGATGGCCCAGATGGGCTCATAGGCGATGACGCACTTGCGCACCTTCTCCGCGGGGATGCCCGCCAGAGCGGACTTGATCTGCAGGGTAATCAGGTCCATGGTAACCCCCATCTCCCTCTGCTCTAAGCTCTCGCCCACGCAGATGATGGGGTGCATACCGGCCTCCAAAACGGCCTGCACCTTCTTGTTGACGATCACATCGGTCTCGCCGAAGTACTGGCGGCGCTCGCTGTGGCCGATGATGACATATTTTACGCCAAGATCCTTGAGCATATCGGCGGAAACCTCGCCGGTGTAGGCGCCGCTCTTCTCGTAAAATACGTTTTCGGCGCCGATGGCGACACGCATATCCTTAAAAGCGCGGAGGGCGGCAGGTATGTTGACAAAGGGAACACAGACAACCACGTCACACCACTTCGCCTTGGGCAGGATCACCTTGAGCTCCTCGGCAAACTTCTTGGTTTCTGTGGCAGTTTTGTTCATCTTCCAGTTTCCGGCAATGATGGTCTTGCGATATCTACGGTTCATGGCGGTGTTCTCTCCTATTTTTTATGTTGATTTAGTTTATGAATAGATTCTCACACAGAGAATAGAATCTACACAATTTGGCGACAGGCACACTGCCCGCCGACTGTCCTTTAAACAGCGGCGGACATGTGCTATAACCCGAATGGTTTTAGGCCGGGTGCTCACACTGGCGGAAGAAAAGCAGCTGAAGCGCCGCAGCAACGGATAAAGGGGGGAACGAAATTCCCTCTTTACTTATCTAACAGGCGGGCCACGCCGGGCGTCGCCACAAGCTCCGCATCCTGTGTTTCCCTGCAGGCGGGAAAACGCGCTCGCTGCGCTGCGGCTCCTCTCCCCGCCGAACCCGCGCCTTTGGCGCTGGGCTTCAGCGGGGACCCCGGAGCTGCCCCGGCACGCAAATTTTACTTATCCAACAAGCAGGCCACGCCGGGCAGCTCCTTGCCCTCAAGAAATTCGAGGGAGGCACCTCCGCCGGTGGAGATGTGGGTCATCTTATCGGCAAAGCCCATCTGGGCCACAGCGGCCGCGCTGTCGCCGCCACCGATAATGGTAATCGCATCGGTATCAGCCAAAGCCTTGGCCACCGCCCGGGTACCCTCAGCAAAGGCAGGGAACTCAAAGACGCCCATGGGACCATTCCAGATCACGGTGCCCGCGCCCTTCACCGCCTCGGTGTAGGCCGCAATGGTCTTGGGTCCGATGTCCATTCCCATCATGTCGTCGGGAATGGACATAGCGTCGTACAAGACCGGTTTGGCATCGGCAGAAAACTCCGCAGCGCAGAGGGTGTCTACAGGAAGCAGGAGCTTGGTGCCCTTCTCCTGTGCCTTCGCCAGCATCTCATTGCAGTAATCCAGCCAGTCCTCCTCTAAGAGGCTCTTGCCGATGCTTCCGCCCTTGGCCTTGGCAAAGGTGTAGGCCATGCCGCCGCCGATAATAATGGTATCGGCGATATCCAGCAGATTGTTGATGACGCCGATCTTGCTGGAGACCTTGCTGCCGCCGAGGATGGCCACCAGCGGGCGTTTAGGATTGGAGAGGGCGCCGCCCATGATCTCCAGCTCCTTCTGAATGAGGAAGCCGCTGACGGCGGGCAGATAGGCGGCCACACCGGCGGTGGAGGCGTGGGCACGGTGGACCGCGCCGAAGGCGTCGGAGACATAGATCTCTGCCATAGAGGCCATGGCCTTGGCCAGCTCCGGATCGTTCTTGGTCTCGCCCTTTTCAAAACGGGTGTTCTCCAGCAGCATGATCTGGCCGGGCCGGAGAGCGGCGGCCTTGGCCTTGGCGTCGGGGCCCACCACATCGTCGGCCATAATGACGTCCTGGCCCAGCAGCTCACTCAGACGCTTTGCCACAGGGGCCAGAGACAGCTTTTTCAGGGACTTCTGCCATGCCTCCTCGGTGATGGAAGCAGGGTCCTTCCCCTTCTCCGTCTGCTTTTTTACATAGGCCTCAAAGGTGGCGTTGGGCTTGCCCAGATGGGAGCAGGCAATCACAGCTGCCTTCTGCTCCAGCAAATACCGGATGGTGGGCAGGGCGGCCACAATGCGCTTATCGTCGGTAATGGCGCCGGTGTCCTTGTCCTGAGGGACATTGAAGTCGCAGCGGAGCAAAACCTTCTTCCCCGCCACGTCGATATCTTTGACTGTCTTCTTGTTGTAATTCATACCTTGTCCTCCTATATCAAACTCCGCAAGTAATGGAGAGAAATCGCATTATGGGCTGTCCCCCGCAAAAGGCTTGGACGCGCTGTCCCGCGCCGCTCACTCTCCAGCCATCTCCCCCACATCCAGCAGGCCCGGGAACCCCTGCTGCCGCAGGGCCGCTCCCCGCAAAACCTTCTATTTTGCGGGGCCCCCAAGGCCACGGAACTTCCTCGGCAGGCAGAGCCTGCCTGCGGCAAGCTTTTGCTCCGCAAAAGGCTTGTACGCGCTATCGCGCGATGCGGGCCCTTTACTCCTCAGCCATCTCCCCCACATCCAGCAGGCCCGGGAACCCCTGCTGCCGCAGGGCTTCATAGGTGAGGATTGCCACGCTGTTGCTGAGATTCAGGCTGCGGGCCTCCTCCCGCATAGGCAGCCGGATGCAGCGCTCCTCGTGCGCTCTCCGAAAGGATAGGGGAAGTCCCGCCGTCTCCTTACCGAAAAAGAGGTAGCAGCCGTCGAAGAAGGCGGCCTCCGTATAGGGGCGGGGGGCCTTTGTCGTGGCCAACCACAGGTTAGACGCCGCTTGGGGATTACAGCGGAAAAAATCGTCCAGATTTTCATAGTCGTGGATCTCCACCAGATGCCAGTAGTCCAATCCCGCTCTCCGCACGGCCTTTTCGGAAATATCAAAGCCAAGGGGGCGGATCAAATGGAGCACACTCCCTGTGGCGGCACAGGTGCGGGCAATATTGCCGCAGTTCTGCGGAATCTCCGGCTCTACTAAAACAATGTGGACCATGGGCCGGAAACGCCCCCCTTCAGCAGCTCTGTTGGAATCGAACCACATTGTAATATAAAAGTTTCCAAATTTCAATAGAAAAAGGAAAAAATACACATAAAATATTGCAGAATGACAACTGTAGTATGTACATTCTTCTATGAAATTACCAAAAAAGAAGCGGAAATTTAGAGGAGTTTTCTGTAAAACAGCAAAAGGCGGCAGGCAAAAAAAATCTTTCCCAGCAAATTCCGAGGAAAATTTCATCAACTCATCCAATACCCCCTTGTTTTTTCGTCCCTTTCATGTGTATAATGGGGATGGTCTAATAGGCGGCCTGTCGCCGATAGACAATAGATGGAAGAAATGAGGAAGAAAGGGGCGATAACCATGAATAAAACCTGTGTGGCCATTCATCTTCCCTCCGACGAGAGCAGCAATTATCATGGTAAGCCGCTGATTCTGCAAAACGTGATGTTCTGTCCCGTGCTGACTTGGTGCACCCGGGCCTGGACGGAGCGGGGTGTTCAGCGGTTTTATCTTGTCTGTGAGGGAACCTGCAGCCAAGCAATTCTTGACTGTTTCCCGGGAAATGTCGAGGTGGAGACGGTTCTGCCTGGGAACTGGGCTAAGACTGCCGAGCGGCTGACAGCAGGGGGGTGGCGGATTGAGGAAGCCAGGGAGCCGGTCATGCCGCTTGGCAACCTGATGATCTCCTTCCACTCCATGACGGAGCTCAACCAACTGCAGGTGGCCTGCCATGACGCAGTGATTACCCACCACCAGAGTAAAGGTGTCCGCATTATGGACCCGGCCAGCGCCTACATCGATCCCCGGGTAGAGATCGGCGAGGGAACGCTGATTCTGCCCAACACCATTCTCCGCGGCACAACCGTGATTGGTGAAAACTGCGAGATTGGTCCCAATACTATGCTCACTGACTGCCAGTTAGGCGATCGGGTGACGGTGAATTCCTCCCAGGCTGCCGGGAGCGAGCTGCGCAGCGACGTGTCGGTGGGTCCTTACGCCCACATCCGTCCCGGCTGCGTGGTGGAACGGGGCTCCAAGATCGGCGCCTTTGTCCAGCTGAAAAACTGCACTCTCGGCGAGGAGACGAAGATGGCCCACCTCACCTATGTGGGCGACGCGGACGTGGGCAGCCACGTGAATTTTGGCTGCGGTACCGTCACATGCAACTACGACGGCTTCGAAAAGCATCGGACTGTGATTGGAAACGACGTATTCATCGGCTGCAATGCCAACCTGGTCCCCCCTGTCACCGTGGAGGACGGCGCCTATATCGCCGCCGGCACTACCGTGACGAAGGATGTTCCTTCTGACAGCCTGGCCATCGGCCGGCCCCGTCAGGAGAACAAGGAGGGCTGGGCCAAGCGCAACAGGGAATTGAAGCAAAAGTAAGAAAGACGTTGTCATGACAAAATTTTGCCGTAACAGGCAAGGGATGATAAGAGAGAGGAAAAACTTATGATTTCAAGAGGTAAGGACATCAAAGTGTTCTCCGGCAACGCCAACCCCAAGCTGGCGGCGGATATCTGCAAATATATCGGTATCAAGCTGGGCGAGAGTGAGGTTGGCTGTTTTTCGGATGGCGAGACCTATGCTTCTATTTATGAAACAGTCCGCGGCAGCGACGTCTTCCTGATTCAATCCACCTGCGGCCCTGTCAACGACCACCTGATGGAACTGCTCATCATGATCGATGCTATGAAGCGGGCCTCTGCCGGCCGCGTCACCGCCGTGATCCCCTACTACGGCTACGCCCGTCAGGACCGCAAGGCTAAGGCCAGAGATCCCATTACGGCAAAGCTGGTGGCCAACATGCTGGTGGCTGCCGGCGCGGACCGGGTGCTGACTATGGATCTCCACGCCTCCCAGATTCAGGGCTTTTTCGACATCCCTGTGGATGTTCTTCTGGGCAACCCCGTTTTCGTGGACTACTATGCCAAGAAATTCGGCGAGAAGTGTGAGGATATGGTGGTAGTCTCCCCTGACGTGGGCAGCGTGGCCCGGGCCAGAGCCTTCGCTCAGAAGCTGCACATGCAGCTGGCCATTGTGGATAAGCGCCGCCAGAAGGCCAACCACTGCGAGGTGATGAATGTCATCGGCGACGTGGAGGGCAAAGAGTGCATCCTCTTTGACGACATGGTGGACACCGCTGGGAGCCTGTGCAACGCGGCCAAGGCCATTGTGGAGGTGGGCGGCGCCACCCGCGTCTACGCCTGCGCCTCCCACGGCGTCCTCTCCGGTCCGGCCATCGAGCGTATCAACAACAGCGTCATCACGGAGCTGGCCTTCCTGGACACCATCCCCGCCATCGAGGAGGGGCTCAGCGACAAGATCAAGTATCTGACGGTGGCCCCCATGTTTGCCGAGGCTATCGAGCGCATCTATCAGGAGATCTCCGTCTCCAAGCTCTTTATGTAGTCATCAAAGGGGCAGAGCCCCTTTGATGAGAAGGTCTGCACGGCAAAAGGGTCTCGATTTCTTGCGAAATAGTCGACCCTTTTGCCGCGAGATGTGTCATTTCCGAGGCGCATGTCCCCGGAAATGACGGTTTTAAACTCTCCGCCGGGGCGGCGGAGGTTGGAAAATTTTTTGAGCAGGTAATCTTCAACACATCGGCGGGGCGGTAATAGCCGCCCCGCCTTTTTAAGGGAGTTTGAACCGCTATGTTTTTTCAGAAGAAGTCCGGCGGCGTGCAGTGGCTGCTGGTGTGTCTGGGCAACCCGGGCAAGCAGTACGAGAGCACCCGCCACAACATCGGCTTCTTGGCCGCTGACGAGCTGCAGCGGCGGACCGGGGCCAAGTTTAACAAGCTCCGTTTCCGCGCTCTGACCGGCGAAGTCACCCTCGGCGGAAAGCGTGTGCTGGTGGTCAAGCCCCAGACCTACATGAACCTCAGCGGGGAGGCGGTGAAGCTGGCCGGCGGCTTTTACAAGATTCCCCCGGAGCGGATTCTCGTCATCTCCGACGACGTGTCGCTGCCTCTGGGAAAGCTGCGCATCCGCGCCGGCGGCAGCGCCGGGGGACACAACGGGCTCAAAAACATCATCGCCCACCTGGGCACCGACCAGTTTCCCCGCATCCGGGTGGGTGTGGGCGCCCCGACCCATCCGGAGTATGAGATGGTGGACTGGGTGATCGGCAGCTTCACCCCCGCGGAGAAAAAGGTGGCGGAGGAGGCCGTGGGGCGTGCAGTGGACGCCGCGGCGTGCCTCATTGAGCGGGGCGTACAGGAGGCCCAGAATCGGTACAATTAGGGGGGACTTCCCCTTTGCATGGGAGGAGACAGGGCGTCTGCCGCTCTGTGTCCTCCCGTTTTTCTGTCCCCCGCCTTCTCGCCCCTTTTCCCCTTGACAAACCTCTGAAAACCGTTTACCATGCAAAACGGATCCAATAAACGAAAGCTGGCACACTCCCCCTCTCCCGAGGGCGGAGTGCGCCTTATCATGCCTGTAAAAAAGAGAGGAGGCGGATGGGATGACGCCGCTGCTGCAAACCATACTGGAGCTGCCCGAGGCAGCGGAGGCGGTCTCCGCCCTGCAGGAGGGGCGCGTTCCCCTGGCCATCACCGGCCTTGCGCCCATCCACAAGGCCCACCTGTCCGCCGCCCTCTCCGCCAAGCTGGAGCGGCCGCTGGTATTCCTCTGCGCGGACGAGGGGGAGGCCAACCGCATGGCTGCCGATCTCGGCGTCCTGCTGGGACGGGCGGCGGTGAAGCTCTACAGCCGGGAGCTGTATGTGCGGGCTGGGACCGTTACCTCCCGGGAGTGGGAGCACCGGCGGATCGAGGCCCTCTATCAGCTCCTGCAGGGGAAATGCCCCCTGGTGGTAGCCACCGCCGAGGGACTCCTCCAGCGCACCGGCACCCGAGCTTCGCTGAAAAATGCCGTGCTCCGGCTGAAGGTGGGAAAGCAGTACGACTTAGAATCGCTGCCGGAGCGTCTGGTGGCCGCCGGCTACACCCGGTGCGATCAGGTGGAGGGCGTAGGCCAGTTTGCCCTGCGGGGCGGTATTTTGGACGTCTTCTCCCCTATGATGGACCAGCCCGTCCGCTGCGACTTCTTTGATGATGAGATTGACTCTATGGGCCTCTTTGACCTGACCACCCAGCGACGCAGCAAAAACGTCACCTCCGCCCTGCTGCTGCCGGTACTGGAAATCCGGGAGGAGGAGACGGAGAGCCCCTTCGACTATCTCCCGGAGGGAGCCCTTCTGTGCATGGCGGAGAGCGGCCGCATGTCCGAGCGGGTGAAGGCGGTGCTCTGGCAGGCCAAGGAGGACACAGAGGTTCTTCTGGAACAGGGGGAGGGGCGGGATCTCACCGCCCTGCTGCTGAGCCAGCGGGAGTGGGAGGTGTCCCTTGCCTCCCTCCCCCTGTGCATGATGGAGTCCCTGCCCACCTCCCGCTACCCCCTGCGGCCGGCGGCGCTGCTGTCCGTGGGCGCTAAGCAGCTCAGCGGCTACGGCGGCAGCCTCGACACGGCGGCGGGGGACCTGTCCCACTATCTGAACACAGGGTACGGAGTGCTGCTGCTGTGCGGCAACCAGACCCGGGCCAAGAACCTCCACCGCATCCTTGAGGACCGCGGCATCTCTGCCACCCTCGACTTCGCGGGAGAGGCCATGCCCTCCCGGGGGGAGGCCCGCATCTCCGTAGGCAGCCTATCCGCCGGCGCCGAGTACCCCCAGCTGAAGTTGGCCATCCTCACTGAGGGGCAGCTCACCACCCCCCTCAGCGGGAGAGCGCCCCAGGCAAAGTCCCGCAGGCGCGACAGCAGCCGCCAGCGCCTCCAGTCCTACACCGATTTGACCCCCGGCGACTTGGTGGTCCACACCCACCACGGCATCGGCCGCTTCTTAGGCATTCAGCGCATGAATGTGGACGGCGTGATGAAGGACTATATCAAGATCGCCTACGCCGGCAGCGACTGCCTGTATGTGCCGGCCACATCGCTGGATCTGGTCAGCAAATACATCGGCTCCGGAGCCGATGAGGAGGGCACGCGCACCAAGCTGAGCAAATTAGGCGGCACCGAGTGGACCAAGCAGAAAAAGCGGGCCAAGGCGGCGGCCAAAGACTTGGCCAAGGGGCTCATCGCCCTCTACGCTGAGCGCCAGCGCCGCCCCGGCTTCGCCTTTTCCCCCGACTCCCCCTGGCAGCAGGAGTTTGAGGCCGCCTTTGACTACGAGGAGACGGAGGACCAGCTGCGCTGCATCGCTGAGATCAAAAAGGATATGGAGCGGCCGGTGCCCATGGACCGCCTCCTCTGCGGCGACGTGGGTTACGGCAAGACCGAGGTGGCCCTGCGGGCAGTGATGAAGTGCGTCCTGGACGGCAAGCAGGCGGCCATCTTGGTGCCCACCACCGTCCTGGCCCAGCAGCACTACGCCACGGCGGTCAGCCGCTTCCGCAGCTTTCCCGTCACTATCCGGGTGCTCAGCCGCTTTCAGACCCCGGCTCAGAGCAAAAAGATCCTGCAGGAGCTGCTGGCAGGCAAGGTGGACGTCCTCATCGGCACCCACCGCCTGCTGCAGAAGGATATTCATTTCAAAGACCTGGGCCTTTTGATTATAGATGAGGAGCAGCGCTTCGGCGTCAGCCACAAGGAGAAGCTCAAGGAGCTGTCCAAGCAGGTGGATGTGCTCACCCTGACGGCTACACCGATCCCCCGAACGCTGAACATGGCCCTCAGCGGCATCCGGGACATGAGCACCCTGGAGGAGCCGCCCCAAAACCGCCAGCCGGTCCAGACCTATGTCCTCGAGCACGACTGGGGGATTCTTTCGGACGCCATTTTCCGGGAGATCGAGCGGGGCGGGCAGGTCTACTACCTCCACAATCGGGTGGAGACCATCGATCTCACCGCCGCCCGGATCCAGAAGATGCTGGGGGAGGCGGGCCGGGTGGTGGTGGGCCACGGCAAGATGACGGAGCAGCAGCTGAGCACCGTGATGCAGCAGATGGTAGATGGGGAGGCCCAGGTGATGGTGTGCACCACCATTATTGAAACCGGCATTGACATCCCCAACGTGAATACGCTCATCATCGAGGATGCCGACCACTTGGGCCTCAGCCAGCTCCACCAGATTCGGGGCCGTGTGGGCCGCAGCGCCCGCCGGGCTTATGCCTACATGACCTACCGCCGGGGCAAGGTCCTTTCCGAGGTGGCCACCAAGCGCCTGACAGCCATCAAGGAGTATGTGGAGTTCGGCTCCGGCTTCAAGATTGCCATGCGGGATCTGGAGATCCGCGGCGCGGGGAACCTCCTGGGCCCGGAGCAGAGCGGCTATATGATGACCGTGGGCTACGACATGTACCTCCAGCTCTTGGAGGAGGCGGTGCTGGAGGAACGGGGCGAGGGGCGTCCCAGGGTTACCGAGTGCGCTGCGGATCTGACGCTGTCCGCCCACATCCCGGAGACCTATGTGCCCTCCGCCGAGCAGCGCATGGACCTCTACCGGCGCATCGCCGCCATCCGTTCCAATGACGACGCCTCCGAGCTCTTGGATGAGCTGCTGGACCGCTATGGGGATCCCCCCAAGAGCGTCCACGCTCTCCTTGACGTGGCGCTGCTGCGCGCCGCCGCCTCCACCGTGGGGGTGACGGAGATCGTCCAGCGGGGGGACGCCCTGCGCTTTACCTTCTCCGTCATGGAGGCGGAGAGTGTGGTGAAGGTCTGCACCCTGTCCAAGTACCGCCAGCGGCTGCGCCTCGCCGCCGGAGAGGTCCCCGCCCTCACCCTAACCCTGCGTCCGGGAGAGGACAACTTGGAGGCGGCACTGGCTCTGGTGGAGGATCTCAAGCTCAGCCGGGAGGAAAACAATCTGTAAATTTTTCTGCAAGGCTATTGTCCGGCCCTCTGGGCCGTGGTATTTTGAAAAAAGTCCATTTCGAGAGGAAGGGGATTCCATGAAAAAACTGACCGCGCTGCTGCTGGCCCTGGTGCTGGCGCTGACCACCCTCACCGCCTGCAGCACCGAGGAGCCCGAGGGGCTATTCTATGATCTGACGGGGCTGGACCCCGCGGCTACGATGCTGCGCATTGAGGGGCGGGACGTGCCGGTGGAGATGTATCTCTACTGGGTGCTCTATGTCTGCGACTATGTAGCGGACAGCTATGCCTCCACCTTTGTCAATGAGGACGGCTCACTGAAGTGGGATGAGGAGGTGGAGACCGGTGTAACCCTCCGGGACTATGTACTGGAGGAGGCCCTCAACACCGCCAAAATGTATATTATTGTGGAGAAGTGGGCCGAAGACTACGGTATCACCCTCAACGACGAGGCGGAGGCGGCCATGCAGGAGGAGCTGGGCATCATTGCCGAGCAGCTGGGCGGCCAGGAGGCCTTTGAGAGCTACTTGGCCGAGCGGGGAATTACCCCGGAGACCAACGAGCGCATGAGCCGGGTGTTCTACCTCTACGCTAACATGCTGGATCTAACCAAGGAGGAGGGCAGCCCCCTGTACATCGAGGACGAGGTGCTCTACCAGTACGACGGTGTCACCGAGGACGCGGTGCTGGCCGACCACATTCTTCTGTTCTATCCGGAGGATGAGTCGGAGCGGGATGCCACCCGGCAGAGCATGGAGGAGATTCTGGAGATCATCCGCTCCGACGAGGATCCGGAGGAGGCCTTCAACTTTGTGGCGGACAACTACAGCGAGGACACCGGCCGGGCCTACTACCCCAACGGCTACCTGGTGACGGCGGACTCCCCCTATGTACAGGCCTTCAAGGACACCGCCCTCTCTCTGGAGGAGTATGAGATCAGCGACGTGGTGGAGAGCGAGTACGGCTACCATATCATTATGCGCAAGCCCCTGCGGGACTATGTGGCGGACCTGTATTTGGCGGACCTGATTACCGTGGCTATGGACAACGCCGAGGTGGAGTGGACCGAGCTGTCCGAGGGCTTTGACGTGGAGGCCTTCTATGCCGCCTATCAGGCCCACGAGGCCGCCGTAGAGGAGGAGGCAGGGAACGCCGCTGCGGATACAGACACATAAAAAGGCGAAAAGGAGGAGGGGCGTTCCCAAGGACGCCCCTCCTCCTTTTTATGTGTTTGCGTTAAAGTGATCTGTTACACCTTAGTAAAGATGTAGCGGTGGTGCTGAGCGGCCTCGCAGACAACCTCCACTGTGAGGCTGCCGTCCTTCTCCGAGACGGAGATCTCCGCAGACTTGTCCCCCTGATAGAGGCCCCTGACATAGGCCACGGGATCCTCCAGCTCCAGTTCCGAAAACTCCTGGGTATTCCCCGCGCAGGGATTGTACACTTCCTTGATCATCTCGTACGTCATAGTTGTCCTCCCTTTCGGTCCGTCGGCGAAGCTTCCTTATCTATTATAGCGCTCTTTTTTCTCCCTTGCAAGCCCCGATTCCCCGTTTGACGCTTTCCCTTTTCTCTGCTACAATACATGGTTGTACACACATCTTGTCGGAAAGGACCTATCTCCTATGAAAAGACGCCTTATCACTCTGACGCTCTCAGCGCTGCTCCTTTTCTCCCTCTCCCCGGCGGCC
Organism: uncultured Oscillospiraceae bacterium; assembly: GCA_904420145.1. Taxonomy (GTDB): domain Bacteria; phylum Bacillota; class Clostridia; order Oscillospirales; family Oscillospiraceae; genus CAJFPI01. Next base: position 11,813 of record CAJFUI010000036.1, read on the forward strand.
AGCGCCGCCTTTACGGACGTACCCTCCTCCCACTGGGCCTACGGCGACATTATGGACGCCTCGGAAGCCGGCCTCTTCCAAGGCATCTCCTCCACCACTTTCGGCCGTGGACAGACCATCACCCGGGCCCAGTTTGTCACTGCCTTGGTGCGGCTGTTCGGCTGGGAGAGCGTCACCCCCTCCACCCCCACCTACAGCGACTGTGCGCCGGGCCGCTGGTACTACAGCGCCGTGGAGACCGCCCATGCCAATGGCGCCCTCCCCACCTATGCCACCGCCTTCCGCCCCAGCGACCCCATCACCCGGGAGGAGATGGCCTCCATGCTGGTGCGGGGACTGGGCTACAGTGCCCTGGCGGGACAGCTGTCCGCCGCCGAGCTCCCCTTCTCTGACGTAACCTCCAACCGGGGCTACGTGGCTGTGGCCTATGATTTGGGGATCATTACCGGCTATGCCGACAGCACCTTCCGCCCCCGGGAGACAGCCCTCCGGGAGCACGCGGCTGTGATGCTCATGCGGGTCTACAACAAGCTCCACGCCTCCAGTATCGACGTCACCGCATCCAGTGACAGCTACATTTCAATTCACGTCCCCACCCCGGCGGCCACGGCGGAGACAACCATCCCCACTACCCCTCTTGAGCCTATTGGATCCCTGTACAGCCTTCTCCGCCGCTACAAGGAGGCCGGCACGGACCTGAGCCGGGTGGCGGTGGTCTTTTCCGCCGGCGGTGTGGCCACAGCGGTCCGGGGCAGCAAAATTCTCTCCTCGGAGTCCGTCAGCGCCGATCAGGTGGAAGCGTATCTCTCCTCCTCCGAAGGGAATACCCACTACTCCGACACCTATGCCAGCGCCTATCTGACGATTCCGGATGGCTCCTCCACGGTCACCCTCTGGTACCAGAGTGACGAAAGTCTCGCCGCCAAGCTGCAGCTGTGCCGGCTGTTCGGCGTCAGCCACTACATCTTAGAAGATCCCGCATGACCGCAAAAGCCGTGCCCGTGGAGAAGGCAAAGCCCAACCGCTAACTTTTGCCCGTTATCGCGACGCGCCCGCGGCACATGGAGTTTTATCTTTTGCATGGCAAAAAGGGGAAGACAGCAGCTGTCTTCCCCTTTTCCTATCGTTCTATCTCACATATATTTGTGCATCACGTCGGTAGCGGTCTCCGGATCTGCGCTCACCGTCACGGTGAACTTGACGCCGCAGGATTCGCCGAAACTATCCATCCACAGAAGAAACTTGTCCAGTTCCTTTGCATCGGCATTTTTAACGATCTTGCACAGATCATCAATAAAAATATGGGAAATATCATAGTTGCCCGCGTACAGGCCGCTTAAAAAGCCGCGCAGAGCGTCGAAGGTGGTCAACTGGTACTCGCCGGCGTCGATCATCCGGATCTGGTTGCGGAGGCTGAAGCTGATGCTGCGGGCCGCCTCAATGCACACCATACAGCCCTTATCGATCTCCGCTGCGCTGTCCATCAGCTCCATCAGCTGCTTGGTCTTGCCCTCACCCTTGCCGCTCATGATCAGTCTAACCATAAGATATCACTCCTTTTCCACCGTTAAGGGGACTTACTGTATGGTTAGCATATCATAATGCCCGGAAAAAAACAACGGAAAAAACTGAAGTTTATGAGAATTCACAATCTGTTCACGCCGCCATTGACAAATCGGTGAAAGGGTTGGGCGGAAAGGCGCCGCCCCGCCGTCCGCAGATGGTGGGACAATAGGATCCGTCATTCCCGGCGGCCATGCACGTCGGAAATGACGGATTTCATAACAGGATGGCCGGCTATGCAGCATAGCCGGCCATCCTGTTATGACCCGCGGGGACTCCTTTGCATGGAACCTGCGCGGCGGGAGTGAATCCCGCCTTGCGCCGAGGTTTTGCTCCGCAAAACCCTCGTGCGCCGCTTCCGCGGCGGCCTTGGCAAGCCCGGTCTCTGACGGACGCCGTCTCTTTTACCGCCCCAGTTTCGCCCTTAATTCCGCGCCCTTCTCCTCATACCCGGGCTTGCCGAGGAGGGCAAACATGTTCTTCTTGTAGGCCTCCACGCCGGGCTGGTCAAAGGGGTTGACCCCCAGCACATAGCCGCTGAGGCCGCAGGCGTACTCAAAGAAGTAGATCAGCTCTCCGAGGGTGGCGGCGCTCTTCTCCCCTGCGTGGATAATCAGGTTGGGCACGCCCCCCTCCACGTGGGCCAAGAGGGTGCCGTCCATGGCCTGGGTGGCGATGTAATCCATATCCTTTCCGGCGAGGAAATTCAGCCCGTCCCCGTCGGCCGCGTCGTAGGGGACCTTCAGAGTGTGGCTGGACTTTTCGAAGCGGACCACCGTCTCAAACAGGTGCCGCTCCCCCTGCTGGATATACTGGCCCATAGAGTGGAGGTCGGCGGTAAACTCCACGCTGGCGGGGAAGATGCCCTTGTGCTCCTTGCCCTCGCTCTCGCCGTAGAGCTGCTTCCACCACTCGCTCATAAAGCGGAAGGCGGGCTCATAGGCGGCCAAAATCTCAATCTTTTTGCCGCTCTGATACAGGGCGTTCCGGGCGGCGGCATACTGCATGGCAGGGTTCTGGTCTATCTCAGCGGAGCGGCAGGTCTCCATCATGTCCGCCGCGCCGTCCATCAGCGCCTCGATATCCACCCCCGCTACAGCGATGGGCAGCAGGCCCACGGCGGTGAGGACACTGTAGCGCCCACCCACATCGTCAGGCACCACAAAGGTCTCGTACCCCTCGGCATCGGACAGGCTCTTCAGCGCGCCCTTGGCCTTATCGGTGGTGGCGTAGATCCGCTTTGCCGCCTCCGCCTTGCCGTACTTCTTCTCCAGCAGCTCCCGGAAAAAGCGGAAGGCCACGGCGGGCTCGGTGGTGGTGCCGGACTTGGAGATCACATTGACAGAGAAGTCCTCCTCCCCGATAAGCTCCACGATCTCCTGCAGATAGTCGCCGGAAAGTCCGTTGCCAGCAAAGTAGATGTTGGGGGTGCTCTTTTTCTTCAGGTTGTAGTTGGGGGAACAGAGGAAATCGATAGCCCCCTTGGCCCCCAAATAGCTGCCGCCGATGCCGATGACCACCAGGGCTTTGCTGTCCCCCTGGATCTTCTTGGCCGCGGCCTGGATGCGGGCAAACTCCTCCTTGTCGTAGTCTCGGGGCAGGTTTACCCAGCCCACGAAATCATTTCCCCGGCCCGTGGCCTTCTGCAGCCACCTGTGGGCCTCGGAAAGCTGGGAAGAGAACACGGAGAGATTCTCCGCCGCCTTGGACGTATCCACACGAATCATAGTAGCGCCTCCTGTGTAAAAAATAGTACAAACTCCCTGTTTGCAGTATAACACAGGGCGAAAAGATTACACAATAGGCATTTACTCATGAAAAGATTTCACCATAAAGGCCATTCTTAGAAATTTTGTCAATATCTGGCCGTAGGTCAGCCGGGCCACCGTCTCCCCGGCCACGATGGGAATGGAGGCCACCTGCTCTCCGCCGGCGGTGACAAGGAGCTCCCCGATCTGCTGTCCCTCCTCCACCGGGGCCTGCAGCTCCTCCGCCAGATGCAGCTCCTGGGTTAAATTTGCCGCCGTCTCCTTCTCCAGCAGGAGGGTACTCCCCTCCCCCAGCACCGGCTGGACGTAGTCCTTGCTGCCTAACCGCACCGGCACAGCGGGCAGCACCTGTTCCGGAGCCACCTTCGTCAGGGAATAGAGAGAGAAACCGTAGTTGAGAAGGGCTTTTGCGCTCTCAAATCGCTGGGTGCTGGTGGGGGACTTCAGCACCACGGCGATTAGCTCCATGCCGTCCCGCTCCGCAGTGGCGGAGAGGCAGTAGAGGGCGCTGTCCGTGCTGCCGGTCTTCAGCCCGGTGCACCCCTCATAATAGCGCACCAGCCGGTTGGTGTTGGACAGGGTAAACGCCCCGTCCCGGAGGGAGTCCATCCAGATGGTGGTAAAGCGGCGGACATCAGGGTGGTTTAGGACCAGCTCCCGGGACATGAGGGCGATGTCGTAGGCGCTGGTGACGTGGCCCTCGGCGGGCAGTCCCGTGCAGTTGAGAAAGGTGGTGTCGTTCATCCCCAGCTCCTTGGCCCGCTGGTTCATCTTGGCCACAAAGTTCTCGATGCTGCCGGCGATGTGCTCCCCAAGGGCCACCGCCGCGTCATTGCCGGAGGCCACGCACACGGCCTTGAGCAGATCCTCCACACTCATCTGCTCGTTCTCCTTCAGGTAGACCTGAGAACCCCCCATGGAGGCGGCGTTGGCGCTGACGGTCACCATGTCCTCATACCGGAGGGTTCCGCCGTCGATGGCCTCCATCACCAGGAGGATGGTCATGACCTTGGTGACGCTGGCGGGCTCCAGCTGCTCATGCTCGTTTTCCGCATAGAGCACCTCCCCGGTCTCCTTCTCCATGAGGATACAGCTTTCAGCGTCCACTGTCAGCGCCTCCCCCTGTACCGGCACCGCCAAAAGACACAGCACACACAAAAGCGCAGCAATCCGTTTCATCGCCATCTCTCCTTTTCCTTGTTACCTCCAATCTATGTCCCACGGGAAAAATTCATGCCGTCCCCGGCGCATTTCCCAGTTGCATTATGGAAAAGTTTATGTTACAATAGCTTCATTCGCGGGGTTAGTACATCGGTAGTATGTCAGCTTCCCAAGCTGAAGAGGCGGGTTCGATTCCCGTACCCCGCTCCACAAAAACAGCCACACCTAAAAGGTGTGGCTGTTTTTGTGGATTCCGTGGGAAATTTTACATGCGCGGAGTCAATCCGCCCTGCGCCAAGATTTTTGCCTCCGGCAAAAATGCTTGCACGGCGCAAAAGCGCCGCCGGCCTGAAGCTATCTGCGCTGCCGCAGGAAGCACCCAATACAGCTATACCATGCGCTGTAACCAACGGAAAGCAAAGGCAGGTAAAAAGGGGGTAAAAAAGAGCGGCGTTGACTGCCTCCTGCAGAGTGTGACTCCCCCCGCCGCATTGACAGGTAAAATTTCCGCTGGTATACTGACCTTATCCGCGGAGGGCGCCGCGGCGCCGCCGCAATCCGTTGATAAAGGGAGGATTTGCCATGTACCCGCTTTGGACACAGCTGCAGGAGCTGCAGAAGCTGCGCTGGATCGACCTCACCCACCCTCTGAGCAACGACAGCCCCTACTGGGCCGGGATCCCCGAGGGCTCTGTGGAGCTGGGCACGGTGGTCTACGACTGGGGCAACCCCATGCTGAACTGCCTGATCCAGACCTTCAAGTTCCCCGGCCAATTCGGCACCCACATCGACTTCCCCGGCCACTTTGTCCCCAACACCCCTCTCTCCGAGGCCTACTCTGTCCGGAACTGCGTGTTCCCTCTGTGCGTCATCGACGTCACCGAGCAGGTGAAGGCGAATCCCCGCTACGCGGTCACCGTGGAGGACATCCTCTCTTACGAGGCCAAGTACGGCCCCATCCCCGAGGGGGCCTTTGTGACTCTTTACACCGGCTGGTCCAAGCGGTGGCCGGATATGGAGGCCCTCTCCGGCACGGATGAGAACGGCGGAGAGAATTTCCCCGGCTGGTCCCTGCCGGCCCTCCAGTATCTCTATGAAACCCGCAGCGCTGCGGCCAATGGCCACGAAACCCTCGACACCGACGCCTCCGTCTTAGCCGCAGAGGCGGGGGATCTGGCCTGCGAGCGCTATGTGCTGAGCAAGGGCAAGCTGCAGATCGAGCTGCTGTGCAACCTGGATCAGGTGCCCCCGGCGGGAGCGCTCCTGTTTGCCGCCTATCCCAACATCGTCGGCGCCACCGGCCTGCCCGTCCGGGTCTGGGCCATCGCGGAGTAAATGCGCAGCGCCGCTTTTTGATAGGCAAAAGGCAGGGACCTATGGTCCCTGCCTTTTGCCTATCAACGGAGTTTTCTATGTCAATAGACATAAAAGTCTCTGCTTTTATTTCTCATAGGCAATCTTGCCGTCCACAACGGTCATCTGCACCGTGATGTCCCGGAGCGCCTCCGCCGGGATGTCCACGAGGCTCCGGTCCAGCAGCGCAAGATCCGCCAGCATCCCCGGTTGGAGGGTGCCCTTCTCCTTCTCCTCGAAGGTCATGTAGGCACCCCCCTGGGTCATGGCCCGCAGGGCCTCGGAGACGGTGATGCACTCCTCCTCCCCTAAGCAGTGGCCATGCATGCCCTTGCGGGTGACGGCGGCATACAGATTCCAGAAGGGGTTGTGGTGGGCCGAGGGCATGTCGGTGCTCAGGGCGATGGGAACTCCCGCGTCTATAGCGGAGCGCAGGGGCAGGAAGGTCCGCTGCTGCGCCTCCTCCAAGAGGGCGGGGTAGCCGTCGGCCTCGTTGTAGATAAAGGCGGGCTGGGCGGCCAAAATCATGCCGGCCTCCGCCATCTTGTTCAGCACGTCGCCGCTGGGGTAGTAGCAGTGGACCAGCTGGTGGCGGCGGTCGGCGGGGTTGGCCCTGTAGGCGGCGTAGATGGCGTCGGCGGCCTTCTGCACCGCCACATCTCCCATCACATGAATCCCCACGCCCCAGCCGCCGTCGTGGGCCTCCTTCACCCAGCCGGGGAGCTTCTCCAAATCCAGCCGCAGGGGGAAGGGCTTGATCTCCGTCTCCCCCTTGTAGTTCCACGTGCGCAGGCTGGTCTTGGAGGTAAGGCCGCCGTCGATGGCCATTTTCAAGCTGCCGATGCGCAGATAGTGGTCCCCAAAGCCGCTGTAGAGGCCCAGCTCCGGCACCAGCCGATCGGAGAAGTCCTCGTCCTCATTGATGGCGAAGCCGTGCCAGCAGGGCATCAGATTCACCCGAATCTTCAGCTCCCCCGCGTCCCGCAGGCGCTGGTAGGCACGGATCATGCTGGGGGTGACCCCCGGCTCCACCACACTGGTGATGCCGTAGCGGAGATAGTCCTCCTGGGAGCGGCGGATAGCCGCGCGGATCCGCTCACCGGAGCCGAACTTGCTCTCGCCGAAGGCGGTGGGCATCACATCCCGCACCAGCTGCTTGGCTGAGCGGAAGAGGAGGCCGTTGGGCTCCCCCCTTTCGTCCCGTCCGATGGTGCCGCCCGGCGGGTCCGGGGTGTCCCGGGTGATGCCGGCGGCCCGCAGGGCTGCGCTGTTGGCGCAGCAGGTGGAGAAAATCCGCTCCAGTACCACGGGGTTGTGGGGGGAATAGGGGTCCAAGTCATAGCGGGTGGGCATACGGCCCTCCACAAACTGGGACTCCACCCAGCCGCCCCCTTGGAGCCACTCCCCCGGCGCCATGGCGGCCACCCGGCGGCCCACCTCCCTGGCTAAAGCCTCGATGCTCTGGTAGCCGAAGGTGATGATACCCTCCATGAGCATCCCCGCCTCCCACATGTGGTTGTGGGAATCGTTGATGCCGGGGATCACCGAGCAGCCCTTTGCGTCCACGACCCGGGTCTCCGCTCCGGCCAAGGGCAGGATCTCCCTGTCCTCCCCGGTGGCCAGCACCCGGCTGCCGGAGACGGCGATGGCCTGGGCGACGGTGTCCGCCCCGTCCAGCGTATGGACGGCGGCGTTGTGGATAATCAGCTGGGGAACCTCACAGCGCATATGCTTCATACCGCCGCCTCCCTTCCCTTCTCGTCGTACAGATGGCAGGCCACCATGTGGCCGCCGCCTAAATCCTTGGTCTCGGGCAGGATCTCGGCACACTTGGCGGTGGCATGCTTGCAGCGGTTGCAGAAAGCGCAGCCCTTGGGCAGGTCCAACACGGTGGGCATCTCCTTATCGGGGATCTCATAGCTCTCGATGCTGCTGCCGGTGAGCTTGGGGGCCACAGCCAGCAGAAGCTGGGTATAGGGGTGGGCGGGGCTGTCGAAGATCTGCTCCCTCGTGCCCATCTCCACAATCCGTCCTAAGTACATCACCGCCAGCCTGGAGCAGATGTGCCGCACCACCGACAAATCGTGGGCGATAAACAGGTAGGACAGGTGGAACTCATCCTTTAGGTCCATCATCAGATTGAGGATCTGGGCCTGAATGGACACGTCCAAAGCGGAGACCGGCTCGTCGGCGATGATAAACTGGGGGTTCACCGCCAGAGCCCGGGCGATGCCGATGCGCTGGCGCTGGCCGCCGGAGAACTGATGGGGATAGCGCACGGCCAGCTCCGGCCGGATCCCCACCCGCTCCAGCAGGGCGTAGGCCTTCTCCTCCGCCTCCTTACGGTCCTTAGCTAACTTGTGGAACAAAATGGGTTCCACCACGATGCGCAGCACCGTCATCCGGGGATTTAGGGAGGCGTAGGGGTCCTGAAAGATCATCTGCATCTGCTTGTGCAGGGCGTGGCGCTCCCCCCGGTCCATGGCGGTCATGTCCTGCCCGTCAAAGTACATCTTGCCGGAGGTGGGCTTGTTGAGGCCGATAATAGTCCGGGCGGTGGTGGATTTGCCGCAGCCGCTCTCCCCCACAAGGCCGAAGGCCTCCCCCTTCTCCACAGAGAAGGAGACGCCGTTGACCGCCTGGACCACCCGGCCCCGGACCACCAGCCGGCCCTTCTCCATGTGAATCTTATCCAGCAGGCCCTTGTCCAGCTTGAACTGCTGCACCAGGTTTTCCACCCGCAAAATCTCGCTCATTGTTCCTCCTCCTTCCCGGCGCCGCTATACAGATGGCAGGCCACCCGGCGGCCCTCCGACACGGTGACGGTCTCCGGCTCCACCTCCATGCACACGCCCATGCACTTGGCGCAGCGGGGGGCGAACTTGCAGCCCTTGGGCAGGTCGAACATATTGGGGACCATGCCGGGGATCACCTCCAGCCGCTCGTCATCTCTCGTCTCCCCGTTGCCGGGGATGGAGGCCAGCAGCCCCTGGGTGTAGGGATGGAGAGGCCGGTCGATCAGCGAGCGGGTGGGCCCGGACTCCACAATGTGGCCGCAGTACATCACGTTGACCCGGTCGGTGATCTCGCTGACCACCGCAAGGTCGTGGGTAATGAGCATCAGGGCGCAGCCCTTCTCGTTGACCAGACGCTTCATCAGCTGCAGCACTTGGGCTTGAATGGTTACATCCAGAGCCGTAGTGGGCTCGTCGGCGATGATCAGCTTCGGGGCGCTGGCTAAGGCAATGGCGATAACCACCCGCTGGCGCATGCCGCCGGAAAACTGGTGGGGATAGCACTTAAGCCGCTCCTCGGCATTGGGGATGCCCACCTCCCGGAGCAGCTCCACACAGCGGCTGTGCCGCTGGGCGCGGCTGAGCTGGGGCTGGTGGAGGCGGAGCATCTCGTCCATCTGGTGCTCGATGGTGTAGACTGGATTGAGGGAGGTCATGGGGTCCTGAAAGATCATGGTGATGTCGCCGCCACGGATCTTGTTCATCTCCTTCTCGCTCTTGCCCAGCAGGTCCTGTCCGTCAAATTCGATCTTATCGGCTTGGATTTTGCCCGGTGGGTCGATGAGCTTGATCAGGGAAAAGCCGGTGACGCTCTTGCCGCAGCCGCTCTCCCCCACCACGCCCAGCACCTCGCCCTCCTCCATGGAGAAGCTGATGTGGTCTACCGCTTTGACTACGCCCTTGAAGGTGTGGAAGTAGGTAGCTAAGTTTTCCACCTCAAGAATATTGGCCATTTCTCTCCCCCCTTACTTCAGCTTGGGATTGAGCTCGTCCCGCAGGAAGTCGCCCAGCATATTGATCGCGAACACAATAAACACGATATACAGCCCCGGGAAAATGGAGACCCACCACCGGCCGCTGCTGAGGACCTTGTAGCCGTCGCTGCAGAGCATGCCGAGAGAGGGCTCCGTCACGGGAACGCCCATGCCAAGGAAGCTCAGCGTGGCCTCCAGCAGAATGAAGGTGCCCACCTGCATGGTGGCCAGGACGATGATGGAGGTCATCACATTGGGCAGAATGTACTGCACAATGATCCGCCAGTTGGGCAGGCCGATTACCCGCGCCGCATCCACGTACTCCATCTTGCGGATTTTCAGCGTCTCGCCCCGGACGGTGCGGGCAAACTTTACCCAGCCCACCAGCATCAGGGCGATAAGCACATTGCCCACGCCCCGTCCCAGAATGCTCATAAGGAACATGGCGATGAGGATGCTGGGGAAGGAGAGCTGGATGTCGGCGATGCGCATGATGATGCTGTCCGCCTTGCCGCCGTAGTAGCCCGCCAGCACGCCAAGGAAGATGCCCAGGGCGCTGCACAGCACCACGCCCACAACGCCGATATACAGGGAGGTGCGGCTGCCGTAGACCACGGCGCTGAAAATATCCCGCCCCTGCTGATCCGTACCCAAAATAAACTGGGGGTCGGCTCCCTCGCTGCCAATAGGAGGCAGGTAGGCGTTGCTCAGGTCCAGAGAGGACAGGTCAAAGGGGTTCTGAGGGGTGATGTAGGGTCCCACCAGCGCCAAAAAGGCGATCAGTATAATCAGAATTGTGGAGATAATGGCGGAGGGGGAGTGGGTGTAGTTGTAGTAGAACTGGGAGCTTCTCAGACGGCCCCTGTTCTTCTGACCAGATTTCGTCATGGCAAAGCTCCTTTCTCTATTCCTCGCCGCCCAAGCTGACCCGGGGGTCAATGACGGTATAGAGTACATCCACAATGAAGTTGATAAGGATGAACATACCGGAGACCATCAGCAGATAGGCGGAAATAATGGGTCGGTCGTTTTGGGAAATGGCGTCGAGGGCCATCTTGCCCATGCCGGGCCAGGCAAAGATGGTCTCGGTAATGGTGGTAAAGGCGATCAGGTCCCCCAGCTGCAGTCCCAAAATGGTGATCACGGGGATCAGGGTGTTCTTCAGCGCGTGGCCGAAGAGAACCTTCCGGGTGGCTACGCCCTTGGCCCGGGCAAACTTCACATAGTCCTGACGCATCTGCTCCTGGGTGCCGGCGCGGGTCAGGCGGATAATGGAGGCGATGTTGCCCAGCGCCAAGGTGATGGAGGGCAGGATGATGTGGTGCCAGCCGTCAAGGGTGGCGAGGCTGGTCTCAATGCCGAGGATCGTCCCCACCGCGCCCCGGCCGGAGACCGGCGTCACCCGGAGGCCCAGGCTGAAAACATAGATCAGGATCATGCCCACCCAGAAGGAGGGTAGGGACACCCCGAAGATGGACAGCGTCATGGTGGCCTTGCTGGTCAGCCGCTTGGGATAGGCGCCGGCAAACACCCCAAGGGGAATGCCGATGAGGATGGTAAGGATCATGGTCACCAGCACCAGCTCCATTGTGGCGGGCATCTTCTCCAAAATGACGCTCAAGGCCGACTGGTGGTAGAAATAGGAGTTGCCGAAATCGCCGTGGAGCACATTTTTTAGGAAGATGCCGTACTGTATGTACAGCGGTCGGTCCAGTCCCAGCTCCTTCATCGCCTCGGCCACCTGCTCATCGGTGGCGGTCTCCGGCAGCAGCAGGTAGACGGGGTTGCTGATCTTGTAGGACATCAGGAACACCAAAATGGTCACCACGATCATCACAATGATCATCTGGAAAAACCGCTGGAGTATGGTTTTTACCACATAGGTCACCTCTCTCTTTCAGAAATAGGGCCGGAAGGTCCCGGCAAAGAGCCCCCTCCTTTTTACAGGGAGCCAAGGGGCACGCTCAGCGGCCGGGATAGAAGATCTTGCGGGTCTCCGGCGCCAAGAACTCCTCCACCTCAAACTTATACCCCTCAGGCCCGATAAACATCATGGACTTGATCTGAAGGGACTCGCTGTAGTGGGGCGGGCAGTCAAAGGTAATGCCCAGCGCCTCCAAGCGGCGGTGCATCTCATCGAAGTTGTCCACCGCCAAACTGGTCAGCACCCCGTCCCGGGTAGTGGCCCTGCAGGCCCCCCGGCTGCGGTCCACCGCGCCGATGTAGGAGGTGGCGGCGGTCTGATAGATCTTGGACCAGCCCTGGTCGCATACTAAGGGCAGGCCGAGGGTATCGGCAAAAAAGGCGCAGGCGGCGTCCAGATCGTCAAAATACAAAAACTCAATCTGGCCATGCACATTTAAAGCACCCATGGAAAAGACCTCCTCATATGTTCAGAATAGGCCGGAGATAATCCCCGGAAATAAAGAAAGGGGAGAGCCGGCGCGCCAGCGGGCGCCGGCTCTCCAGATATTGTCAAAAAAGCGGCTGGCCGCTTTTTTGAGCAGTCCCCGCCCGCTGCAGCGCAGCCGCTATGCGGCAGCGTTTGCATGCCGAGCAATGTTTTCAACCACGCGCATGCCGCGGTTGAAAACAAATTTTACATGTTCGGGAATGTGCGGCGCAAGGCCTGCAGATCTCGCCGGTAAACGGAGGGGAGCCGGCGCTCCAGCGGGCGCCGGCTCCCCAGCCGTCAGCTTAAAATTCCTCCCGCTCTGTATTCTCCGCAATCATCCGGTCGATGGCCTCATCGGAGTAGGACAGCAGCTTGCCGAACTCCCACGCGATCTCCCGGCGGGCGGCGGGGGTGTACGCCCCGTCGGCCACCAATTTCGCCTTGCGCTCCTTCAGCGCAAAGTAGGCGTCGCGGTAGCGCTCGTCCTTATAGAAGAGGATGTTGAACTTATCCTTATTCATGGAGTAGGGAAACAGGTCGGTGAGAAATCCGCCGTTCTCCTCGCAGCACTGAGTGTCATGGTCCTCGCAGATCTTCTTGGCGAAGGCCATATGCTCATCCCGGAGAGCCCGGTCAGAGGTGGGATGCCCCAAGGCAACATTCTTGCAGCCGCAGGCGATCATCTCGTTGAAGCAGGACATGGCGCCTACCACCTTGGAAAATTCATCAATGGTCCGCATGACAAGATTCCTTTCACGATGGCCTTCCGGTCACCAAATTTTGTTTGTCAGATTCTTTCTCTGTTACGCAGGGAAGGAGAAGTTCCAAGCGTAGATCATCTGGTCGCTCCGGGGGGTGTAGTTGACCCGGGTATTGGTGGCGTACACATCATTGGTGAAGTAGGTGGTGTACATGGCCACGTCATCGTAGGCGATCTGCCAGACCTCCTGCATAATAGCATCCCGCTCGTCATAATCGGTGGTAGCCATGGCCTTGTCGATCAGGTCGTTGACCTCGGGGTTGTTGTAGTAGCCCCGGTTGGCGCCGCCGTAGTTCTCCTTCACACGGCCTTCCAGCGTCGTACCGTAGAGCAGATCCCGGGCCAGCAGTACGCTCTCACCGCTGAGCTCAGACCAGCCGGCCTGATAGAAGTGGGTGTAGTCCGTCTCGTCGTGGATGCGGACATAGTTGAAGAACACCGAGCGGGACATGGCGTTGACGTTGCACTTGATGCCCACCCGGTCTAAGTACCCGGCGATGGCGGTAGCAGTGGCTGCGTCGTTGATATAGCGGTCGTTAGAGCAGTCGAGAGTGATCTCAAAGCGGTAGCCGTCGCTCTGCCGGGGATAACCCGCAGCGTCCAGCAGCTCCTCAGCCTGATCGGGGTCATAGGGATACATCTCAATATTGGGGTTGTACCCGTTAAATCCCTCCGGCACGCAGGTGGGGGCAACGGTAGCATATCCGTTCATCACCTGCTCAATCAGTTCGTCAACATTAATGGACATGACGATCGCCAAGCGCACATCCCGCAGGCGCAGCGGGTTGGAGCCATCGGGGCTCTTAAGGGGCATGGCGGCATCCTTGGAGGGGTCCTCCTCAGTCATGGCCATCTGGTAGAACATAACGCCAATGCTGGGCTCAGACACCACGTGCAGATAGTCCTTGCTCTCCAGCGTCTCCACATCGGTGACAGGCACATTGGCAATCATATCCACTTCCTCGCCGATGAGGCTGGCGGTACGGGTGCCGTCGTTGGGGATGGAGCGGAATACCACCGTCTCCGCCTCAGGCTTCTCGCCCCAATAGCTCTCATTAAGCGTCAGAGTGGCGTGGTCGTCGCGGACATACTCCGTCAGGACATAGCGGCCGGTGCCCACCACGTTGGCGGGATCGTCCAAAGCGGCGTCATCCAAATTCTCCGTGGTCTCCTTATCCAGAATCATGATGTTCTTGATAGAGGCCGGCAGGATGGCATCCACTCCGGTGGTGACAAACTTCACGTGGTAGTCGTCCACCTTCTGCACCTCGGCGATGGTGGCGGTGGAGTCCGCCCAGCCCTTGGCCAGCTCCATGCAGCGCTCAAAGGAGTAGATCACATCATCCGCGGTAAAGGCGCTGCCGTTAGAGAAGGTGACGCCCTCCCGCAGGGTAAAGTCCCAGGTGGCGCCGCCGTCAGAGGTGCTCCACTCCGTGGCAAGGCTGGGAATCTGGGTGAGATTGTTGTCCACATCCACCAAGGAGTCAAACACGTGGCGCTGAATGGAGTTGGCCACAATCTCATTGTACATCCATGGGTTCCAGGTGTTCACATCGCCGGTCATAGCAATGGTGACGGTCCGATCAGACGCAGCATCTCCGCCGCCGCTGCCCTCATCGCCGCCGCTGCAGCCGCTGAGCGCCAGTCCCAGCACCATACACATGAGCAACAGCACGCTTACAAGACGAGTTTTTCCCTTTTTCATACCTTTCCTCCCTTTCATTGTCACACTTCCGTGCTCTTTTTGCTGTAAAAAAACAAACTGTCCACGCTTTCACAGAAAGCCCCCATCTCTTCGTACTATAAAGGAACAGCATGTCTGCGGCGCTACAGTTTGTTATATAAGTAAAAATATACCAAAAAGATATATGACAGGCAATAATAAAAGGGCGACCAAAGTGCACTTTATTATGTGCACTTCTTTATTGGAGGCCGCGGCCGCATCCTGTTGACAATACTCCAATTCCCGTGATAGGATGGCGAAAAAGAAGGAGGGATGCATATGCTGGATCTGCTGCTGAAAAACGGCGTCATCATCACGGTGGACGCCCGCCACACCATCTATGAGCGGGGGTATGTGGGCATCGAGGGAAACCAAATCGCCTGCTTAGGCCCTATGGGGGACACCACCCCCCTGCCTCAGGCCAAGCGGGTGATTGACCTGAAGGGACACCCGGTGCTGCCAGGGCTCATTGACGGTCACGGCCACGCCGGCCACTGTCTGACCAAGACCATGGCGGAGCATGTAGGAGGTGATGGCTGGGAGACGCTGGTGGAGAGTATCTACTACCGCTACAGCGACGAGGATTTCTGGTACACCGAGGGGACCCTGGCTGCGGCGGAGCGGCTGAAGTTTGGCGTAACCACCGGAGTATCCATGGTAGGCAACACCCCCCGGATCGACCGGCTGTGGCCCATCGCCGAGAGCCTGCGGGGCTCGGTGGCCGCCGGCATCCGTCAGTACACGGGCATCGGCGCGGCCAACGGCCCCTGGCCCAAGACCGGCCGCACCTACCGCGCCGACGGCTCCTATGAGGAGTATGAGGTCACGCCCGGAATGGCCTGGGAGACCACGGAGGAGGCGGTGCGCACCCTCAACGGCGTCCATCCCCGGCAAAACTGCATCGTGGCCCCGGGGCGCATGGGCTACCGGATGTGGGAGAGCGTGGAGGACAACATCGCCCACAACCGTGAGATGTTCCGCATCGCCCAGAAGTACGGCGTGCCCATCCACACCCACGCCTATGGCGGGGATGTGCAGTTCCTCTACGACCACACCCCCGAGGTTTTGACGCCCCATCTGTCCCTGACCCACTCCACCGGCTACAGCGAGGCAGAGTTGGACGTTCTTGCCAAGACCGGGGCCTACGTCTTCCACGGCCCCACCACCCACGCCAACATCAACCGCCGCTGTCCGGTGATGGAGATGCTGGACAGGGGGATCCACCTGGCCGTCATCACCGACGGCACCTCCCCCGACCGCAGCTTTGACCTGTGGCGGGACATGAAGAACGTGCAGCTGCTCCAGCGGGCCTACTTCCACGACGGACGGCTGCTGCCCTGCGGCAAGGTGCTGGAGCTGGTGACCATCGAGCCGGCCAGGGCTCTGGGCATCGACCACCTTGTGGGCTCTATAGAGGTGGGCAAGCGGGCGGACCTCATCAGCGTCAACACCGATCAGCCCCACCTGGCCCCCTTCGGCATTATGCCGGTGCAGCGGCTGGTGTACCACGCCATGGGGCAGGATGTGGACCTGGTGATCGTGGACGGGGAGATCATGATGGAGGGCCGCACCCTGACCAAGATCGACGAGCCCTCTCTGCTGCAGAAGGCAGCGGAGGTGTTCGAGACCACCCTGGAGCGGGCGGGGCGGCCGGAGGTGTTCGACAACCCCCACCTCTACGATCTGCGGCAGTAAGACTTTTGAGGCAGTGGAGAGGCGATCTCTCCACTGCCTTTTTCTCTTTCATCCGCATGAAATTTTTCTCTTGACTCTCCCCTGCGGCGGAGGGTGTAAGGTATCCTCAGGAGGTGGTGCTCATGTACCAGATCGGAGAATTTTCCAAGCTGACGTCCCTCACTGTCAAGACCCTGCGCTACTACGACCAGGAGGGCCTGCTCTCCCCCAGCGCCCGCAGCGAGGGGGGCTACCGGCTCTACAGTGAAGAGGACCTGCACCGGGCGGAACAGATCTCCCTGCTGCGCCGGTGCGGCTTCTCCATCGCGGAGATCAAGGACGTACTGCGCAACGCCGACAGCGAGGAGGATCTCCACACCTACCTGTCTGAAAAGCGGACGCAGCTCCTCGGCCAGATCCGCCGGGAGCGGGCGCTGGTCCGCTCCATCGAGTGCCGCCTCTCCCAACTGCAGCGAAAGGAGAATTTTGCCATGCACTACCAAGTCGAAGAAACCACCATCCCCGCCCAGCAGGCGGCCACAATCCGCTACAAGGGCAGCTACAACGACTGCTCCGCCCACATCTCCGCCCTCTACAAGGCGGTGGGCGGCAGGGCCTGCGGCGCCCCCTTCCACCTGTGCTACGACGGCGACTATGTGGAGGAGGGGGACCTGGAGATCTGTCTCCCGGTCACAGGCATTGGAAAGGGCCGCGGCGCCAGCCTCCGCACCATCCCCGCCCAGCGCTGCCTCACCGTCACCCATGCGGGGCCCTATGACGGGTTCGGCGGGGCCTACAAAGCCCTCTTGGACTATGCCAAGGCCCACAGCCTCACCCTCGGCCTGCCCCACCGCATCATCTATCGCAAGGGGCCGGGCATGGTGTTCCGGGGGAACCCCAACAAATACGTCTCCGAGATCGCCGTTCCCATTGAGGGATAGCTTTTCAAAGAACGGCGAGACCCCTCGTTTGCAAAAGGCCGCACGACAAACAGGCGCCGGACCAGATTGGTCCGGCGCTCATCTGTCATCTAAATCAAAATCAGCTCCGCCACAAACACCACCGCGCAGACGGCCACAGCCACCTGAAAGAGGCTGCGGCCACGCCACGCCAGCACAATTCCCACGAAAAAGGCCGCCAGACCGGCCCATGGGCTCTGGGTGGCCTCCACGATGGCCGGAAAGGTCATCACTGCCAGCGTGACATAGGGCACATAGTAGAGGAAGGAGCGGATGGTCTGATTTTTGATCTCCCGCCGGATCAGGGCCAGCGGCGTCACGCGGATCAGGTAGGACACCCCCGCCATCACAAGGATATAGAGCCAGATATTATGCGCCATGGGGACTCTCCTCCTTTACCGGAAAAAGGACTGCCGCCAGCAGGGAGATGGACACGGTCAGCACAATGGTCTTCACACCGGAGGAAATGCCGGAGAGCAGGGGGAGATAGCTGACAAGAAGGCTCAGCAGGAAGCTGACGCCCACCACGCCGGCCACCACCCGGCTTTTGCGGGCGGGGGGAATGATGGTTGCCAAAAACATGCCGTAGAGCCCTACGCTCAGGGCACTGGCCGCCCGGAGGGGCAGCACGTTGCCCATTTCCACCCCAAGGAAGGTCCCAATCGCCCACCCGGGCATGGCTACCGCCATGGCGCCGTAGGTGTACCACGGGTTCAGATAGCCCGGCCGGGCCATAGAGATGCCGAAGATCTCATCCGTCAGGTCAAAGGCCAGAATCAGGCGGTGGCGGAGGGCCCCGCCGGGGGCAAGCTTCTGGCTCAGGGCACAGGACATGAGCAGGTAACGGGCGTTGGCCACCAGGGTCATCACCGCCACCTCCCAATAGCCGGCCCCTGCCGCGACTAAGGTGAAGGCAGCGTACTCCCCGGCGCTGGCGTTGTTGGTAAAGCTCGCCACCATGGCCTGCACCGCCGAAAAGCCCGCGTTTTTTGCGGCGATCCCAAGAGTAAAGGCCACCACAAAGTATCCCGCGGCTATCGGCAGCCCATCCCGGAGGCCCTGCCCAAAGCAGCTTCTGTTTTCTCTCAATCCCCATCCCCCTCTCAGGTCAGTACGCGCACTATTATAGCTGTTTCCCGGGGGTTGTCAATCTAAAAAGCCTGCCGGATTTTCACGCCCCGCCTCCTGCAAAAAGGGCACCGGGCGAATTTTTTCGCCCGGTGCCCTTACTAAGATTTCGTCAGTGAAGATATTTTTCTACCAGCTTCAGAGCATGCTTTGCTTCCTCGCTGTCAGGGACAACAAACCGCAGGTGAGGTTTCCCAATCAGACTGACCAATCCTAAGAAGGATTTCGCGTCCATCATCTCGGTATCCCCGTGGACCCATGCGTCATAACCCAAGGTACAGGCAATCTGGTTCAGCTGTGCCGCGTCCTGCATGTTGTTGATCTCAATAGCTCTCATCATGGTCAATCACCTCCTTTTCCTCGCCCTCTAATATAGCATTTCTTAGGCCAGTTGGAAAGAGGTGCATTGTACTAAATATACAAATTGATTCGCCTATTCTTGTGCAATCTATCCAAAATATTGTGAAATTTTTGTCTAAATCTCCCGACGCCCCTCCAGAGCCCGCATCAATGTGGCGTCGTCTGCGAACTCCAGGTGCCCGCCCACAGGGATACCGTAGGCCAGCCGGGTCACCTTCACCTCAAAGGGCTTGAGCAGCCGGGCCAAATACATGGCGGTGGCCTCCCCCTCGGTGTCCGGGTTGGTGGCCATGATGACCTCCGCCACGCCGCCCTTGGCCACCCGGTCCACCAAGGACTTGATCTTCAAATCGTCGGGCCCCACGTGGTTCATGGGGCTGATGACCCCGTGGAGCACGTGGTAGGTCCCCTGATACTCCCGCGAGCGCTCCATGGCTACCACGTCCCTGGGATCCGCCACCACGCAGATAGTGCTCTGATCCCGACGTGGGGAGGAGCAGATGGGGCACAGCCCTCCGGCGGTGAGGTTCTGGCACACCGGGCAGCAGGTGACGGTGCGCTTCGCCTCCAAAATGGCGTCGGCAAAGGTCTGGGCCTCCTCCATGGGGAGGGAGAGCACGTGAAAGGCCAGACGCTGGGCGCTCTTGCCGCCGATGCCGGGGAGGCGGGCGAACTGCTCCACTAATTTTTCAAGGGGTGCGGGAAAGTACTCCATGGATTTAACCTCTCAACTCCCGGATGCGGGAGGGAATATCCGCGGCCTTATACACCGCGCTGCCGGCCACCAGCACATTGGCGCCGTTTTCAATGACGGTTTTGCAGGTAACAGGGTCGATGCCGCCGTCCACCTCCAGCTCGCAGGCAGGGTTCTGCTGGTCGATCCAGCGGCGGATGGTCTGAAGCTTGGGCATCTGTTCAGCCATAAACTTCTGGCCCCCAAAGCCCGGCTCCACCGTCATCACAAGGATGATGTCGCACATTTTCAAAAAGGGCAGCACCGCCTCGGCGGGGGTGGCGGGCTTGACCACCACGCCGGCCCGCTTGCCCCTGGCGTGGATCTTCTCAAGGGCGAGGCAGGTGTTCTCCTCGGTGTCCGCCTCCACATGGGCGGTGACGATGTCGGCGCCGGCGTCGCAGAAGGCCTCCACATACCGCACCGGGCGCTGGATCATCAGGTGGACGTCCAGCGGCAGCTCCGTCACCGGGCGGATACACCGGACAACCGGAATCCCTATGGTGATATTGGGGACAAACAGTCCGTCCATCACGTCTACGTGGACATAGTCCGCCGCGGCGATGCGGCGGATGTCCCGCTCTAAATTTGCAAAATCGGCAGCGAGGATCGAGGGAGCGATTTTGACCATCATCAGCACGTCCTTTCGAGGATTTGGCCGCCCGCGGCCGCAGTCAAGCTCCGGCCTGAGGCGGAAGGGGCGGCACCGCCGGGGCCGCCGCCACATAGGATACGGTAAGTGGCAGGGTGCTCCGCCGCACAGGGCCATCTCTTTACTACCCGCGCAACCCGGCGCCCCGCGCCCGGCAGCGGGGCACGCCACATCATATAGGGAGCTGACGGGGCGAATCCATCCCTGTCAGCTCCCATTGTGCTTATTATAGCCCATAGGCTGCCGGATTTCCAGTCCTATTTTCCGTTCTCCTCCGGACATAGGTTCGCTCCCCCTATGTAAATTCTTTGTTAATCTTTTTCTGTTTTGTTCTAAAAAATTCCGTAAAACAAACAAAAAGCAACCCGTTACAGCTAATTTGTGATAATTTTGTCAAGAAAAAGGGATTGACACTCTCCCCTGCCGGCCACTATAATAGTAATTGTAGACAAGCAAGGGATAAGGAGGACAAGTCAGTATGCGGGGAATCCCTTCTTCTGTAAGTGATATTCGCAAAAAGGTGTTTACCGAGGTGGCTAAGCTGGCCTATGACGGGGACTACGCCCGGCTGGAGGAGCTGCCCTACACCATTATACCGGGCGAGACGGCCAAATACCGGGAGTCCATCTTCCTGGAGCGGGCCATCGTGGGAGAGCGGATCCGGGTGGCCATGGGCCTGCCCCTCCGCCCGGTGGACCAGCCCAGTCTCCTCTCTGACGGAGTGAAGGAGAGCGCCATCGCCGATAAATACTACGAACCTCCCCTGATCAATATCATTACCTACGCCTGCCATTCCTGCCCTACAAGGCAGTACCGCATCACCGAGTACTGCCAGGGCTGTCTGGCCCGCTCCTGCCAGCAGGTGTGCCCCAAGGACGCCATCCGCTATGTCAACGGCAAGTGCTATATCCGCCAGGAGCATTGCATCAAGTGCGGCCGCTGCGCCGAGGCCTGCTCCTACAACGCCATCATCAAGCTCGAGCGCCCCTGCGTCAAGGCCTGCGGCATCGACGCCATCGGGTCGGACGAGCAGGGCCGGGCCAAAATCGACTACGATAAATGTGTCTCCTGCGGCATGTGCCTTGTCAACTGCCCCTTCGGCGCCATTGTGGACAAAGGGCAGATTTTCCAGCTGATCAACGCCATCAAGCGGGGGGACCGGGTGGTGGCCATTGTGGCCCCCGCCTTTGTGGGGCAGTTCGGCCCCGACGCCACCCCTGAGCGGCTCACCGCCGCCATGAAGCGCTTGGGCTTTGCCGATGTGGCTGAGGTGGCGGTAGGGGCGGACCTGTGCACCATTGAGGAGGCCAAGGACTTCTTAGAGGAGGTGCCGGAGAAGCAGCCCTTTATGGCCACCTCCTGCTGCCCCTCCTGGTCTGTGATGGCCAAGAAGATGTTCCCCCAGTTCAAGGACTATGTCTCCATGGCCCTGACTCCCATGGTTCTCACCGCCCGGCTGCAGAAGAAGAAGGACCCGAACTGCCGGGTGTGCTTCATCGGCCCCTGCGCGGCGAAAAAGCTGGAAGCCAGCCGCCGCTCCGTCCGCAGCGAGGTGGACTTTGTCCTCACCTTTGAGGAGCTCCAGGGCATGTTTGAGGCCAAAGAGGTACGCTTTGCCGACATCCCCAAGGAGGAGGAGGTTCCCCTCAGCGAGGCCACCGGCGCCGGCCGGGGCTTTGCCGTCTCCGGCGGCGTGGCCAGCGCGGTGGTGGAGGCCATCAAGCGCATGGACCCCAGCCG
Organism: uncultured Oscillospiraceae bacterium; assembly: GCA_904420145.1. Taxonomy (GTDB): domain Bacteria; phylum Bacillota; class Clostridia; order Oscillospirales; family Oscillospiraceae; genus CAJFPI01. The sequence goes on from CAJFUI010000036.1 coordinate 33,552, forward strand.
GGAGGTGAAGGTGGTCAGCGCCGAGGGACTGGACAACTGCAAGAAGATGCTGATGGTGGCCAAGACCGGCAAGTACGACGGCTACCTGCTGGAGGGCATGGCCTGTCCGGGAGGCTGCATAGCCGGCGCCGGCACGGTCCAGCCTATCACAAAATCTGCGGCGGCCGTGGCCAAGTACAAGCAGGCGGCGGAAAAGCAAAACGCCATGGACTCCGGCTATGAGATGGATCTCCCCAAGCTGGAGGAGTAACAGGGAATATTACAGAGAGGGCAGGAAGCGGCTTCCTGCCCTCTCTTGCATGCTGCGCCCTTCTTTCGCTCTTGACTTAAATAAATTCCCCCCTCTGTGCCTGTACAAACAGCCTATGAGAGAAATTTAGCGGGAAACTCACAAAAACAGGGGAGTTTTTAGGGTTTCCTTGGGAAATGTCGGTTGACAGCTATTTTTCGCCGTGATAGACTGACTGTCACAATTCTTGGAAACGGAGGCGTCCTCCCATGGACCAGCAGCACGCTCCTTCCCCTCTCGCTGTGCAGCCGGTGGGAAAGCTGATTTTGAAGTTTGCCATTCCCGCCATTATCAGCAATCTGATCAGCGCCATGTACAATATCGTGGATCAGATTTTTATTGGCCAGAGCGTCGGCCTCTTGGGCAACGCGGCCACCAACGTGGCCTTTCCTCTGGTGACGCTGTGTCTGTCCATCTCCCTCCTCCTCGGGGTGGGCGGCGCGTCCAACTACAGCTTATCCATGGGCCGCGGGGATGAGGAGGCCGCTGCCCGGTACTACGGCGCCGCCATCACCTTTTTGGCCATCTTTGGCATAGCCGTGGGCGTCCTTGTGCTGGTATTTTTGGAGCCGCTGATGCTGGCCTTCGGCGCCACGGAGCTCTCCCTCCCCTACGCCATGACCTACACCGGCATTACCGCCATCGGCATGCCCTTCCAGATCTTCGGCACCGCCGGCAGCCACCTGATTCGAGCCGACGGCAGTCCCCGCTACGCCATGGTGAGCATCACCACCGGGGCGGTGCTGAACATTATTCTGGACCCCATTTTTATCTTCCCCCTTGACATGGGAATCGCCGGGGCCGCCATCGCCACGGTGATCGGGCAGATCAGCACGGTGGTGCTGCAGGCCGTCTATTTTTGGAAGCTGAAAAACCATCCCATCCGCCTATCCCATCTCATTCCCCGGCCGAAACTCCTGACCGCCATCGGAGGGCTGGGCTCTGCCGCCTTCTTCAATCAGGTGGCTATGATGGCCGTGCAGATCACCATGAACAACGTCCTGCGCCGCTACGGAGAGCTCTCCCCCTACGGCAGCGATATTCCCCTGGCCTGCGTGGGAGTCATCACCAAGGTCAACGTGGTGATGATGGCCTTTCTCATCGGCATCGCCCAGGGCTGCCAGCCCATTGTGGGCTTCAACTACGGGGCCGGCCAGTACAGCCGGGTCCGGCGCACCTATCTCCGGGCCATCACCGCTGCCTCCGCCATCGCCTTCCTCTTCTTCCTCTGCTTCCAGTTCTTCCCCCAGCCGATCCTTGCTATCTTTGACCCGGAGGGCAGTAACATGTTCTTCCGCTTTGGCACCCGGTACTTCCGCATCTATATGCTGGCGGCCTTCCTCAACGCCATCCACCCCCTTACCAGCAACTTCTTCACCTCCATCGGCAAGGCGAAGATGGGCATGCTGATCTCCATGACCCGACAGATTCTCTTCCTCCTGCCCCTGATCCTCCTCTTCCCCATGTTCTGGGGTGTGGACGGGGTGATGTACGCCGGCCCCATCGCCGACTTTGTGGCGGCGGTGGTGGCCCTCGTGCTGGTGGCCCGGGAGCTGCGGCGGATCCGCTCCCTGCAGGACCTCCCTCTCTCCCCTGAAGCCGCCGGCTGACGGGAGAGAACCCCATATCACAAAGAAGGGACGCAGCTGTCGGCTGCGTCCCTTCTTTTCCTCTAAAGCTTTCAAAATACTTTCACCAATTCGGCCCACAGGCAGCCGATCTCCGCGGCGGGAAGCCATATGGCCGCGGCGCAGCGGATCTTACCGCTTTTCCCTGTAAACCCGGTCCTCCATCTCCCGGAGGGAGACGCCGTTTCGGCGGGCCATGGCGGCTAAATCCTCGTACTCCGCCTTCTCCCGCTCCACGCCCCATCCGGCAGAGCGCTTCCAACGGAGGGGGCCATAGGCGGTCTCCTCCCGCCGCTCCTCCCGGGTCAGCACAGTCCGGTCCCAGAGGCGGCGGCGCACGCCGAGGGTGGTGGTGTGTCGGAATATGGCCGCCGTCAGCGCCTCCTGCTCCTCCGGCCGGCACAGGCAGGAGAGCTGGACGGCGGGACGGCCCTTCTTCATGGTGATGGCCGTAGTCCACACGTCCAGGGCCCCGGCGGAAAGGAGCTCCTCACAGGCGAAGGCAATCTCCTCCCCCGTCATATCGTCGATGTTGCACACCAGCTCCGCCGCCTGAGCGGCGCCCTCCCCGCTCTCGCCGAGGGTGGCCCGGAGGCAGTTGGCCGCGGGGAAATCCCGGGTCCCCATGCCGTAGCCCGAGGCAATGGGCGTCATGGGAGGGATAGGGCCGAAGCGCTGGACAAAGTGCTTCAGCAGGGCGGCGCCGGTGGGGGTACACAACTCCCCGGCGATCTCCCCGCCGTAGATAGGGATCCCCTGCAGCAGCAGCGCCGTGGCCGGTGCGGGCACCGGCAGCAGCCCGTGGGCGCAGCGGACCTGCCCGCTGCCCACATGGACCGCCGAGGCCTCCACCCGGTCCGCCTTGATCTCCGCCAGCAGCATGCAAACACCCACCACATCCGCCACGGCGTCTAAGGTGCCCACCTCGTGGAAGTGGATCTGCTCCATACCGACCCCGTGGACCTTGCTCTCTGCCTCGGCAATACTGGTATAGACCGCTTTGGCGTCGGCACGGACCTGCTCCGGCAGGTCCAGCCGGTCGATGAGGCCAAAGATCTCCGCCACACCGGTATGGTGATGGTGTCCGTGGCCGTCGTGTCCGTGGCCGTGGTGCTCCCCATGTTCATGATCGTGGTCATGGTGGTGCTCCCCGTGACTGTGGTCGTGAGGGTGGCCACCGTGGTCATGGTCGTGCGCATGGTGGAGGACGTCGTCCTCCTCTTCCCCGTGAACGCGCACGGCGACGTGGGTGCCCCGGACACCGCACTTCACAGACGGCTCCGCCGAGACGCGGATCCCGGGCAGTCCCAAGGCGTTGAACCGGCGGAGAAAGTCCTCCCGGTCCGGGTGGAGCTCCAGCAGGGCCGCCAGCAGCATGTCGCCGGCGGCGCCCATGGAGCAGTCGAGATACAGAAGCTTCATGCCTTGCCCTCCATATGGTTGATGCGGCTGGCCAAAAAGCCGGCCCCGAAGCCGTTGTCGATATTCACCACGCTCACGCCGCTGGCGCAGGAGTTGAGCATGGCCAGCAGGGCGGCCACGCCGCCGAAGGAGGCGCCGTAGCCCACGCTGGTGGGCACGCCGATCACCGGGCAGCTGACAAGGCCGCCGATGACGCTGGTGAGAGCCCCCTCCATCCCCGCCACGGCGATGACCACCCGGGCGCTCATAAGCTCCTCCGTGTGGCTGAGCATGCGGTGGATGCCAGCCACGCCGATGTCATAGAGCCGCGTCACTTGGTTGCCGAGGGCCTCGGCGGTCAGCGCCGCCTCCTCCGCCACCGGCATGTCGCTGGTGCCGCCGGTGGCCACCACGATGGTGCCGATGCCCGTGGGCGCCGGCATGGGGCCCACGATGCCGATGTGTCCCATCTCGTGGTAGGTAAGGGGGTGGACGGCGCCCACCTCCTCTGCCGCAGCAGGGCCAAGGCGGGTGATAAGCACGGTTTTCTGCCCGTGGGACAGCAGAGCAGCAGTGATGTCAATGATCTGCCCCGGCGTCTTTCCCGCCCCGTAGATCACCTCCGCCGCCCCCTGGCGCAGAGCCCGGTGGTGGTCCACCTTAGCAAAGCCCAGGTCCTGAAAGGGTTCCATCTTCAGCTGCTCTATTGCCTCCTCCACAGAGGCGGTGCCATCAGCCACCGCCTGCAGCAGTTGTCTGGTCTGTTCCTGATCCATCCCGTACGCTCCTTTCTCAGCGCTCCTTGAGGTCCAGCAGGACCTCCGCAAAATAGGGGGAGAGGGCCTCGCGGATCTGCCCGCACAGAGCTGCCGCCCGGGAAAGCTGCTCCCCGGGCAGCTGCAGCCGGGCAGCGCCGTGGAACAGGCGGACCCGGAAGTCCGAAAAGCCCATGGCGGATAGGGCCGTCTCCGCCCCCTCTACGCGTCTGAGGGTCTCCGCCGTGATGGCCTCCCCGGTGGGGATGCGGGTGGCGAGGCAGGCGTAGGCGGGCTTCTCCGCGGTAAAAAGGCCAGCCGCCCGGGAGCGGCGGCGCACCTCCTCCTTGGTGATGCCGCACAGCCACAGGGGGGAGAGCACCCCCAGCTCTTGCAGGGCCCGCATGCCGGGGCGGTCGGCGGCATCGTCAGAGGCGTTGGTGCCGTCGATCACCGCGGCATATCCGTCCGCCGCCGCGGCGGCCCGCAGGGCGGTAAACAGCGCCCGCTTGCAGTGGTAGCACCGCTCCGGAGGGTTGGCTGCCACCGCGTCAAGGCTCAGGATATCCGCCTCCACCACCCGCAGGGGGACCGACAGCTCCGCGGCCAGCCGCCGGGCATCCTCCAGCTCAAAGGCGGGCTGAAAGGCGGTCTTGATAAAATAGGGGCGGACGTCCGCCCCGGCCTCCTTAGCCGCCCAGAGCAAATACGCCGAGTCCGTCCCCCCGGAGAAGGCCAAAGCGAGATGAGGATGTTTTCGGAAAAAGTCTGTCAGTTCCATGGGGTCCCGCTGCCTGCCGGCGCGCTCCTTTCCATAAATTCCCTTTTATTATACTGCATACCATACCAAGCCGCAAGCCCCATGCAGGAGGTTTTTGCATCTAACAATGGTGCAGCGCTTCTTGACACTTGTCACCCCAGCGGATACAATAGCGCTGTCAGATCCCGCCTGTGCTGAGGCGGGCAACAGCGGCCGCAGCCGCGGCCAAGGCGAAGGAGGAAGCCTATGCTCTGCATTCAAAACGGTATGGTCCATGACGCCATCCATCCCCAGCCCCGCCATGCGGACATTCTGGTAGAGAGTGGAAAAATCGTCCGCATAGCGGCAGGCCTCACCCCGCCTGACGGCTGTCAGGTGGTCAACGCAGCAGGCAGACAGGTCTACCCCGGCTTTGTGGAAGCACACAGCCATCTGGGCTTGGACGTGTCCGGCGCCGGGGCTGAGGGGGAGGACTACAGTGAGTTTCAGGATATCTTCAGTCCCCAGCTGCGCTCCATCGACGCCATTCAGCCCATGGACCCCGCCTTCCGGGAGGCGGCTCTGGCCGGGGTGACGACTGTATGCACCGGGCCGGGCTCCTGCAACGTCCTTGGCGGCCAATTTGCGGCAATCAAAACCGTGGGCCGCCGGGTGGACGACATGGTGATCCGCTCCAATGTGGCTATGAAATGCGCCTTTGGTGAAAATCCCAAGCGCCGCTACAAAAACATAAACAACTCCTCCCGCATGTCCACCGCCGCTAAGCTCCGGGACGCCCTCTTCCGTGCCCGGGATTATCAGGAGCGGATCGAGGCTGCAGGGGACGATCTGCTGCGCCGTCCCCCCTTTGACATGAAGCTGGAGTCGCTGCTGCCTGTTCTGCGGCGGGAGATCCCCTTAAAAGCCCACGCCCATCAGGCCAACGACTGCTTCACCGCCCTGCGCATTGCCCGGGAATTCGGTGTGGACATCACCCTCGAGCATGTCACCGAGGGCCACCTGGTGGCCGACCTGCTGGCAAAGGAAAATGTGCCGCTGGCGGTAGGCCCCTCCCTGACCCACGCCTCCAAGATCGAACTGCGCAACAAGACCTTTGAAACCCCTGGTATTTTAGCCAAAGCGGGATGTCAAGTATCCATTATCACCGACGCGCCGGTGATTCCCCAATGCTATCTGCCCCTGTGTGCGGCCTTAGCAGTGAAAAGCGGCATGGAGCCCTTTGCCGCTCTCCAGGCAATTACCATCAACCCCGCCCGCCACATTGGGGTAGCCGATCGCCTCGGTTCCCTCGAGGCGGGGAAGGACGCGGACATCGTTATGATGGATGGTCCCTGTTTCGCCATTGACTCCACTGTAGAGATGGTCTTCATCAACGGCCAGCCGGTCAGATAATTTTGGGGCCAAGAGAACCGCCCAAACAGCAGAACAATCTGAATAATAGGGAGGGAGGCGGGTTTTTATCCCGTCTCCCTCCCTATTATGGCAAAAAGCTTGAGGAAACTCCATCTGCATGGATGGACAAAATTCCTGTCCCTTTTGCGCTGCAACTTCCCGGCAAAAAGTGCTACTCCACTTGGGACAGCCTCAGCGCTCGTAGAAGCGGTAGTTGATGGTGAAATCCGCCGAGGCGCTGACGGACTGGTAGGTGAGGTAGGCGGTGAAGGCCATCTGCAGCGTGTCGATCTTCCCGGTGTCCTCGTTGATGGCGGCCTCCACGGTCACATCGCCGTAGCGCAGGTCCGCCACCTCCCCCAGCAGCTCCATGGCGCCCATGCCGGTCTCGGTAAAGGCGTCCCCCCGGACGGTGAAGCGCACCGTTCCGCCGGGCAGGGCGGAGACGGAGGAGACCATGTTCTTCTTCAGGGAGCCAAACTGGAAGCAGGCGGGGGTCATCTCCAGCTCCACCGGCGGTAGGGCCGGCCGGGTGTACTCGTACTGGGCCACTCCGCCGGCGTAGGTCATATCCCAGCTCAGCTCCTGCCCCAGCGCGGAGAGGGTTGTGCTGCCGGCCATCCTCAGATCGGACAAATCCTCCGGGAAGTAGTTGTCCACGTCCATATCATAGGACAGGGCAACCGTGGCGGACATCTCCCCCAGCAGATTCAGCTGCAGCTCCGCCGTCATGTCCATCTCCTCCCGCCAGCTGCCGGAGGCGTAGGTCTTTCGGGCCGCGGCTAAGTAGCGGTCGAAGTCGTCGGGGCGGTACTGGCCAAAGCTGGTGTAGAGGGGGAGCTCCGCCGGCCCCTCCTCCGACACCGCCAGCATATAGCTCTGGCTGTTGTAGCGGTCGGTGCCGTCAGTGATGGTCAGGCGGTAGTACCCCGGTGACAGGGACAGGTGGAAGGGCTCCGCCGCGGTGACCGTATACTCCACCGTCTCGCCGCCGGTGGCGGTGCTCTCCCCCGGACGGACCGGCCCCACAATCGGCACCGGGGCGGAGATGAGGGTGATGGTGTAATCGTCGCACAATGACTCGTTCACATCGTAGACCAGCAGATCCACCTCCCGGCCCACCTGCGCCGCCACGGAGCTGGCGGGGATGATCCCCGCTTGGAAGAAGGCGTTGGAGACGCACTTGACCTGCTTCTCCGTCAGCCGCCCCTGCTCCCAGAGGATCTCCGCCGTCCGCTCCAAAATGGTGCGGAACTGGCTGAGGGTGCAGTCCGAGGGCATGGAGAACAGCGCGCTGTAGAACAGCTCCGCCAGCTCCAGCGTCCCCAGCTCCTCAAAGGCGGCGCTGCCGTTGATCCCCCGGGACATGAGGTAGGCCGCGTGGGAGATCACTGTGGAGTTGAGGTGGACGCCGCCGTTGTCATAGTCCCCGGTCATATAGCCTGTCCCCAAATATTCCGTCGGATAGCTGTCCCGCAGGACGCAGCTGTCCCTGGTCACGGTATAGGAGGGGTTATAGATGTGCGTCCCGTTATTTTCTGCCGCCACCGGGCAGCTCTCCCCCTGCGCCTCATAGGAGCAGTAGGTGTACTGCTGGGCAGCCGGATCGGCGGCGCTGCGGAACCCGTTGCTCCAGCTGCAGCTGGCGTTGAGCGACCCATCGTCGCACCAGTCCTCCACCAGCTCACCGAAGATGTCGGAGTAGGCCTCCATTAGGGCGCCGGACTCGCCGCTGTAGACCATGCCGCTGATAGACCGCTCCACCGAGTGGGTGTACTCGTGGGCGATGAGGTCATAGGCGAGGGCCGCATCCTGCCCAAAGGCCAGCAGTGTAAACGGGCTGGCGCCGTCTCCCGTTGAGTAGGCATTGGTCGTGTCGCCGCCGTTGTAGTCATCGTAGACGGCGTACACCGTCCCGTTCCCGCCGTCAAAGCCCTGCCGGTCCAGGAAAGCGTCGTAAAAATCGCACACCGCAGCCAGCCGGGACATCAGGGTGACCGCTTTGGCCGACCAGCTGTTGTCCGTGCTTCCGTCCGGGCTGATCTCTGTCCGGCTGCCATCGGCGGCGGTGCTCCAAAAGTGCAGCTCCATGGCCGCATCGTCGTCTACCACGGTGCCGCTGGCGTCCGAGATCACATATTTTCCATCCTGTAGGCGAATAGCCACTGTCTGTCCGTTCTCATCCTGCCAGGTATCGCCGCTGAGGCGGTAGGTATGGCCAGCGGCATCCACAAAAGTCTGCTCCGCGCGAAATGTGCCGCCATTGGCGTTGTAGATCGTAATATTGCGGGCCTCGTCCCGGAAGAGATAGGTTCCGTCCGCCTGCCGGAAGGCGGAGACGGTGCAGTCCTCTCCGTCCACATCCTCCCCGGCGGCGGAGACGCTCTCCACCAGCATCCGGTCCTCCCGGAAGAGCACCTCGCCGCTGTCGGCGGAGATCAGACAGCACTCCGCCAGAGCCGGCCCGCTGACTGTGATCTGCCAAGCCAACTCCGGCTGGGCATCATGGAGGGAGTAGATGCGCAGGCCGTCGCTGCGCAGCGCAGCATTTTCCCCGTAGAGCTCCGCCGCCGCGGCGAGGGCCTCCTCCTCGCTTACCGGGCAGGACAGATCCACCTCCCCGAGGCTGCGGTAGTTTCCGGTGAGAGTGAGGGCCGTGCCGGCACTGTCCGCCGCCACCACCATGCTCCGCCCATACACCGGGATCCCCTCATACTGCTGGGCAAAGCGGTAGTAGGTATTCTCCAAATAGTTCTCCACGCTGCTGCTGGAGAGCTCCGCGGCAGGATCCTCCAGCCCCAGCGCCCCAGCTATATCGCCGATGGCGGCCAGCGCCGTCTCCTGATCGGTGATGGTCCGCTGGGTAAAATCCTCATCCAAAAGAACGAAGTAGGATGTCTCCGGGCGGTCTCCCATAGGAAGCCACCCCTCCCACCACGCCCAAAGAAGGCCTGCGCCTATTAGCAGCAGCAAAAATACACCAAGGAAAATCCAGCGGCCCCGCCGCCGAACCCGCCAACCGCACTGCTGGCAAAAATGGTCCCCCTTCTCCAAGGGAGCTTTGCATTTTTTACAGCGCATGGACAGCCTCCCCCCTTTTTACACAACACTTTTTGCAGGATAGGGTACCGGCTTACCGCCGGTAAAGCAAAAGCCACGACTCTTGTCGTGGCTTTTGCTCCTGGTGGACGCTAACGGACTTGAACCGCTGACCCCCTGCACGTCAAGCAGGTGCTCTAGCCAGCTGAGCTAAGCGTCCGAAAAGGAACGGAATTATGATACCCTACAGCATCAAATTTGTCAAGCCCTTTCTTGCAATAGGGAGCAATTTTTGCTACACTGTTCAAAGCACAGGAGCGCTTTGCAAGGAGGGTATTCCATGAAAAAAATTGCCTTTGTCACTGGCGCCTCTCGGGGGATCGGCCGGGCCGTGGCAGCACGGCTGGCGGAGGAGGGGTACGCCGTGGGCATCAATTATCTGCGTTCGGCCCAGCAGGCCCAGGAGCTGGCGGACAGTCTGCGCGCCGCGGGGTACGAGGCGGCGGCGGTGCAGGCCGACGTGGCGGATCAAACCGCCATCACTGACGCCATCCGCCTGGCAGAGGAACGCCTGGACGGGCCGGTTTCCCTGCTGGTCAATAACGCCGGTATCGCCGAGCAGCATCTCTTTCAGGACATCTCCTCCGCCTTCTGGCGGCGGATCTTCGCGGTGAATGTGGACGGGGCCTACCACGCCATTCAAGCGGTGCTGCCCCGCATGATTCACGAGAAGGCGGGCTGCATCGTGAACATCTCCTCTATCTGGGGCCAGCGGGGCGCCTCCTGCGAAACGGCCTACTCCGCCACCAAGGCGGCCATCATCGGTTTGACCCGCTCCCTTGCCATGGAGGTGGCCCCCTCGGGGATCCGGGTCAACTGCGTGGCCCCCGGAGTAATCCGCACAGACATGGTGGAGGTCCTGGGGGCGGAAACCCTCCGCTCCTTAGCGGAGGAGACCCCTCTCGGCCGGCTGGGCACCCCGGAGGATATCGCCAACGCCGTGGCCTTTTTGGCCGATGACCGCGCCTCTTTCCTCACCGGCCAGGTCCTCACCGCCGACGGCGGCTTCATCCTATAAAAAACTGGGCGGCGCCGAACATTCGGCGCCGCCCATGGCTGTCTTCTGTTACATCAATTTTGTGGTATAGTACACCGCCAGGCCAAAGAGGAAGATGCCAAGGCCCCACATGGTGTAGTAATAGATGACAGACACGGCAAACAGGGCCGCTAAAATGACCACAAAGGCCACCGCGTAGGTGAGATACAGCGCCTTGTAGGAGCAATTCGGTCCAAAGACGCGGAAATGGTACTTCCAAGGCCACTTGCCGCCGTTCTTCTCAATCCGGGCGGTCAAAGCGGCCACTGCGATCAGCCCTAAGAGCACCACGACCGTGCCAACGGTGACCTTGGTGTTCCAATTCACCGTACCTAAGCCCTTGCGCTGGACCCACAGAGTGAAAATAGAGCCCCCTAAAATAATGGCGCTGAAGAAGAACTCCGGCTGGAACAGACAGTACACCAGTCCCAGCACCGTCAGGATTGGGACAGCGATGCACAAAAACAGGGAGCCCTGGGGATAAATGCGGTACATCATCAGACTGGACAGGGCAAAAAACAGCCCAGCACCCAGAGCCCATGGACCCAGCCTGCGGAAAATGGGCTTCGCCTTTTTCAGCAGCGTCAACACCAAACCAGCTACCGCAGCCGCCGCGCCCAGGTAGCCCATCCACTGGATCACACCAGCGGCGGCTACCAGCTCCTCCGCCGTTCCGTTGACAAAGTACCGGCGGAGCAGCAGCAGATAACACTCTGCCACGATACCCACCAGAAAGATCAAAAACACGCGGTTAAGTGTCTGCTCCTCCCTCCGAAGCTTCTCCGCGCGCTTTTGCTGCTTGGACTGTTTGGACATATGACAAACCTCCAAAGGTAAAGTTTCCCTCATAATCACATACCCCGCTATTTTAACAAAGTTTCTCCCGTTTTGCAAGTATTTTGCGCAGGAGTTGATTCCTTTCCAGTTTCTTCCGTTTCTTTTTCCTTGTGCCCTTTGGGCACGGAGAGATTCCGCACCCCGGTGCGGGTTCCTTTTGGCATGGCCCAAAAGGAACCAAAAGGCCACTTAGGG
>CAJFUI010000037.1 GCA_904420145.1 uncultured Oscillospiraceae bacterium
ATTGTAGACAAAGCCATCTGGGCGGTTCTGGCGGCTGTCATCGCTTTCCTATTGGCGAGGATCGGCCTATGAGAGCGGAGAAGAAAACCACCAGCAAGCTGATTGTCTGGGCCTGCTTGCTTAACGGCTTCGCGTGGGTGTGGTGCTCCTACCTGCTGGCCTATTTGGGCCGGGCAGAGATCGCCGAGAGCCTTTCTCAAGTGGCTCTGACGGAGATCGTGGCAGTGGTGCTTACTTACTCTATCAAATCCCTGTTTGAAAACCTCAGCAAGAACAATCAGTGGCCGGACAAGACAAAAGCCCCGGTCAACGATGACCGGGACGCATAGAAAGGAGAGTAATCTCATGAGCGCAGAACAGATTGTATCCCTAATTGTGGCCGTTTTAAGCGGTCTGGCAGCCTGTATTCCGCTTGCCGTGAAACTGGCCCAGTACGTTCAGAAAGCGGCAGAGGAAAAGAACTGGGGGCAGCTGCTTGGCCTTTTGGTCGACCTGATGGAGGAGGCGGAGCAGAAATTTTCTGAAGGGGCCACCCGGAAGGAGTGGGTCATGGCGATGGTACAGACCAGTGCGGAGTATGTCGCCTATCCCATAGACACGCAGGCGCTTAGTGATCTGATTGACAGTCTGATTGCTATGACAAAGACCATCAATGCGCCGGAGGCGGTGGAGGTATGATCCGGGAGTACAGTGTTAAGCGCGACGGTGAAGGCAAGGTCTCCAAGCACTTCCGCGTGCGGGAGTTTTCCAGCAAGGATGGGGCGGATAAGGTCCTGATTGACGATGACTTGGTCAAGCTGCTGGAGAATATCCGCGAAGCCTCTGGCGGTAAGGCTGTCACCATCAACAGCGGCTATCGCTCACCGGAACACAACGCAGCGGTTGGCGGCGTCTCCAACAGCCAGCATGTCAAAGGAACGGCGGCTGACATTGTCGTGGCAGACACAGATCCGCTGACTGTAGGCCAAATCGCGGAGTACTATCTCAATACAAAGGGCGGTATCGGTGTCTACAAGAGCTTTACCCATGTGGATACCCGGGCAAACAGATCACGATGGGACCAGCGAAGCGGCAAGCAGGTTGTTGTCTCCGGCTGGCCCGGATGGGAGGACGGCATGGATATTTCTAAACTGACAGACACGCAGATCTTAGAGCTGGCCAACCGGATCACCAGCGTATTGGCCAAGCAGGATCCCGCTGACTGGTCCAAGGAGGAGCGGGATTGGGCGGAGGAAAAGGGCCTCATCAAGGGCGATGAGAACGGGAACAAGCAGTATAAAGCTTGGACCACCCGGGAACAGTTAGTGGTGCTTTTGAAGCGGATGAGCGAACTAAAATAGGCGTTTAAGAGACCGCCCTATATGGGCGGTTTCTCCATGTTTCGCCTTGTGGGATTTTGTGGCGTTAGTTACAGGTTAGTTACACGTTAGTTACAAAAAAACCTGTAAGCATTGAAAATACAGTGGTTTTTAACAAAATTTTTTAGGCTTTTTTTAAGATAAGCTGAAAACAGAAGGAGCGCGCTGTGAAAAGCACGGTGCTCTCCTTCTGTTTTGCGTTTTCAATTTGGATGTCGGCATGCGGCGTCACAGGGAGCGGATCACACCGCAGGCGATCTTTTTCCCGGCGTTTCCCGCCGGCTGGGTCATGAGATCATCCGCATCGCTGTGGATCACCACTGTCCTCCCCACCACATCCGCCGGGCGGAAGCGGTCGGTGAGCACTACGCAGAGGGTGTGGCCGTTTCTGCAGGCGAAGAGGGGCGGCAGGTCGCCGGCGTGCTGGGGATGGGGACGGTTTTCCAGGTTGAAGTGGCCGCCGGTGTCGGCGAAGTCCGCGCCGGTGCAGCAGGGGCCCTCGTGGATGTGGAAGCCGTGGATCCCACGACCGCCGGAGGGATCCGCCGGCAGGCCGCAGATGTCGGCAACGACCAGCGTTCCGCCGCCGCAGCAGAAGAAGGAAACGGTGCCCGTAATATGGAGGTCCGGGCTATGGGAACGCACGCAGGCGATGGCCGCCGGCGGTGCGGAAGGAAGCTGAAACATACAATCACCTCCCGCCAGTATATGCGCGCCTGTCTTCGGGTGGAAGGGAGAGCGATAAGGAGCAAAAAGGCTCGCCCTCTGATGAGGGCGAGCCCAAGGCTGCTCAGCAGCGACGGGAGAGCCGGTGGATGCAGGTGGCGGAGATCTGGGGCGGGAGACTCATGGTCATAGCGCCGCTGTAGTGGATGCACACGCAGTCGCCCACATGGAAGCAGCAGGCGTCAGAGGTGTGTACCAGCACCTCCTGCCGGGTGGCCTGATCGCAGACTAAGAGGGAGTCGCACTCCACTTTGCAGACCACGGCGCACATGGTGGTATGGTTTGTGGTATTTTCCAAGGAAAATGCCTCCTATCCATGGATTGTCAGGCGGCGGGCTTTTGCCCGCGGAAGAGGGAGGCATGCCCCCGTCGGCGCGGGGGACGCTGCCTCTTCCTTCCTCCGCCTCTGCCACCATTGTACGCCGCCGCGGCAGGAGGGGTGCCCAGAGAAGCACCTCTCCTGTCAGAAGCATTCGGCATACTCGATTTATGGATTACACTGACCGCAGGGCTCATACCCCTGGGCGATCAGCTCCTCCCGGCTGCCGGTGAAGGTCTCCTTGTTGGCCTCGCTCATATTGGCCACGCCGGAGCAGTCGGGGTAGTGGAACTTGTGGGAGCTGGTATTGAGAATATAGGTAACGGCCTCCCCCTCTCCGGCGGTCGCCCCGTCCTCCAAGGCGCTCTCCCCGGTGGCGTAGTCGATGACCACCCCGGGCTGGACGTTGTAGACATAGACGTTGAAGCAGATACCCTCGCCGCCGTCCTCCACGCTCAGCGCCTCCATCTGCACGCCGCTGGCCAAAAGGTTGTCCCCCTCAAAGACGGGGGTGACTCGGTATAAAACGTGGTTTGCCGTCTCCTGCACATAGTCCGCCACCAAGTTTTCAAAGGGGAGCATCCCGTCCACGTTCAGATACCGGGTGCCGGTGATGAGGTTTTCTTCATTGGCGTTTTCCCCGGTGAGCTGATACCCGATGAGATGGCAGCGGTTGTAGAGGTACTTGCCGTCCACGCAGTCGTATTTCACAGTGTGCCACCCGGAGGGCTGCACCTGTCCGATGCTGCCCCGCTCCTCTGTGGGCATCAGGTCCACCCCAACATTGGCGTAGGCCGCGCCGCAGCGGCCAAGGGAGTCCAGCGGGCTGTAGGATTCGAAGGACTCCGTGGTGAGGTCCTCCTCAGAGAAGTCCGGCTGGTTGTCGTCTATGGCCACATAGGGCTCCCCGGCATAGGCGGGGACGTCCTCAAGGGAGACAGAGGTGTGCTCCGGCGGGAGGAGGTCCATGCAGCCGGTGAGGGTCAGGCAGAGGAGGAGCAGCAGGGGGACAAGGCGCTTTTGCAGGGGTTTCATGGGGTATAGATCTCCTTTGTTATCGTTTTGTGGGAGGAGCCGGGGAAGTCTTTGGTTTCCCGCAGCCGATAGGTGGAGAGGGGCAGATCGAAATAGGTATCCGCCGGGTAGCGGCGGTTCCAGCGGTAGAGGATTACCGCTTCGATCCGGTCCATGTGGGGCAGAAGGGGCAGACCCTCCACAAAGCAGAGCTCCCCCGGACCGGCCTTGGCGAGGAAGTCCTCGTCCACCGTGATGGGCGCCTCCGGCTGACTTTGGAACTGCCGGAGGGAGTAGGCGTTCATCCACAGCCGCCGCCCATGGACCATGGCGAGGACGTCTTGGCGCAGCAGGCGGTCCTGACTCTGCCGCCGGTGGTTGAACATGGTGCCGCCGCTGTCATCCACACAGAGAATGGGGATCATAGAGCCGCCTCCTTTGCGCTGCCGGGCCGACGCCGCGGCAGAGGATGGGAGCAGTATACCACTTTTTCCGGGATTTTTCCACCAGATGGCCGCCTCTTTTTCCTCTTAGCAAATTCTTAAACAATTCCTATCCAACACTTAAAGAAGGCGCTGTCATGAACTTAAAAAAGCCCTGCTATGATAACCTTGTTGCATGGGAAATTCAGAGATTTTTTACGGAATGAAGGAGGCGGGACTATGGAGAAGATCCTCTTTTGCCTGATGATGGCGCTGAAAATTTTCACAGTCTATTTTGCCTGCGTTGCCGTTTTTACCTTAAAGCGGCGGAGGGCCTATCCCGCCGCGCCGCCCCGGACCCGCTTTGCCGTGGTGATCGCCGCCCGGAACGAGGAGGCGGTGATCGGCGGCCTGATTGAAAGCCTTTTGAACCAGAACTACCCGGAGGAGCTGCGGGACGTGTGTGTGGTGCCCAACAACTGCACCGACTTCACCGAGGCGGTGGCCGCGGCCTCCGGGGCGAAAATCATCCGCTGCCTCGGCCAGGTCTCCAGCAAGGGCGGCGCTCTCCAGCAGGCCTTCCGCCAGCTCCTGCCCCAGAATTACGACGCCTTTGTGGTGTTTGACGCGGACAATGTGGTTCACCCAGATTTTCTTGCCCGCATGAACGACGCCTTTGCCAGCGGCGCCCGGGTGTGTAAGGCCCGGCAGAAGGCCTCCAATCCCACGGAGAGCGGCATAGCCGGGTGCTATGGGCTGTACTTTGCCTCCTTCGACTGGATCTTCAACCGCCCCCGGGCCGCCTGCGGGCTGTCCGCCAAATTAGTGGGCACCGGCTTCGCTGTCCACCGGGAGGTACTGGAGCGCCTTGGCGGATGGAACACCTGCACCATCGCCGAGGACGCGGAGTTTGCCGCCCAGTGCGCCCGGACCGGCTACCGGGTCCACTGGGTGGAGGACGCGCTGACCTATGACGAGGCCCCCAACAGCTTCGCCCTCTCCCTCCGCCAGCGCAGAAGGTGGTGCAGCGGCGTGATGCAGGTGTGCCGCCGGGAGGTAGGGACCATGTGGCGCGCCGCCTGTCCCAGGCCCATGCTCCGGTGGGATATGACCATGTTCCTGCTCTCCCCCTTCGCCCAGGCCATCTCCGCCCTGCTGCTTCTGGGCAACCTGCTCCTTGGCGGCCTCGCCGCGCTGCCCCTATTTGCCGCCGGCTTAACCGTCTCCTGGCTGGGGCTGATGCTTCTTGCGGTGCTCCTCTGCCTCCTTGGGGGATACCCCCTGCGGGGCATGGGGCGGACCATCGCGGTCTTTCCGCTGTTTATGGCCTCCTGGCTGCCCCTGCAGGTGATCTCCCTCTTTAAGGACACCAAGAAGTGGCACGCGGTGGCCCACACCGGACGCCGCACAGCGGCGGTTTCAAGGCTGTAAAGTTATTTTCCGTCACAGAGTATCCGCAGACGCCGTCCCTGCGGAGGCTGATTGAGAGAGGGGGATGCCGCCCCAATGGGGCGGCATCCCCCTCCGTCATAGGGCGGTGTTTTTGACGGCTGGGTCTTGCAAAGACCGGGAAGAGACGGTATAATAGCAACAGCGCGAGAAGCCCGGGCTTCTCCTGTTTGGGTACCCAAACAGGAAGGACTGCTGGGGGACCGGCAGAGGCGGCGTGGAGGAAAAAGCGCCGCCCATCCAAAACGAGAGGAGAGACGATATGGACACAGGGCGGAGAAGAACAGGCAATCGGACACCGGGAACTGCTTTCCGGGGAGAAGGGGAGGGATAACATGGACTGGCTTTCTATTCTGTACACGGCTGTTCTGCTGATCGCGGTAATATCCATTCTAAGGAAGAAGGTCAGCCGCAAATCCAAGGTTCTATGGGGCTACTACCTCGTCTATATAATCTATTATATAATCTGCCTATGGGGCTACGGATTTTCCGGCATAGTGTCTACAGTGGCGCGCTGGCTTCCCTTGGTCTACATAGCGTGTGTATCAGCATATGTATTACCGCGCATCTGGCGGACCATCCAAGATACCAATCAAGCTCAAAAAAAAGAGGAGCAGCGGAAGCAGGACAGGGTGTTCTATGAGGAGTGCAGGCAGTTCGGCATCCAAGAGGTGTCCGACCTGAAGAAGCCGGAAAACCAGCAGCGGTTCCGGCTGTTAGCGGCCAAGCACAAGATGGAAAACCTGACGGAAGAGGAACTGACGGGCGTCTTGGACCGGTGCGCCGCGGCCTACCGGGAGGAAAAAGCGGCGGAGGCGGAGGAGAAGAGGCGGCAGGAGCAGGCGGCGGAGCAGACCAAGTACCAGCAGCTCACCCGCTACGCCGGCCTCCACGGCGCCGACAAGCCCCTGCAGATGCTCAAGGACATCCAGAGCGACCTCGTAAGCGGGTTTGGCGGCCTCAAATATATTCCCATGAAGAAGGAGTCCGACGGGGCGGTGATGGCCGGTGCGGCCGCCGGCATCGGCGGGGTGATCCCCGCGGCCATGTCCTTCTCCAACACTGAGCGGGTGAATCAGGAGATCCGCCGGCAGAATGAGATGGCAAAGACCATCAATTATGCCAACGGCATGATGATCTCGAATGCCAGAGCCCGGGCCTCCCGTTACCAGGAAGCGGCGGAAAAAATTCCCCTGAAGCTGATCGCGGAGCCGCCGGCGGAGGAGCTGTTCGCCCGTCTGGCGTTCGGCGACCCCACGGTGGAGGTCTCCCAATTCGGATCGGTGACTGTGCAGGTGAGCGTCACGGCGGACAAGGATCTCACCATCTTCGACAAGCTCCCCGCCTTTATAGACGGCTCCTTCACGGCGGAGCTCTACGACGGGGAGAAGAAGATCGGCGAGGCGGTGCTGGTGTTCCCGGCCTTCGGCAGCATGACCTACCGCTTGGATGAGAAGTACTACAAGGACGGATTTTTGGCCGTCAAGGGGCTTCAGATAGAGCGGGGCAAGCCGGTGAAATTAGAGGGCATGTGCCTCAACTGCGGGGAGAAGGGCAGGGCGTACACCGTCAAGCTTGTCCCCCGGGATCTGTGGGCCATGGAGTGGTGAGAAAAAGGATAAAATTAGGAGGGGGACGGTAAAAACCGTCCCCCTCCGCACTTTTCTGCAATAGGGGATTGCCAGGCAACGCCTCGGAGGCCGTTGGAGAAAACAAAAACGGACGAAAGAGGGGAGAGGGCATAGGGGGGCCATGGCTGTCATTTCTCTGTCAGCGACTCTACCACGCTGTCATAGTAGCTCCACTCCAAAAGCTGTCCGCAGCGGTCGCAGTAGTGCTGGTGCTCCCGGTCTAAGGTCAGGTTGCACCGGGGGCAGACGGGATAGCCGGTTGGCCCCTGGGAGGATTGGAAGCGGCGCGTTTCACAGACCACCATGGGCTGGCGGTAGGAGAGCTCCTGCTCCACGCTCAGCAGCAAAAGCTCATTGGGGGTCTTTTGGAAGCCCACACAAATTTTCTCAAGGGTATCCAGGGAGGGGGCGGTCCTGCGCCGGGTAATGGATCCGAAATAGCGGGAGCTGAGGCCGCAGCGCTCCGCCGCCGTTTCATAGGTCAGATCCTTTTCCCCGCAGATCCGCAGAAGAGCGGTAGATAAATTGTCTAAAAACATCTTATCAACACGCTTTCTGCCGTAAGATGCTTTTAGCGTAGCGGATGGGCTGCCCTAAGGCAAGGATGTATCATTCCTGTTTTTCCCAGTGGCACCTATTTTTTCAAAAAAATCCGCCGCGAAAATAGGCGCGGCGGATCTGTTCAGTTGGGAGCTACCGGCGCCTTGCCTTGGCGGTAAAGCAGTTTGCGGTCACCTGAAACACGCAGACCTTTTGTACCATAGCCGCTGTGAAGGAAAATTCCTTTCCGGATTGCTGCCTCATTATCATTTGGAGGGCGGCTATTTTTTCTGCTGGCTCCGCCAGAAGCTTGGCCTGCCCTGTGCCGGTGACGCTCTCATAGAGATAGCCATAGGCACAGGGTGTGTCGCCGCCCACAAGCTGGTGGCCGCCATCCATCTCGAAGGCCACAGCCCCATTTTGGGTGATGGCGGCGATTTTTCGACCCTCCGGGGCGCTGTGGAAGTAGAGGGTGAGGACACCCTCCTCCAGCCGGTAGCCGAAGTTCAGGGGTACGATGTAGAGCCCCTCCTCGTCGGACATGGCCAGCCGACAGACACGGCAGCGGCGGAGGATGGATTCGATCTCCGACAGGTCTGTGATCTCTCTGTCCTTTCTGCGCATATTTTTCCCTCCCTACAAGGTCGAAAATACCTGCAGCAGCTCCTGTACCTCCTGAGGAGTGGTAGCCCAGGAAGTGACCAGGCGGATGCATACATGGTCTTGGTCGATGGTATCTTGTATTTCAAAGGCGCACTGGGCGGACAGGGCTTCCGCCTGGCGTGTGCTGAGAAGGGGAAAGAGCATATTGGAAGTAGAGGGGACAGCAAGAGAAAAGCCGAGCGCCAGCAGCCCCTTGCGCAGCAGGGCGGCCATGTCGTTGGCATGGCGGGCAAGGGCGAGATAGAGCCCGTCCTCCAACAGAGCCTGAAACTGCACCCCGAGGAGCCGTCCCTTGGCCAGCATGGCGCCCTGCTGCTTCATTGAGAAACGAAAGCCCTCCCGCAGGCCGGGGTGGACGAGAACCAGGGCCTCGCCGAAGAGGAGGCCGTTTTTCGTTCCGCCGATGGTAAAAGCATCACAGCAGGAGGCATAGTCGGGAAAGCTGGTGTCTCCGCCCTCGGCGGTCATGGCAGCGCCCAGACGGGCGCCGTCACAGTAGAGCAGGAGGCTGTGGCGGCTGCAGCACTGGTGCAGAGCGTACAGCTCCTTCTTGGTATAGACAGTGCCAAGCTCCGTGGTGTTGGAGAGGTAGACAAGCCGGGGGGCCACCATGTGCTCTGTTGTGTGTGCCGCTGCGGCGCGCTCCACCATCGCGGGGGTGAGCTTCCCGTCAGGGGAGGGGAGCGAGATGATTTTATGGCCGTCGTGCTCGATAGCGCCGGTCTCATGGGTACAGATGTGGCCGGAATCGGCGGCGATTACCGCCTCATAGGGGCGGAGAAAGGCGCCGATGGCAGTTTTATTTGTCTGAGTACCGCCTACTAAAAAGTGTACCTCTGCCTCCGGAGCGGCACACAGGGTCCGAATGGCGGCGGCAGCCTTTTCACAGAAGGGGTCCTGCCCGTAGCCGGCGGTTTTGACAAGGTTCGTGGCGGTGAGGGCCTCCAGGATACGGGGATGGGCCCCCTCACTGTAATCGTTGCGAAAGTAGAGCATATGGGTTCCTACCTTTCCTATGCGGGGCGTATGGCAGTTTTACTGGGGATCCTGGTTCTGTGAGGCGGTGTGAGCAGGCTGATTTTTTTCCGCCCGTATAGCAGCACGGATGGGGCCAAAGGAGGCCAGAACGCCAAGAAGGAGGCCGATGACCAGATCCCCGATGAAGCTGCCCCAGAGGTCCAGGTAGTCCATCATATCGCCGAAGTTGCGGAGGATGTAGCCGATGGTGGCCCGGCCGGGGTTGGTCTCGTTCACCGCGTCGGCGATGATCCAGGAGATGCCCACGCAGTTGGAGAGGACGATGACCACAAGGGCGATAAGACTGCTGGCGATGATGCCGCTGCGGCCGATGCCGCCGGCAAGCTTCTCATACCCCTTGATGGCGCAGAGGACGGAGATATATCCGGCAAGCCCGGCGATATACCCGGCCCGGTAGAGCACAACCCAGACCACCCCGCCGATCAGCGCGCCGAGGACCGCGCCAAGGAGCCCCATCCCCCGGTTGAGCTCCCGGGGCAGCTCTCCCGGCGGGGGAGCCGTGGCTGCGGCAGCAGGGGTCGTGGCCGCGGCAGGGACGGCGCCGCCGAAATCAGAGGCCTCCGCTGCTGCGGCGTCCGCACCTTCAGAGACCATGACACCCTCCGCCGGCACGATTTTATCCCGGCGGAAGGTCAAATAGATAAACAGGCAGGAGAGGGCCAAAAACACCACCGCGAAAATCAGGGACTCCACCGCTTCGCTGCGGCTGCCAGGCTGGTAGGTGGCGTCTAAGTAGTAATCCCCCACCAGATCGGAGAAGTTCTCCTCATTGAGCACCTCCTCGTCCCAGAAGTAGTTGAAGTACTCAATGGCATAGTCCCGCAGCTCCGCGTCGATCTCCATGGGGTAGCCGTAGATCGCGCCGTAGCCCGGGGAGTCCTCCCACCCCTCGTCGGAGAAGGTGAAGTCGTAGACATCCTGATAGTCGGCAAACTGGTCGTTGGACATGCACACAATGTAGAGAAAAATGCCGTAGTCATTGTTGTCGATGGCAAAATAGCAGCCATGGTTTTCCCCGAGGGCAAAGGTGGCGAAGGAGTCGGAGAGAAGATTGAAGCCCAGCACATGCTGCTCGCCGTCGTCGGTATAGGGGTCAAAATATTCCGCATCCTCCCTGTCGGCTGTCGAGCTGAAGTTTTCCGCGGCGTCCATGGCCATAAAAACCGCGGCCGCCAGCATAAACAGCGCCAAAATGCCGTAGAGAACGCGCAGATAGGGCTTGGTTTTCTTCATAGAAACTTGCTCCTTTCACACACAAAGCACATACCGGTCCGCTGTGGGAAAGGGCAGCGGACACTCCTCTATGACTATGCCATATCCCGGGAAAAAAGTAAAGGGTGTCCGGGCAGATTCTCAAATTTGGCGGCGGCGGGGGAGGGGGAATCGGCTGGCTTCCCACTTGACCCCCTGGCAAAACTATATTACAATAGAGCGGAAAAACCACCGGCACAGGGCGGCATACAGCCGCCTTTTTTTGTGAGGCTACCATATTGATAAGAAAGAGAGAGCGCCCATGACACAGGACTTTGCCCGGCGATACGCCGCCGCCCGGCGGCACGTCATCGCCCAGCGTTACCGCTACTTAAATCCCCAGCAGCGCGAGGCTGTTTTGACCACGGAGGGGCCGCTGCTGCTGCTGGCCGGCGCCGGCAGCGGCAAGACCACCGTGCTCATCAACCGGGTGGACAACCTGCTGACCTTCGGCCGGGGCAGCGATACGGATTATGTGCCCGACTGGGCCACGGAGAAGGAGCTGTCCTTCCTGGAGAGCTTCCCCCACGCTCCCTCCCCGGAGGACTGGCGGGAGGCGAGGCGGCTGTGTATGGTGGACCCGGCGGCCCCCTGGTCGGTGATCGCCATTACCTTCACCAACAAGGCGGCAGGGGAGCTGAAGGAGCGCTTGGGGCGTATGTGCGGGAGCGCGGCCAATGATATCTGGGCCGCCACCTTCCACTCCGCCTGCGTGCGGATCCTACGCCGGAACATGGAGGACCTGGGGGAGGGGTTCACCAACTCCTTCACCATCTACGACACCGACGACAGCCGGCGGGTCATCAAGGATGTGCTGAAGGATCTGAGCCTTGAGGAGAAGGAGTTTCCGCCCCGCACGGTGCTCAGCATCATCAGCGCCAGCAAGGATCTCAATGAGACGCAGGAGGACTTTGCCGCGCGGATGAATGCCTCCAGCGACTGGCGCATGGCCCGCATTGCCAAGATCTATGCCGCCTATAACAGGCGCCTCCGGGACGCCAACGCCTTGGATTTTGACGACATCATCCTCCACACCGTCCACCTCCTCCAGCGCAGCCGGGAGGTGCGGGAGTTTTATCAGAAGAAGTTCCGCTATGTGCTGGTGGACGAGTACCAGGATACCAACCATCTCCAGTACCTGCTGACCAGCCTCCTCGCCGGGGAGCGGGGCAACATCTGTGTGGTGGGCGACGACGACCAGAGCATCTACCGCTTCCGCGGGGCCAACATCGAGAATATCCTCAGCTTTGAGAGCCAGTACAGAGGGGCCCGGACCATCCGGCTGGAGCAGAACTACCGCTCCACCCAGAACATTCTGGACGCGGCCAACGCCGTCATCCGCAACAACGTGGGCCGCAAGGGAAAGACGCTGTGGACTGAGAACGGAACGGGGGAGAAGGTCCGTATTCGCACGTTGTTCAACGAGGGGGAGGAGGCCAGCTTTGTGGCCCAGGAGCTGATGGCGGACTATGGCCGGGGGGGAAATTGGCACGACAGCGCCATTCTCTACCGGATGAACGCCCAGTCCAACGCCTTGGAAATGGCCCTCAAGCGCAACGGCATCCCCTACACGGTGGTGGGGGGCACCAAGTTCTTTGACCGGGCCGAGGTGAAGGACATGCTCTCCTACCTGTGCGTGGTGAACAATCCCGCCGACGACCTGCGTTTGACAAGGATCATCAACACCCCCGCCCGGGGTATCGGCGCCACCACGGTGGAGCGGCTGGGACAGATCGCTCTGGAGCGGGGGATCCCCATCTACGAGATTCTGCGGGAGGCGGAGGAGTACGCCGATCTGCGCCGCAGCGCCGGAAAGCTGCTGGACTTCTACCGGATGATGGAGTTCCTCCGGGAGCAGGCGGACGCCTTCGATCTGCCGGAGTTCTACGACCTGGTCTGCGAGCGCTCAGGCTACACCCTTGCCTTGGAGCAGAAGGGGGACATGGAGAGCCGGGGGCGGCTGGAGAACATTCAGGAGCTGCGCTCGAGCATTTTGAGCTTTTTGGAGACGGAGCCGGAGGACCCCTCTCTGGCCGGCTTTTTGGATTCTGTTGCCCTCTACACCGATTTGGACGACGCCGACAGCGACAATGCCGTGACGCTGATGACCATACACAGCGCCAAGGGGCTGGAGTTCCCCAACGTCTATGTGGTGGGCATGGAGGAGGGGATCTTCCCCGGCGCCCGGGCGGTGGGGGAGAGCGAAGAGATGGAGGAGGAGCGGCGGCTGTGCTATGTGGCCATGACCCGGGCCAAGGAGCGCCTGACCATGACCAACACCCGCCAGCGCATGCTCTTCGGCCGGACCAGCGCCAATCTGCCCTCCCGGTTTTTAGAGGAGATCCCAACCGCCAACAGCGTCTGGCAGGGCAAGCAGGAGCCCCGGTACAGCGACAGCTATGACTTCGGCTCCAGCCTACAGGAGGAGCGGGGCTTCGCCCGGACCGCGCCGGTGCGCTCCGGCCGGACCGCTCCGGCGGTGGACCGGGGCTACAGCGCCCCTACCCGGGCCTCCCGGACCGCCTCGGCGGCGCTGATGGAGCTCAGCGAGGGGGACATGGTCCACCACAACACCTTCGGCGAGGGCATGGTGCTCTCCGTCCGAAAGATGGGCAACGACGCCCTTGTGGAGGTGGCCTTCCACGAGGTGGGCACCAAGAAGCTGATGCTCCGGGCCGCCGGACCCCATATGACCAAGCTTTGAGAGGAGAGCGGCGATGTACGAACTGATACAGGTGGGCGAGAACAGCTACTATATCAACTGCCCGGCTAAAATGGGGCTCTACCGCACTGCAGACAACGGTGTGTATCTCATTGACAGCGGCAACGACAAGGATGCGGGGAAAAAGGTCAAGCGCATCTTAGACGCCAACGGCTGGACCCTCAGGGCCATTGTCAACACCCACTCCAACGCCGACCACACCGGCGGCAACCGCTATCTCCAGCAGCAGACCGGCTGCGGCGTCTTTGCCAAGGGCATCGAGGCGGCCTTCATCCGCAGCCCGATTCTCGAGCCGGCCTTCCTCTACGGCGGCTATCCCTGTGCCGACCTGCGGCACAAATTTCTCATGGCGGAGAGCTGCGAGGTGAAGGAGATCGCCGACGAGGCCTTCCCCAAGGAGCTGACGGTCATCGACCTGCCGGGCCACTTCTTCCACCAGGTGGGTTTTCGCACCCCGGACGATGTGGTCTACTTGGCCGACTGCCTGTGCAGCGAGGAGACGCTGGCAAAATACCGCGTCACCTTCCTCTACGATATCGCCGCCCATCTGGAGACGCTGGACCGGGTCGAAAAGATGGAGGCAGCGTGCTTTGTCAGCGCCCACGCCCCTGTTTTGGAGGATGCGGGGCCTTTGGCCCGGCGTAACCGGCAGGCGGTGGAGGAGGTTGTCCAGATGATTCTCGCCTTGTGCGAAGAGGAGCGGAGCTTTGAGGAGATCCTCCGGCGCATCTTTGCCGGCTGTGGCCTCAGAATGAACTTTGAGCAGTACGTCCTGGTGGGCAGTACCGTGCGCTCCTACCTGTCCTATCTGCGGGATCAGGGCCGTATAGCGCCGGTGTTTTCCGACAACCGGCTGCTGTGGCGCAGAGCTGCAGAAAAGCTTTGAGAAAAAATGAAGAAATTTTCAAAAAATGGGGAACCTTTTAGGAGAGAGGACAGTCTAATCCACTGGCCTGAGAGATTGGGCCTGTGAAAACCAAAAGGAGAAATGAAACCCATGAGAAAATTTCTTGTAGCACTGCTGGCCCTGACCTTAGCTTTGGGCCTGACCGCCTGCGGCGGAAATGAAACCCAAGAGGCCCCGGATTTAGCGGCCTATTATAACGATTTTATCGCGTCCCTTGGAGAGGAAAACGCCCCCATGATGATGGAGGTCACGGAGGATTTCATGGATTCGACCTATCCCGGCCTCTCCGATTACGAGCTGAACCAGCGTGTTATCTACACCGCCGCTATCAGCGCTGTGGCCTTTGAGATGGCGCTGGTGGAGTGTGCAAACGAGGGCGATGTGGAGGCGGTACAGGGGATCTTCCAGTCCCGCATTGACAACCAGGTGAACGGCGGCGCCATGTATCCTGCCACTGTGGAGGCATGGCAGAACGCGGAGGTGCTTGTCAATGGAAACGTGGTAGCCCTGATTGTAGCAGGTGACTACCAGGCCGATGCTGTCACCGCCTTCAACGATCTGTTTCAGTAAAAAACAGCCTGTTTGAAAAAGCGGTTTGGCTGCTTTTTTGATAGGACTGGCACTGCCGCGGCCAAAGGGCCGCGGCAGCGCCGGCTGACATCGCTGAAATCATAGGAAGGACGAAAACCCATGGTATTTTCCGGCTTGCCGTTTCTATTTTTTTATCTGCCGGCGGTGCTGCTGATTTACAAGCTGTCTCCGCTGAAGCTGCGCAACCTCTTTCTGCTGATCGCCAGCCTATTTTTCTACGGCTGGGGAGAGCCGGTGTACATTGTGATTATGTTCCTCTCCACTTTCGTGGATTACACCCACGGCATGCTGGTGGAGAAGTGGCGCGCCGACGACCGGAAGGCGCGGATGGCGGTAGCGTCTTCCGTGTTTTTCAATCTGCTGATTTTAGTATTTTTTAAGTACTACGACTTCCTCGCCGGGAGCATCAACGCTATCACTGGACTGCACCTCCCAATTTTGGGGATTCCGCTGCCCATCGGCATCTCCTTCTGCACCTTCCAGACCATGAGCTACACCATTGACGTCTACCGTCAGGACGCGCCGGTGCAGCGCAATATCATCACCTTCGGCACCTTCGTCACCCTCTTTCCCCAGCTGATCGCCGGCCCTATCATCCAGTATAAATCCGTAGCCGAGCAGCTGAAGCACCGGGAGGAGGGCTTGGGGAAGTTTGTCTCCGGCGTGGAGCGCTTCACCGTGGGCCTTGCCAAGAAGGTGCTCTTAGCCAACGCCATCGGCAAGCTGTGGGACCTCTATCTGGCCACGCCCTCGGAGGAGCTGACGGTGCTGGGTGCTTGGCTGGGCCTTGTGGCCTACGCCTTCCAGATCTATTTCGACTTCTCCGGCTACAGCGACATGGCCGTGGGCCTTGGCCGCATGCTGGGCTTTGAGTTTATTGAGAACTTCAACTACCCCTATATTTCCCGCTCCATTGTGGAGTTTTGGAAGCGCTGGCACATCTCCCTGACCAACTGGTTCCGGGAGTATGTCTACTTCCCCCTCGGCGGAAACCGGGTGTCCAAGGGCAAGTGGGTACGCAACATCCTGATTGTGTGGGTGCTCACCGGCATCTGGCACGGCGCCGGGTGGAACTTCCTCTTCTGGGGACTGTACTACGCGCTGTTTATGCTGGGGGAGCGGCTGCTGTGGGGCAAGGGCCTGCAGAAGCTGCCAAGGGCTATCCAGCACCTGTACACTATGGTGGTGGTGCTCATCGGCTGGGCGCTGTTCGCCGTGGAGGAGACCGGCCACCTGGTACGCTATCTTTCCACCTGTTTTGGAAGCGGGGCGCTGTTCAACGCCAACAACCTCTATCAGCTGCGCTCCTACCTGCCGCTGCTGGTGATCCTGGTCTTTGCCTCCCTGCCCGTGGGGAAAAAGCTCTACGGCCGCCTCTCGGAGAACACCCGGGCGCTGCTCTCGCCGGTGCTGGTGCTGGCCGGCCTGGTGCTGTGCACCGCCTCCCTGGTGGACGCCAGCTACAATCCCTTTTTGTATTTCCGCTTTTAAGGAGGACTGCAGATGAAAAGAACCATGCAGATCATAACGGCAGTGCTCTTCTGCGCCTTTATCGGCGGCTTCGGCCTGCTCCATCTTCTCCTGCCCGACCGGACCTTCTCCCCGGTAGAGAACCGGAACTTAGAGCAGCTGCCCTCTTTCTCCATCAGTGCTCTGGTGGACGGCAGCTTCACCAGCGATATCGAAACCTATTTAGCGGACCAGTTTCCCCTGCGGGATGACTGGATCGGCCTGAAGACCCGCTATGAGTACGCCCTTGGCAAGCGGGAGTTCAACGACGTCTACCTCTGCGGAGACCGGCTGATCGCCAAGGTGACGGAGAGCGACCGGGCGGAACAGAACCTCACCTATCTTACCCAGCTGACGGAGAAGATAGAGATCCCCGTCTATCTCGGGCTGATTCCCACGGCGGCGGAGGTCTGGAAGGATCGGCTGCCGGAGGGGGCGGACAGCTTTGACCAGCACGCCTATTTAGAGGCGGCCAAGGACAGCGGCGCCATTTACGTGGATATGGAGCAGATGCTTAAGGACCACGCCGATGAGGAGATCTACTACCGCACAGACCACCACTGGACCAGCCTCGGGGCTTACTACGGCTACGCGGCGCTGATGGAGGCCGTCGGTGTGGAGCCAGAGCCCTTGGGGGAGAAAAATACCGTGTCGGAGAGCTTCTTCGGGACCCTTTATTCCTCCTCCGGCGTCCACTGGCTCGCCCCTGACCAGATCGACCGCTATATCGACGGTGCAGGGATTACCGTCACCGTCAATACCGGCGCGGCGGTGGACACCCACGGGCTGTATGTGGACAGCTACCTGATGGAGAAGGACAAGTACTCCTCCTTCCTTGGGGGCAACAATCCCCTCTATATCATCGAAAATCCCAACGCCGCCACGGATCAGACGCTGCTGGTGGTCCGGGACAGCTACGCCGACGCCTTAGCGCCCTTTTTGACTCAGTACTACAGCGAGATCCATCTCATCGATCTGCGCTACTACCGCACCAGTGTGGCAGACTACGCCGAGAGTATCGGCGCGGACGGCATCTTCGTCTGCTACAGTGTGGACAACTTCCAAAAGGATACGGATGTGATTTTCCTCGGCCAGTAAAGGGCCGGGCGGGAGCCGCTCCGCCCTACATAGAATACTTTTTCGATTTCTTAAGAAAAATTAAGTGAGGTACATAGCGATGAAACGAATTCTTGCACTGCTTCTGTCTCTGCTGCTGGTATTGTCCATGGCCGCCTGTGGCCAAAACGGCGGGAACAGCGGCAGCACCCCTGACGATACCCAGAACAACAGCGAGAACGATGAACAAAATGCTGCCGGTGACAATACCGGCAGCACCACAGGTGAGGACGAGACTGGGGAACCCACCGTCACCGCCAACTATACGGAGATGCGCTTCACCGCCTTCGGCCAGAGCCAGCAGCTGCTGCCGGAGGGGATCGACGGCGTCTATTCCGCCACCTATACCAGCGCCGATGAGGACGTGGCCGTGGTGGACTTAGAGGGCAACGTGACCGCCGCAGGCGTGGGCACTACCACTGTCACCATGCACATCGAGGGCAACGGCAGCCAGTGGGACTTCACCTGCGAGGTGACCTGCGCGTGGGAGGAGAACTATCCCACTCTGAACCGGACGGACTTCACCCTGAAAAACGCGGGGGACTCCTTCCGCCTGCAGATTTTGAATCTGCCTGAGGGCGCCGAGGTGGGCAGCTGGACCATCAGCGATGAGGCCGTGGCCACCATCGCCGGGGACGGCACCGTCACCGCAGTGGCCGGGGGACGGGCCACCGCCTCCATCGAGGTGGATTTAGGCGGCGAGACGCTGACCCTCAGCTGTATCGTCCGCTGCTCTGCCAAGGCGGAGGAGAACGAGGAGGAGAGCGGCGCGGAGGAAGGCAGCGGAGAGGATACTGCCTCCCAGAGCGTGGATCTGGCGGCCTTCTACACCTCGATCTCCGAGAAGTACGCCATGCCTATGGGGCTCGGCCAGATGACCAGCGATGAGCTGGTGGAGAACTATTTCCCGGGACTGACCGCCATTTCCACCAAGCAGCGGGTGATCTACTACACCATGATGACCATGAACAACGGCGAGCTCGCCATGGTGGAGGTGGAGAATGCCTCTGATGTGGACACGGTGAAGGCCATCTTCCAGACCCGGGTGGATACCATGGTCAACGGCGGCGCTTGGTATCCCTCCGCCACGGAGATCTGGACCAACAGTTCCCACATCGTCTCTTACGGCAACTATGTGCTGATGGTGGTAGGGGAGGACTGCGACGCCATCCTTGCCGACTTTGAGGCCCTGCTGCCCTGAGGAGGCGGACAGCCAAGGGGCTGAAAATGAGTAGAATAAAGGAAACCGCGGAGCTGTGCTTGTCACAGCTCCGCGGTTTCCTCTTGGCTGCCCCACTTTCGCCGGCAGGAGCCTAAATCTCTATGGAGAAGCAGAAGAGGGAGAAGAGCCCCAAAGCAGCCGCGGACACGGAGAAAAATATCCTGCTTCCTATTGAC
Source organism: uncultured Oscillospiraceae bacterium (assembly GCA_904420145.1). Lineage (GTDB taxonomy): Bacteria > Bacillota > Clostridia > Oscillospirales > Oscillospiraceae > CAJFPI01. The sequence continues at coordinate 18,655 of CAJFUI010000037.1, forward strand.
AAATCCGGTATTCCCTGTATAATATAAATCATAAGTAGTAAGTAATAAGTAGTAACTAAATGCCGGGAGGAGATGTCTGCCGGTGGGAAGGGACGCCAACGGTTCATTTTATCGATAACAGGAGGATCAACAACGTGAAGGATTTGTCGCTTGTACAGGAGTATATGCTCTGCGCAGTGAATGAGAAGGGAAAAATCTCTGGCCTGCAGACGGAGAGATTGGTGTGCTTTGTGGCGGCGGGGATTTTGGACCTGCAGCTGGAGGGATGTCTGGCCGTCGAGGGGAAGCTGGTGCGCACTGCGGCCCCCCTACCGGAGGCGCGGCGGTATTTGCAGCCCCTCTACGACTATATCAGCCAGAAGAAGACGGTGAAGCTCACCGCCGCCATCGAGGCCTATCAGATCTCCTTCACCGACAAGCGGATGCGGGAGCTGACGGAGGCCGTAGGGGACTCCCTTGTGGGCATGGGTATGGCGGAGGAGCGGGAGACGGGGCTCCTTGGGAGGCGGAAGGGCTATGTGCCCGGCCAGGAGGCTGTCCGCTCCGTGGTGGAGATGCTGCGCGCGGAGGTTCTGGAGGAGGGAGAGATGACGGAGGAGGCCGCCGCTCTGGCGATTCTGCTGGAGCGCGCCAAGTGTCTGAAGCTCTATTTCTCCCCGTTTGAGCAAAAGGAGATGGCGGGGAGAATCAAAGCCCTGGTCAGTTCCCCGGAGGGCAGGCTGGTCAAAGAGCTGGTGGACCACATCGAGGCCCTTATGGCCGCAGCCGCCGCCTCCGTCAGCGCTGCCGCCTCCGCCGGCTCCGTGTAAGGCGGGTGCGCTATGTCGAGACAGAGGGCCATGGAGGTCATTGCGCAGGCGGAGTATGTGTCCATCGGCGAGCTTGCGCGGCTGACGGACGTCCGCTACAGCACCCTGAAATTCTACACGGAGGAGGGGATGCTCCCCTTTGCGCAGGCGGGGGAAAATTTGACCAGACGCTACAAGCGGGAGGAGAGCGTGGAGCGGGTGCGGCAGATCAAGACCCTGCGCCAGGAGGGGAGGACGATCCCCGAGATCAAGGCGCTCTTAGCGCAGCCGGAGAGGTGATGGACCATGAACCAAAAGGAACTGTACGCCGCAGCAAAGGAGGCGCTCCGTCCTATCTGCCTCAAGGGGGAGGGGGAGGCCGGCCATGTGGCCTGCGCCATAGAGGCGGCGTCGGGGCAGCTGTATACCGGCGTCTGCATCGATCTGCCCTGCGGCCTCGGCTTCTGCGCGGAGCAGGCAGCTGCAGCGGAGATGCTGAAACACGGCGAGACGAAGATCCGCCGGATCCTTGCCGTAAATGCGGAGGGACGCGTTCTTCCGCCCTGTGGGCGCTGCCGGGAGTTTATCTCTCAACTCGATGCGGAAAATCTTCACACGCTGGCGGCGGTGGACGAGGAGCGGGCGGTGCCCTTAGAGCGCCTGCTGCCGGAGCGGTGGGACGAGAGAAAATAAGCGGGCCGCTGCCGCAGCATCTGTGGACAGCAACGAAAATTTTTGGAGGATCGGCGCATGTTCGAGGAGGTATATTTTCAGCGGCGGCGGAGGAACCCCGCTAAGCTGCTGCGCTATGGCTTCACACAGGCGGAGGACGGCTATCACTTGGAGAAAACGGTCATGGACGGCGCCTTCCGGCTGACCGTATCGGTCCCGGAGACGGGGGCGGTCACCACGCGGCTGCTGGACTGCGCCACAGAGGAGGAGTACACCCTCCACAAGTCCTCCGCCGCCGCGGGGGCCTTTGTGGGAAGTGTCCGTTCCGCCTGCGGCCAGGTCCTCACAGACATCGCTGAGCAGTGCTTTGACCCGGATGTCTTCCGCAGCCAGCAGACCATGGATGTTATCCGCTATGTGGAGGAACGGTTTGGCGAAACGCTGGAATTTTTGTGGAAAAAGTTTCCTGACAACGCGGTGTGGCGGCGGGGGGATACTGGGAAGTGGTATGGGGCGATTCTGACGGTGTCCCAAAGAAAGCTGGGTCTCGACGCCGGGGAGGCCGCGGAAATCATCGACCTGCGCCTGCCGCCGGAGGAGATGGCGGACACCATCGACCACAGGCGCTATTTTCCCGGTTGGCACATGAACAAAAAGCACTGGTATACCATGCTGCTGGACGGCTCTGTGCCAACGGAGGAGATCTGCCGCCGCATCGACGAGAGCCGCCGCTTGGCAGTGAAATAGGCGGCCATAGGGGCGTCCGCTGAGAAGCGGAGGGCGGTTGGATAATCATGAGAAGGATCAGGAGGGGGATAGACCGTGAGAAAAGCAGTGCTGTTTATCGCTGTGAGCGTAGACGGCTATATCGCCGATAGTGGAGGCGGCGTGGATTGGCTGGCCGGACAGGGGGACAATGGAGAGGGCGGGGATACCTACTCGGAATTTGTCAAAACGGTGGATACCGTGGTGATGGGCTGGAGGACCTACCGCCAAGTAGTCACGGAGCTCTCCCCGGACACATGGGTTTACAGCGGCCTGATGACCTATGTGGTGACCCACCGGGTGCTGCCCTCTACAGAGGATATTCGCTTTGTCCGGGAGTCGCCGGCGGATTTGGTGAGAAACCTGAAGGAGCAGGGCGGGAAGAGTATTTGGATCTGCGGCGGGGCCAGCATCGCACAGCAGCTTCTGGAGGCGGAGCTGGTCGACCGGCTGCATCTCTCTGTTATTCCCACCATGCTCGGAGCGGGGATTCCCTTGTTCGGTGCACTCCGAACAGAGCAGAAGCTGAAGCTGCTTCAAGTGAGGAGCAGCAACGGCATCATTGAGGCTATCTATGAAAAACGCTGATTTTCCCCCAAATGGCTGCTCCGTCTCTGTGAAGCAAATCTCCTATACAGACGGACTAAAGAAAGGGACGCCATAGCGGGGAGCGCGTATGCAAAGGAGCAGTGGGGATGAATACACCGACCATCGAGACGGCGCGCCTGATCCTGAGAAGGTTTACTGAGGATGATTTGCCGGCGCTGTATCGGATTTACCGCGATGAGGAGGCAAACCGCTTTTTGCCGTGGTTTCCGGTGAAGGACATGGCGGAGGCGCGGACACTTTTTCAGACCCGGTATGCGGCATGCTATGCCCAGCCCCGGGGGTACGCCTACGCCATCTGCCTGAAAAGGGACAGCCAGCCGATCGGTTATTTGAAAGCCGACACAGAGGAGCCCTACGACCTGGGCTATGGACTGCGGAGGGAGTTCTGGCATCAGGGGATTACCACAGAGGCGGGGAGGGCGCTGGTGGAGCGGGTGAAAAAAGACGGCCTGCCCTATCTCACCGCCACCCATGACGTGAACAATCCCCGCAGCGGCGGCGTGATGAAGAGATTGGGCATGGCGTATCAGTACTCCTACGAGGAGCAGTGGCAGCCCAAAGATTTTCCCGTGATCTTCAGAATGTATCAGCTCAATTTGGACGGGAACACGGATCGGGTCTACCATGGGTACTGGGAGCGGGCGGCAGTCCGCTTTGTGGAAGAGAACGTGTGACAGCCCAGTTGAAAAAGGAACGAAACGGTTTTAACAAGTGAAGGGCCCCGGACAGCTGTCCGGGGCCTTTTTACTATGAACACGCGGGCCCTTTGTCCGCCGAGGGCCTGCGCAGCAGCAGGGTGACGGCGAGACAGAGGGGCAGGTAGAGCAGCAGGGGAGAGGCGGCCACCACAAGGCTGGAGGCCGGCCAGGGGTACAGGGCCCAGAAAAACCGGAGGACGAAGGAGCAGGGGAAGAGGGCTGTCAGCCAAACGGAGACACGGTAAAACCAGCGCCGCTGCTCCCGGGCGCCGTCCTCCCGGCGGTGCCGCTGGAAAATTGCCTCAAAGCACACAATCGCAAGGATGTGGACCGTCATACCCAGCAGAGGAATCAGGTGATTCTGATAGACGAGGCTGCCCATCAGCTGCCAGAAGAGGGCGAGGGCCTCCGCTGCCACCAGGAGCATCATGGTCAGCGGCCAGTGCTCCTCCTGTTCCACCCCCTTCCCTTGGCTGGCCCCTGCAGAGAGCGGACGGTCCTCCTCCCAGTCCTCCCGGAGAAGGTAGTCGGTGGAGACGCCGAAGAGCCGGCTGAGCTGGAGAACATTGTCCGTATCCGGCATAGCGGCCTCGCTCTCCCATTTGCTGACAGCCTGGCGGGAGACGTGGACCGCCTCGGCCAGCTGCTCCTGTGAGTAGCCGCGTCCCCTGCGGAGGGCGGAGAGCTTTTGTCCAAAGGTCATAGAGATTCCTCCTTGCTTGTTGGATCGGCGGCGGACTTGAGGGAATGCGGGGCGAATGTCCGGTGGATGGAAGCCCCGCCTCCGCCGCACTGGGGATAGCGTACCTTATATGGGGGAAAAAGTCCACCGCCTGTACCTTGCAGAGAGGCAACTAAAGTTGACATGGCCGGGAAATAGGAGATTTTCCTTGACGTTCAGCCTTGCCCGGCAGGCGGGAGATCTCCTTCAAGGGAGGGCGGCAAGGTCAGAGGAGCTCGGCGAAGCTCTCGATATACTGGTCGCAGATTTCCCGCATGTCTACGGCGGTGCCGTCGAAGTAGCCGTCGCGGACCCCCACCACCGTCATGCCGGCAGCCTTGGCCGCCTTGCAGGCGGTCAGGGAGTCATCAAAGAGCACGCACTCTCGGGGGGAGACGCCGAGGCTCTCCGCCACGGCGCGGAAGATGGCGGGGCTCTTCTTGTCCACCCCCAGCTCTTGGGCGTAGATCACCCGCTCGAAGTAGGATGTGAGGCCCAGGTGCTCCATGGCGGCGCGGCAGTGGTCCGGGACGCAGGCGGTGAACACGGCCATGCGGTGCCCCGTCTCCCGGCACTTGTTCAGGTACTCTATTACATGGGGCTTGAGGGGCACCTCCGTGCCGTACTTATCCGCGGCCAGCTCCATCCATTCGGCGATGATCTCCTCACAGCTCTCCTCGAGGTGCAGGTACTCCTTGGTAAAGACGGCGCAGTTGGACAAAATGGTGTGGGCCACCCCCTCGTAGTATTCCTTTGTATAGGGGGCACCCCGGCGGGCGAGGAAGGTTTTGTCCACCTCCACCCAGACGCCGTTGGAGTCGATAAGGGTTCCGTCAAGATCAAACAGCAGCATAGGTTCCTCCTTGAAGCGGCCGCGGGGAGGGGAAGTCCTGTAAAAAGAGGAGCAGTCCCCGGCGCGGCGGCGTATCCTGTACCAAGGGGCGGTGCACAAAAGCGCGGTAAAATTTCCGGGAAGTCTTGCCATTTGCCCACCGCTCTGGTAAACTTTTTTTATCTATCTTACCATTGGGCTTGGACTTTTGCAATTCCCGAGTATTGGAATGCGGCGTGTCCGGTCAGACAGAGCGGGCACAGTGTTGAAGAAAGCGGGGAGAACAGTATGGGAGCTCGTCTGGACACGTTGAGAAAAAAGGGGATTTGGGCCAAATACAAACCTCTGGATTACCTGAAACGCTCACTGATTGCCTTGGCAAGCTTTTGTCTCATTGCGATCTCCAATGTAATGAGCCTGAATGCCGATCTGGGGGCCCGGCCGGACAACTCCCTCTATGTGGGCATCTCAAACCATACCGGACTGACGGTGGGACAGGCGTCACAAATTTTCACTTTGGCCATCATTGTCATCAACCTCTTTTTCCGAATCTATCCAGCCCTCGGCACCTTGATGGACATGTTTTTTGTGGGGTATTTTATGGACTGGATCATGGCGCTGGGCTGGCTCCCCATGCCGGTTACCCTGTTAGGGAAGCTGGTTCTGCTGGTGCTGAGCGTCCCAGTTTTGGCTATTGGCGTAGGGCTTTATATGAATATGAAGATTGGCGAGGGGCCACGGGACGGCCTAATGCTGGCGCTGAGTGAGAAGTACCACTGGAAGATCAGCACTGTGCGGGTGAGTATTGACGTGCTGCTGCTGGCATTTGCTTTCCTTTTGGGAGGGCCCATTGGCATTGGAACGGTGCTTTTGGCCGTTCTCCCGGGTTTCTTTGTGGAGCGGGCACTGAAGGCCTTTGTCTACCCCTTCAAAAAGGAGTATCTCAAGGCATTTTTTACCAACCGCCTGCCGGAGGAGACAGAAGCGGCTGCAGCAGCGGAGGAAAAACCGCCGGCATAGAGGGGAATCACCCTCTTTTTACCTATTTCACAGCAAGCGAGGACAAGACTTCATGCAGGAAAGTGCAATCAAAAAACTGGCCAAGCCCATGCTCTTTGCGGCGGCCTTCATCTGGGGGAGCTCCTTTTTCATTATGAAAAACACGCTGGACGCCATGCCTGTGCAGTACCTGCTGGCGATCCGCTTCACCACCGGGGCGGTGCTGCTGTCGGTGATTTTTTGGAAAAAATGGCCCATGATGGGCCGGGACTATCTCTGGCGGGGGGCCATCATCGGCGCCTGCCTGTATCTGGCCTACTCCATTCAGACCTACGGCTTGGCGCGGACAACCCCCAGCAAGAACGCCTTTTTGACGGCGGTCTACTGCGTTCTTGTCCCTTTTCTCTACTGGATTTTTGCCAAGGTGCGCCCGGACCGCTACCACATTCTGGCGGCAGTGCTGTGCGTAACCGGTGTGGGGCTGGTCTCTCTCAATGGGGAGCTGCGGGTGCAGAGCGGGGATCTGCTGACCCTTCTGTGCGCCGTTTTCTATGCCGCTCACATCGTGGCCGTGGCCAAGGTCTCCCCCGGCAAGGACATCTATCTGCTGACGATTTTTCAGTTTGCCTTTGCCGCCCTCTACGCATGGATCGGCGGGCTGCTGACGGAGACCTTTCCGGCCGCTGCGCTGGCTGATACCAATGTGCTCTTTGCGCTGGCCTATTTGGGGGTGATGGCCACCACGGTGGCCCTGCTGTTCCAGAACGTGGGGCAGATTTACTCCGACCCCGCCTCCGCCTCGGTGATTTTGTCTCTTGAGTCGGTATTCGGCGTCCTCTGTTCCGTGCTCTTTGCGGAGGACACGGTGACGCCCCAGATGCTCCTGGGCTTCGCCTTTATCTTTGTGGCGGTGCTGTGCAGTGAGACTAAATTTGCGTTTTTCAAAAAAACGAGACAGAATCTTAACAAAGCCGGTTAAAATTTTATGGTATAATGGGAGCACCGAAAACCGCAGAACCCGTCAGGGCATCCCGCGCATACAGAGAAAAATTGCTGGAAGAGAGCGCCCGTCCGCAGGGCGCCGTGGGCGGGGGATGATGATTTCCGATAAGGAGGACCATAGAATGCTGGAAAAGAATCTGAAGGTTTGTCTGCTCAACGACTCTTTCCCGCCGGCTATTGACGGCGTGGCAAACGCTGTGGTCAACTATGCCAATCTGATCCATGAAAATGGGGGAGAGGTGATCGTAGGCACCCCAAAGTACCCCGGGGTGGAGGACCACTGTCCCTATCCGGTGGTGCGCTACCGCAGCTTAGACACGACGAAGATTGTGGGATACCGGGCTGGATACCCCTTCAGCGTCCGCACCATGGAGCGGCTGGAGTCCTTTGGACCGAATATCATTCACTCCCACTGCCCGGTTATGTCCAATATTTTGGCCCGCCTGCTGCGGGACCGGATTGATGTGCCCATTGTCTTTACTTACCACACCAAGTTTGACATCGAGATTGCCCGAGCCATTGAGGGAAAGCTTCTCCAGTCGGCGGCGGCGCGCATGCTGGTGGACAATATTGAGGCCTGTGACGAGGTCTGGGTGGTAAGCCGCGGCGCCGGGGAGAATCTGAGAAACCTCGGCTATAAGGGCGATTATGTGGTCATGGAGAACGGCGTGGACTTCCCTAAGGGGGCGGTGGAGAAGGAACGTGCTGCGGCCCTGCGCAAGGAACTGGGGATTGGGCAGGAGACGCCGGTCTACCTCTTCGTAGGCCGCATGATGTGGTATAAGGGGATCCGGATTATTTTAGAGGCGCTGGACCGCTACCGGCGCTCCGGCGCGGATTTCCGCATGATCTTTGTAGGGGACGGCGCCGACCGGGAGGAGATCGAGGCCCTTGCCGCCCAGCTGCAGCTGACAGACCGCTGCCTCTTCCCAGGGGCGGTGCGGGACAGGGAACTGCTGCGGGTCTACTTTTCTATGGCGGACCTCTTTCTGTTCCCCAGCACCTTCGATACCAATGGCATCGTGGTGCGGGAGGCGGCGGCCTGCGGCCTGGGCAGCGTGCTGATCCGCGGCTCCTGCGCTGCAGAGGGGATCGAGGGCGGCCGGACAGGCCTTTTGATCGAGGAGAACAGCGAGAGCTTGTATGTGCTCCTCCAGCAGGTAGGGGACAACCGGCAGGTGCTGCGCATGATCGGCGAGAACGCCATGAACGAGATCTATATCTCCTGGGAGGACAGCGTGCAGCGAGCCTGTGAGCGCTACCAGATTGTCCAGGAGAACTACCGCCGGGGCCTGACAGACCGGCGCTTTGAGATCAGCGACGAGCTGCTGGGCGTCATCGGTAATTTATGCAGCGGGATCGCTTACGCCCGTTCTCTGCGGGAAAACTATAAGCAGCGTAAGGAGCAGCGGCGGCAGTAGACTTTTTGCACCGCCTGCTTTTCCGGTGGACAAGACCGGTGGGCTGTGGTACAATAACGCAAGTGCGCCGCGCCGCGGGCGGCGGCGCTTTGTGTGTCTAAAGCGGGGACTCGAGAAAAGGAGAGTGGCCATGCGGATCGATGTGCTGGGCGTCGGCTTTGACAATTTCACCATGGAGCAGGCGGTGGATAGAGCCATGGACCTGCTGGAGCAGCCGGGGTCTCACTATGTGGTGACCCCCAATCCCGAGATCGTGGAGGTCTGCCGCCGGGATGCGGCGGCCAAGGCTGTGGTGAATGGAGCGGACATGGTGCTGCCGGATGGGATCGGCGTGATGTACGGCGCAAAGCTCCTTGGAACGCCGCTGTGCCAGCGGCTGCCCGGCATTGAGTTCGCCGGGGCGCTGATGGAGGCCATGGCGGAGAGGGGGAAGACCCTCTATCTCTTAGGGGCAAAGCCAGGGGTGGCGGAGCAGGCGGCGGACAAGCTGGGCCGGCGTTACCCGGGCCTGCGGATCGTCGGCACCACAGACGGATACTTTCAGGAGGACGCGCCGGTGGTGGAGAAGATCCGCGGCAGCGGCGCGGATGTGGTGTTTGTCTGCCTCGGCGCGCCGAAGCAGGAGTTTTGGATGGAGAAAAACGGCGGCGGCACCGGCGCCCATCTGTTGGTGGGATTGGGCGGCTGCCTTGACGTGTTTTCCGGGAATACCAAACGGGCCCCGGCCATCTTCTGCCGCCTGGGGCTGGAGTGGTTTTATAGACTTTTGCGGGAGCCGCGGCGCATCGGCCGGATGATGAAGCTGCCGCTGTTTTTGGTCCATGTAATGGAGGAGAGGGGAAAGCGATGAAGGGAAAGCTGATTGTCTTTGAGGGGACCGACGGCTCCGGCAAGGCTACCCAGACCGCTCTGCTCTATGAGCGGCTGCAGCAGGAGGGGCGGCCGGTGCGCAAGCTGACCTTCCCCCGCTACGATCAGGACTCCTCCATGCTTGTCCGCATGTATTTGGGCGGCGCCTTCGGCAGCAATCCGGGGGACGTCAACGCCTATGCCGCCTCCACCTTCTATGCGGTGGACCGGTACGCCTCCTACCGGCAGGATTGGGGGAGCTACTACGAGTCAGGCGGTCTCCTGCTCACTGACCGGTACACCACCTCCAACGCGGTGCATCAGGCGGGGAAGCTGCCATGGGAGGAGCGCCGGGCCTTTTTGGATTGGCTCTTCCATTTTGAATATGACCTGCTGGGGCTGCCCCGGCCGGACCTGGTGCTCTATTTAGACCTGCCTACGGAACTTTCTCAGGTTCTCCGCCGTCAAAGGGAGGAGAGGAACGGAACCCACGCGGATATCCACGAGGCGGACGAGGCCTACCTCCGCTCCTGCCGGGAGAATGCCGCCGAGGTGGCCTCCTATGCCGGCTGGCGGACCGTTCACTGCGCCGCCGGCGGCAGGGTGCGCCCCGCGGAGGAGATCCACGAGGAGATTTACACCCTGGTGCGCCCTTTGCTTGCAACATAGGGAAAGGGACGCCCTCGGCGTCCCCATTCCCTATGTAACCTTTTAGCAGCAGCAGTCGCAGTTGTTGTTGCTGTTGTTGCAGCCGCACCCGCAGTTGTTGCCGCAGCCGCAGCTGTTGTTGCTATTGCTGTTGTTGCCGCAGCAGCAGCACAGCAGAATGATAATCAGGACGATCCACAGACAGCTGCAATCATTGTTCCAAAACATTGTTTGTCACCTCACTTATCGTTCTCTGTGCTATCTTATGAGACTGCCGGCGGCTTGGGAACTTGACCGACAAAAAAAGAAAAAGCCAAAGCCATAAAAAGGATGGTGATCTTCGGATGAGTGATTATCAACACAACACGACGGGCTGGGACCGCGATCAGGTGCGCCGTCAAACCGGCGAGCGCGGCAGGTCCTCCTCGTCCGGCGGCAGCGGAAGCAATCGCCGCCGGCGGAAGCGGGGCAACCCGGTTTTAAATGTGGTGCTCTATCTGGTCTGCGTGGTGGTCGTCTCCGCGCTCCTTGCGGGGGTGGGCTGGCTGCTGGCCAACGACCTGTGCGCACTGAATAAGGAGTATAAGGAGGTCACCATTGAGGTGACCAAGGATGACAGCGTCTCCAGCGTCGCGCAGAAATTGAAGGACGAGGGCCTGATTGAGTATAAGTGGTTCTTCCGGCTCTTTGCATGGATCTCCGACGCCGACCAGAAGATCGGGGAGGGGACCTATGAGCTGAACACTAACATGGACTACCGGGCGCTGATCTTAGGCATGGCCAGCAACACGGGGCAGAGTCTGAGCGCGGATACCGTGACGGTGATGATTCCCGAGGGCTACACGGTGCAGCAGATCATCAACCTCCTGGCGGAAAACGGCGTCAGCACCGTGGAAGAGCTGACTGAGGCGGCCCAGTCCCACGAGTTTACCGACTATGAATTTGTGGATAACACCAATTTGGGGAGCATTACCCGTCTGGAGGGCTACCTGTTCCCTGACACCTATGAGTTCTATGTGGGCGAGAACGCCGTCAGCGCCCTCAGCCGTCTGCTGAGCAACTTTGCGCGGCAGGTGGACGGAGAGGTGCGGGAGATGGTGGAGGCCTCGGACTACAGCCTCCATGAGATCATCACCATCGCCTCCCTGATTGAGAAGGAGACCGACGGCAGCGACCGGACCACCATCGCCTCCGTGATCTATAACCGTCTGAATAACCCCAGCTACGAGACCGGCGGGCTGCTGCAGATCGACGCCTCTCTGGTCTACGCCACCGGACACACGGTGCTGACGGAGGAGGACATGGCGGTGGACAGCCCCTATAACCTCTACACCCACACAGGACTGCCCCCCACGCCTATCGCAAACCCGGGGCTTGCATCCATTATGGCTGCTCTCGAGCCGGCCAACACGGACTACTATTACTACGCGCTGGGTACGGACGGCTCCCACCACTACTTTACCAACTACACCGACCACCAGAACTTTGTCAACAGCAGCGAATATGGCGGATAATCGGAGGAAGCCGGAGCTGCTGTCCCCGGCAGGGGATATGGAGAAGCTCCGTATGGCGGTGGCCTATGGGGCCGATGCGGTCTACTTGGCCGGAACGAGCTTTGGCATGCGCTCCTTCGCCGGGAATTTCCCGGCGGAGGAGCTTCCTCGCGCGGTCCGTTATGCCCATGACCACGGCGTCCGGGTCCACTGCACGGTGAACACTATGCCCCGAAACGACGAGGCGGAGCGCCTGCCGGCGTACCTTGAGACCCTTGCGGAGGCGGGGGTAGACGCGCTGATTGTGGCGGATCTGGGGGCCTTTTCCCTCGCCGGGCGGTACGCCCCCCGCTGCGAGCGGCACATCTCCACCCAGGCCAGCATCTCTAACTTTGCCGCCGCCCAGGCATGGTACGACTTGGGGGCCAAGCGGGTGATTCTGGCCCGGGAGCTGAGCCTCGGGGAAATCCGGGAGATCCGGGAGAAGACGCCGGCGGACTTGGAGATCGAGACCTTCGTCCACGGCGCCATGTGCGTCAGCTACTCCGGGCGGTGCCTGCTCTCCAACTATATGACCGGCCGGGACTCCAACCGGGGGGCCTGTGCCCAGCCCTGCCGCTACCAGTACGCCCTGGTGGAGGAGAAGCGGCCGGGGGAGTATTTCCCCATATTTGAGGACGAGAAGGGCACCTACATTATGAACTCCCGGGACATGTGCATGATCGACCACGTGGACGATCTGATGGACGCGGGAGTCAGCAGCCTGAAGATCGAGGGACGGGCCAAGAGCGCCTACTACGCCGCCATCGTCACCGGCGCCTACCGCCATGTCATCGACGATGTGGCCGCCGGGCGGCCGGTGGATCAGGTGTGGCGGGACGAGGTGGAGCATGTGAGCCACCGGCACTACTCCACAGGCTTTTACTACGGCCAGCCGGGGCAGTATTACGAGGATTCGCGGTACATCAGGGATTGGCAAGTAGTTGCCCTTGTCACTTCATGCGATGCTTCCGGCATGGCTACTATGGCTCTGCGCAACAAGTTCTCCGCCGGCGACCAGGTGGAGATCGTGGGGCCGAACCTGCGCCCTGTGGCCTTTACCGCCCCCAAGATGCGGGACATGGATGGCCTGCCCCTGACAGAGCCGAAAAAGCCTCAGATGACCTTTCAGATGCAGCTGCCCTGTCAAGTGCCGGAGTGGAGCATTCTCCGCATTGCTCGGGACCTCTCCGCCAAATAGACCCATGGGGAGAAAGACTGCAAAAGGCACGGCGGCGGGATCGCCTCAGACAGGGCCTGCCGCCGGGAAAATCCGAACATAGGGCACCGGAGCACTCCGCTTGTGGAGTGCTCCGGCGTTTTGCGTCCGGGACGCGGTACTTTTCCCTTCTAAGCCGCCGCCGCGGGGCATATAGTGGTGAAAAAGGGAGGGGGCCTTGCCATGACGACAGTACGCAGCCGGGGGAGATATCAGGGAAAGCGGGTGGCAGCGAAGCGGCGCCCGCCTCGCCCCGCCGCCGGCACGGGCAGCAGAGGGGCCAGAAGTCAGGTGACGCCGCAGCAGCGCCGCCGCACGATACAGCTGGTGGTGGCCGGGGGGATTTTTGTTTTTTTGGTGATGCTGAAGCTGCTTGTTCCCCAGAGCCTGACCACCTTCGCCGCCGCTGTCCGGGACAGCCTCAGCCGGGACGCCGACTTCAAGGCCGCCTTTTCCGCCGTGGGCCGCGCCATCGCCGGGGAGGAGAGCGTGGGCGACTCCCTTCAGGACGCCTATACCGCCGTCTTTGCCCCGGAGCAGTACCACGCGGCCCAGGCCTCGGCGGTCTGCGCGGCGGCGAAGGCCATCGAGATGCCCGCCGACCGTCTGTACAACCGCTTGACCGGCGCCGCCGGACAGACAGAGGTGGAGGAGACGGTCCAGACCTCCCAGGAGCAGATGGTGTCCGGACAGACCTTAGTTTATTTCAGCAGCGCCACGCCCGCCAACGTCTCCTATGAGCAGGTGGTGCTGGGCTTTGCCTATACCACACCGGTGGATGGCACATTGACCTCCACCTTCGGCTACCGGGACCACCCCATCTACGGGGAGGAGCGCTTTCACTACGGCCTGGATATCGCCAACGGCAAGGGCACCGCCATCTGCGCCTTTGCCGACGGCACCGTGAAGGCTACCGGGGAGAGCAGCAGCCTGGGGCGCTACCTGATGATTACCCACCCCAACGGCATCACCACCCTCTACGCCCACTGTGACCGGGTGGTGGTGACGGCAGGCACAGAGGTCTCTATGGGGCAGAAGGTAGCGGAGATGGGGGACACGGGCATCGCCACCGGGAGCCATCTGCACTTTGAGATCCTCGACGGGGACACCTATCTCAATCCCATCTACTATGTGGAGGTCCACTAAGGTCCATGTCTCCCCCGGCTTTTTCGCCATGTTGGTCTTTTCCCTCCTCTGCGGCGCGGGAGAGGTGCTGCCCCATGTGTTGATCGCCGCCCTCTGCCACGAGCTGGGGCATCTGGCGGTGCTCCGGCTTTACCGCGTCCCGGTGGAGGCGATCACAGTTACCTCCATGGGGGCAGTGATCGCCGCCCCGGGACAGGAGCGGCTGTCCTACGGACAGGAGCTGCTGGCAGCGCTGGCGGGGGTGCTGGTGAATTTCACCTTGGCGCTCCTCTTCGCCCGATTGTCCAGAGACTATCTCTTTGCCGGGGCCAACGTGATCTTGGGGGTCTACAACCTCCTGCCCCTCCAAGGGCTGGACGGAGGCAGGGCCCTCTATCTCATGGCCGCGTGGCTGCGGGAGCCCTTTGCGGCGGCACGGCTGGTCCGGCTGGTCAACCTTGTGGCCATGGCGCTGCTGATAGGCCTCTCGATGATGCTGCTCTATCGCACCGGCAGTGGGCTGTTCTGCCTGATCGCGGTGCTGGGCATGGGGTTCTCCCAAATCATAGGGCAGCTCAAAAAGAGAAGAGGGAGGAAGGAAAACGGGGTTGCCAAACGGGGGAAAATTAGATACAATACATAGGATATTCAATCAAACAAAAAGGAGCAAACTCCCTTGGATAAGAAGCTGCAGCGCATCCTCAGTCGGGTGCAGAAGCCGGCCCGGTACGTGGGCGGCGAGTATAACGCGGTGCAAAAGGACAAGGCGGCGGTGGATACCCGGGTAGCCCTGTGCTTTCCGGACACCTATGAGATCGGCATGTCCAACCTTGGCCTGCGGATTCTCTACGGCGTGCTCAACGGGATGGAGGGCGTCTGGTGTGAGCGGGCCTTCACCCCTTGGGGGGACATGGAGGCGGAGATGCGCGCCAACGGCGTGCCCCTCTACGCCCTCGAGTCCACCGATCCGGTGAGAGACTTTGACATCGTGGCCTTCTCCGTAGGCTATGAGATGGCCTACACCGCCATTTTGACCATGCTGGACCTCGCCGGCATCCCCCTCCACAGCGCGGAGCGGAGCTCTCTATCCCCCCTGGTGATCGCTGGCGGCACCGCCATGTATAACGCCGAGCCGATAGCGGATTTCATCGATCTCGCCTGTATCGGCGAGGGGGAGGAGGAGCTGCCTGAGCTCGTCGCCCTCTACCGCACCGCCAAGGCGGAGGGGTGGGACAAGCCCCGCTTCCTCCGGGAGGCCAGCCGGATTGAGGGGATCTATGTCCCCTCCCTCTACGATGTCTCCTACCATGATGACGGTACCATCGCCGCCATCACCCCCAAGGACGGCGCCCCGGCGCAGGTGCGCAAGCGCATCATACAGGACATGGACCGGGCCTATTTCCCGGTGAAGTCCATTGTCCCCTCCACGGAGATCGTCCACGACCGGGTGACCCTGGAGATTTTCCGGGGCTGCATCCGGGGCTGCCGTTTCTGTCAGGCGGGCTACGTCTACCGCCCGGTGCGCTGCCGCAGCAAGGATCTGCTGGTGCGCTGCGGTGTGGAGGCCTGCGAGGACTCCGGCTATCAGGAGATGACCCTCTCCAGCCTCTCCACCAGCGACTATCCGGAGCTGGTGGAGCTGTGCGACGGTTTGGACGCCTACTGCAGCGCCCACCATGTGAATCTGAGCCTGCCCAGCCTCCGGGCGGACAACTTCTCCATGGCCCTCACCGAGCGGATGGCCAAGGGGCGCAAGGCCGGATTGACCTTTGCCCCGGAGGCCGGGACCCAGCGCCTGCGGGACGCCATCAACAAGAACCTCACCGAGGAGGATTTGATGGAGAGTTTGGAGCGGGCCTTCTCCAATGGCTGGAACGCGGTGAAGCTCTACTACATGCTGGGCCTGCCCACGGAGACCGACGAGGATATCATCGGCATCGCCGAGATGGCCAGCCATGTGGTCCACTGCTGGCGGGAGCACGCCAGCAACAAGGCCCGGGGCGTGCGGATCACCGTGTCCACCAGCTGGTTTGTGCCCAAGCCCTTTACCGCCTTTCAGTGGGAGCCACAGATCACCCGGGCGGAGTACGAGCGCCGGGTGAAGCTCCTGCGGGAGCATATGACCGCCCGGGCGGTGACCTATAACTGGCACGACGGGGACACCAGCTTCCTGGAGGCGGTGCTGGCCCGGGGCGACCGGCGCCTTGGTCAGGTGCTGGAGACCGCCTGGCGCAAGGGCGCCCACTTGGACGCGTGGCAGGACTACTTTGACCTCGGCCGCTGGCTGGCGGCCTTTGACGAGTGCGGCCTGGACCCAGCCTTCTATGCCAACCGGGAGCGGGGAAGGGAGGAAATCTTCCCGTGGAGCGTGATCTCCTGCGGCGTGGGGGACGACTACCTGTGGCGGGAGCGGGAGCGGGCCTACGCCTCTGTGACCACCCCGGACTGCCGCACCCAGTGCAGCGGCTGCGGCGCCAACAAACTGGTGGGAGGGAAGTGCCATGTCTGAGTATCGCCTGCTCTTTTCCAAGGAGGGGACGGCCTCCTATATCTCCCATTTAGACCTGCTGCGCACCTTCCAGCGGGCCTTCATCCGCTCTGGACTGGTGATTCGCCACTCCAGCGGCTTCCATCCCCACCCGAAGATGTCCTTTGTGCTGCCGCTGTCCGTGGGGCAGACCAGCGCATATGAGCTCTTGGACTTTGAGACGGTGGAGGAGCTGCCCTGCGCGGCGCTGCCGGCGCGGCTCAACGCCCATCTGCCGTCCGGAGTGGAGATTTTGGACTGCTGGACGCCGGAGCGGGCGGTCCGGGAGCTGCGCTCTCTCCGGGCGGATGTGACCTTGACGTACGACCGCGGCGTCCCCGAGGGTGCGGCGGAGGCCATCCGGGCGCTGCTGCTGGGGGACACAGTGGTGGTATCCAAGCGGAACAAGAAGAAGCAGATGGCGGATGTGGACATCCGCCCCATGATCGAGTCGGTGGAGGCGGAGACGGCCGGGGAGGATTTAGTGCTCCATGTGACGGTGCAGGCCCAGAACCCCGGGGTGAACCCCGCCCTTTTAGCTGCTGCTGTGGAGCGGCACCTGCCGGCATACAGGGCGGACTTTGTGCAGGTGCGCCGTCTCTCCCTGCTGGACAGTGAGGGAAAGCTGTTTCGCTGAGGGCGGCTGCACGGTGGGGACAGCCGAGATATGCTCCTGCATGGAACCTTTGCGCCGGCCCACACAGAAAAAACCCCATCTGCATGGCGGGTGGGGTTAAAGCTTTGCATGTGCATCAGGAATAGGGATGGAGCTCCGAGGGAAAAAGCGACACAATTTGTTCACTTGTAAGACGGCGGCGGGTATGCTATAATATCCAACAGAAGTCATTTCACTGCGCAGTATCGAAACAGCGGCCCATTGGCCGAGAGGAGGGACTCCATGGAAAAATCCGGCGTCAAGATCGCGGCCCAGAACCGGAAGGCCTACCACGACTACTTTGTGGAGGACCGCTATGAGGCGGGCATTGAGCTCTTTGGCACGGAGGTCAAGTCCATCCGGGCAGGTACGCTGAATCTGAAGGACGCCTTCTGCATCGCCAAAAACGGAGAGATCTACGTCCACGGTATGCACATCAGCCCCTATGAACACGGCAATATCTTTAACCGGGATCCCCTCCGGCCCCGGCGGCTGCTGATGCACAAGCGGGAGATCCGCAAGCTGCAGGCGCTGGTCCAGCAGGATGGCATGGCGCTGGTTCCTTTGAGCGTCTACTTCAAAAATTCCAGGGTAAAGGTGGAGGTAGGCGTCTGCAAGGGCAAGAAGAACTACGATAAGCGTCAGGCCATCGCCAAGCGGGACAGCAAACGGGAGATCGACCGGGCCATGAAGTCAGCGCGGTCCATAGGATAGATACGGACTCAATATGTAAGATAATAAAGGAGAAACATCGCTATGAGCAATCCAATCGTTCGCTTTGAATTGGAAAACGGACAGGTGATGACCGGGGAGCTGTATCCGGATAAGGCCCCCAACACAGTCAACAATTTTATCGCTTTGGCCAACAGCGGCTACTATGACGGCTTGATTTTCCACCGCTGTATCCCCGGCTTTATGATCCAAGGCGGCTGTCCCAACGGTACTGGCATGGGCGGTCCCGGCTATTCCATCCATGGAGAGTTTGCCGGCAACGGCTTTGCGCAAAACGATATCAAGCACACCCTCGGCGTATTGTCCATGGCACGTACCATGATGCCCAACAGCGCCGGCAGCCAGTTCTTCATCATGGTGGACGACGCGCCCCATCTGGACGGGCAGTATGCCGCCTTCGGCAAGATTACGGACAATGTGGAGGCCGCCGTGGCCATCAGCGAGCTGCCCACGGACATGCGGGATAAGCCTAAGACACCGGTGGTGATTAAATCTGTGCGGGTGGACACCCTCGGTGAGGACTATCCCGCGCCGAAAAAAGTAAAGTAAGCGGCTGAGCTCATGGACACAGCCGGAATAGTGATCTGTTTTTCCGACTGCCGTTTCCAGCAAAAGGCTGTGCTGTTCATATTTTGTTGATGCTTTTTTGCGGGGACTGTGGTATACTATATCATATGGTATCCCACAGTCGCCCCAAATACGGGGGTGTACTGGTTTCGACGGGGATGAGGAAGCGGGATAAGCGGGCGGTGGCGCCTGGCCACCATAAAACGGGCAACTTATAAATTAAAGAACAACAACACTGTTGCTGTTGCTGCCTAAGTAAAGGCAGCCGTCTTCAGCCGGAGAGGCCACAGGCCGGCTAAGGCGTCGTTGATGTGGCGTCCGTGAGGCGGGAAAGAGTTGACCCGCCCACGC
>CAJFUI010000038.1 GCA_904420145.1 uncultured Oscillospiraceae bacterium
GCGGGAGGGATTCGAACCCTCGTGGGATTGCTCCCAAACTGATTTCGAGTCAGCCCCGTTATGACCACTTCGATACCGCTGCATCTCATCAAACCATCCCGCTCCGCGGTAGCCGCCTTGCAGGAAGCTTTTGCCCGTCCATCTTACCACAAGGGCGCAAATTGCGCAAGGGCTTTGCATAGACTGGCAGCAGAAAAACTTTTTTCCACAGGAGGCCTCCCATGCTGCCGCAGATCCTGCTCCCCGGTTCCCCCGGACAGTTTCCCAACTATGAGCGCGCCCTCTCCGCCGCCGGCGCCGCCATCCGCTATGCCGCTGTGGACAAAGCCCCCCTATCCTGTGACGGACTGCTGCTGCCCGGCGGCGGAGACATCCACCCCCGGCACTATGGCGCGCCGGTTTTGGACTGCCGCGGTCTGGACGAGGCGCGGGATGGGCTGGAGCTCTCCCTCACCGCCCGGTTTGCCGCCGAGGGCAAGCCCATCCTTGGTATCTGCCGGGGGATTCAGGTGCTCAATGTGGCCTTCGGCGGCACCCTGCTCCAGCACATCGAGGGCCACAGCGCCGGCCGGAAAGGGGACCGCCTTCACCCCGCTTGGGCGGTCGAAGGCTCCTTTCTTGCCGCCATCTACGGCCGCCGCTTTACCGTCAACAGCGCCCACCACCAGGCCATCGACCGCTTGGGCAGCGGCCTGACTGCCGTGCAGTGGGCAGGCGATGTCATCGAGGCGGTGTCCCATCGCACCCTGCCCATCTGGGGGGTGCAGTGGCACCCGGAGCGGCTGACGGAGGGCGGGCGGAGGCAGGACACCGTGTCCGGCCAGCGGCTGATTGACTGCTTCGTAGAGCAGTGCGGCTGAGCTCCAAATCACCTCTGCCAAGAAGCAAGGGACGCGCTGCCAGACAGCAGCGCATCCCTTGCCTTTCTCTATGTACCTCTCTGCCCTACATCCGCATGGCGGCATCCAGCGCCAGGGCCGAGCGCTCACACTCGTCGGGGAGCATGGTGAGCTGGACGCAGAGGGGGCTGCCCCGCATGCGGCTGGAGGCGTAGCTCAGGCCGTTGCTCCGCTCGTCCAGCAGGGGGTGGTCGATCTGGGCCGGGTCCCCCAGCAGAATCACCTTGGTCCCCCGCCCCACCCGGGTGACAATTCCCTTGACCTGCCGGGGCGTCAGATTCTGGGCCTCGTCGATCATCAGCCAAGTATCGGTGATGGAGCGGCCCCGCATGAAGTTCATCGCCTCGGCGGTGATGACCCCGGTCTCAAACAGATAGTCGATGCGGCTCCGGAGCTCCTCCTCGCTGCGCCGTTCCTTTTTATTCTCTAAATCCATCAAAATCTCCAAGTTGTCCACAATGGGGCGCATCAGCGGTGAGATCTTATCCTGTTCGCTGCCGGGGAGAAACCCGATGTCCTGATCAAACTGGGCGTTGGGACGGCAGACCAGAATTTTGCGAAACTCCCTTCTCTCCTGCTCCAGCACCTTTTCCAGCCCCACCGCCAAGGAGTAAAAGGTCTTGGCGGTGCCCGCCGGCCCCTTGACAATCACCAGCGGCGCCTCCGCCGCGCTGAGCATCAGCGCCTCCTGCAGGAACCGCTGCCCCACGCTCCGGGCTCTGACGCCGAAGGGCTTGGCGCCGCCGAAGGAAAGGGCCGTAACCCTCCCGGCGGAAAAGCGCCCCAGCATGGTCTTTTTCTCCTCCGTGTCGGAGCGCAGCAGCACAAACTGGTTTTCCGTCAGCGACACGCTCTGCCGCTCCCCCCGTATGTCCGCGGTGTACAGCTCCTCCGCTGGAATCCCCTTCTTTTTCAGGCCGGCGAGCAGATGGTCCGGCACATAGACCTCCGTTCGGCCGGTATAGGACTCCGCCTCATCCGGGATCTGGTCAGTGGTGAAATCCTCCGCCGGCACGCCGATCATCTGGGCCTTAATGCGGGCCACAATGTCCCGCGTAACCAGGATGGCCGGCGCCCCCTCCTCCACAAGGCCCCTGCACACCTTCAGCAGGCGGCCGTTCCGGCTGTTTGGGTCCATCCCCTGCGGAAGAGGCACGTCTACATGGTTGACCTCCAGCCGCAGCGTCCCTCCGCCGGGGAGGGAGACCCCTTTCACCAGGCTCCCCTGCCGGCGCAGCCGCTCCAAAAAGCGGATCACCTGCCTGGCGTTGCCGCCCTGCTCTCCCTCCGCCTGCTTCAGCTCGTCCAGCTCCTCCAGTACCGCCAGCGGCAGCACAATGTGGTTGTCCTCAAAGGACTCCAGCGCGTAAGGGGCATGGATCAGCACATTGGTGTCCAGCACATAGGTTTTCTGCATCGTCGCTCCTGCCTTTCCTGATTGAGTTCCCGCTTCTGCTGTACAGACACGCCGAACGTCAAGACCGGCGCGCGGGGCGTCTGCATCGATACGGGCCGTCAAGCCCTCATTTTTTCTTGTCGCCGTATAAGCACATGACAAAAACACGGCAGAGCCAGCGCACCCCCAAGGGGCACACTGGCTCTGCTGTGGAAAACAAGATGAAAAAGCTTGATATGGCGGCCCATGGGCTCCATAGGGACACTCCCTGCTCACTGCCTGCGGCAGTTTTTCTACAGTATAGCGCCTATCCGCCCATCCTGCTATCCCATGCGGGTAAAAAGGAGGTTAACTCTTTGTGCAAAAGCAGCGTGGAGCAGCCGCGCTCCCCCGCCTATCGGGAGGCCGTCTATTCTGCCCCCGAGCCTCCCAGCGTCCATGCCGCGCTCTGGCTCTGGAGCTCCGCCATGCGGCGGTAGAGGCCGCCCTCAGCCATCAGCTCCGCGGGCGTACCCTGCTGGGCCACCCTGCCCTCGGCGAGGACTACGATGCGGTCGGCCCCGGCCACGGTGCGCATCCGGTGGGCGATGATCAGCACGGTCTTACCCCGCAGCAGACGGGACAGGGCGGTCTGCACCGCGCTCTCGTTCTCCACGTCTAAGCTGGCGGTGGCCTCGTCTAACAGCACCACCGGGGCGTCCTTCAGCAGCGCCCGGGCGATGGAGATGCGCTGGCGCTCCCCGCCGGAGAGGGTGGAGCCGTTCTCTCCGATGACGGTCTGGTAGCCCTGGGGCAGCTGATGGATGAACTCGTCGCACTGGGCGGCCTTGGCGGCGGCCATGACCTCCTCGTCGGTGGCGTCCCTGCGGCCCAGGCGGATGTTCTCCATCACCGTATCCCGGAACAGCACCACATCCTGAAACACCATGGCGTAGTGCCGCAGCAGCGTCTCCGGGTCCACGGTGGAGATATCTGTGCCGCCGAGGGTGATCTTGCCGCCGCTCACATCCCAGAACCGGGCGGCCAGCTTGCAGGCGGTGGACTTCCCGCCGCCGGAGGGGCCGATCAGAGCCGTAACCTCCCCCTGCTTGGCGGTAAAGCTCACGTCCTCCAGCACCCCCTCCCCCTGGTGGTAGGCGAAGCGGACGTGGTCAAAGGTGATGTCGTAGTTCTTCGGGGTGAAATGCTCCGCCCCCTGTTGCACCGGCTGCTCTAAAATGGCGCGCATCCGCTCGATCTTCAGCTTGGCGTTGAAGGTGGCGGCGATGTTCTGCAGCACCAGTCCCAGCGGGTCGTAGAGCCGGGCGGCGGCAAAGAGGAAGCCGAGAAAGTAGAGGAAGCTCAGCCCGCCGGAGAGCATCAGGGCGGAGCCGGTGAGCACTGTGGTGGCCAGCCCCAGACGCAGAAAGGCCTGGGCGGAGCAGACGAACACCCCGGTGGCCAGCTCCGAGCGGATGGCGCTGTGCTCCATGGCGACCAGCCTGCTGTCCAGCTCCTTGAGGTAGGCCTCCTGTCGGCTGCAGGCCCGCCGGTCCCGGATGGTCTCCAGCCCCTCCTGGATGTGCTCGGTGACCGAGCGCTTGGCTAAGATGTTTTTGGTGCCAAAGGTGTCCTGCAGCCTTTTGGAGCCCGCCGTCAGCAGCACCGCCACCGGCAGCACCCACAGCACCGCAAGGGCCATCCGCCAATCCCACAGGAACATGCAGATTCCAATGAAGGTTGTGGAGAGAATAGAGGCAAAGAGCTGGGGGACATAGTGGGAAAACATCTGATCCAAATCGGAGCAGTCGGCGATCATGGTGGCGGTCAGGTCGCTGAGATCCCGGTTGCCAAAGAAGCTGAGGGGCAGACGGCGCAGCGTCTCCGCCAAGCTGATCCTGCGGCTGGCGCTCTCCTGATAGGTGGCGAGATAGAGGGCGGCATACTGGAAGTAGTGGAGGACAAACAGCAAGGCCACCACGGCGATGCCGCCCCCCGTATAGACCCAAAAGCCGTCCATGACGTCGCCGCCGTGCTCCATCACGCCGAGGAGGTGCGTCATCACCGCCATCACCACGCCGACAGGCAGCATCAGGCCGACGTTGCACACAAAGCACCAGAGGACCGCCTTGACGAGGTCCTTTGCTCCCCGCTCACTGAGGGCAAAGAGATGCTGCAGCTTCTTTGTCATGCCAATGCCTCCTTTCCAACCTTCCACTGGGCGCTGCGCTGGTAGTCGGCCCACATATCCGCATAGACGCCGCCGGCGGCCAGGAGCTGCTCATGGGTGCCTTCCTCGGCGATCCGTCCCTCCTTCAGCACAAGGATGCTATCGGCATGCTGTACCGTGGACAGGCGGTGGGCGATCATCAGCACCGTCTTTCCCTTCACCAGCGTCTCAAAGGCTCTCTGGATCTGGTGCTCGTTCTCCGGGTCGGCGAAGGCAGTAGCCTCGTCCAGGACCACGATGGGGGCGTCCTTCAAAATGGCCCGTGCCAAGGCGATGCGCTGGTTCTCCCCGCCGGAGAGGTAGATCCCCTTGGTCCCCACCGCCGTGTCGAGGCCCTTTGGCAGCTTCTTGAGGATATCCTCACACTGGGCGGCCCGGGCGGCCTCCAGCACCTGCTCCCGGGTGGCCGCCGGACGGGCGGCGCGGATATTCTCCAGGACGCTCTCCTTAAAGAGGCGGGTGTCCTGGAAGACAAAGGCCACCTGCTCCATCAGGGCGGCGCTGTCCATCTCCCGCACATCCACGCCGCCTACGCAGACGCTGCCGCTGTCCACATCCCAGAAGCGGGGGATCAAGCTGGCCGCCGTGGTCTTGCCGCCGCCGGAGGGGCCCACAAGGGCTACCACCTGCCCGGGTTCCACGGTAAAACTCACGTCGTCCAGGGCGGGCCGTTCGGCGCCGGGATAGGTAAAGGAGACATGGGAGAAGGCCACCTGCGCTCCCTTCGGTCTTTGGGGAGACCGGGCCTCCGGCAGGGGCCGCTCCGAGAGGATCTCATCGAGCCGGCCCATGGCCTCGTCGGCCTGCATCACCGCCTCACTCATGTACATGATGCGGTTGATCATGGCGCCGCAGGCGGGGGCAAAGAGGGTATAAAAGATAAAATTCACCGCCGTCCGCTCCACATCTCCCCCGGAGGCGATGAGGAGCGCCGCCGGGATCAGCAGGGCAAAGGCCCCGTTGATGCAGGTGAGGAAGCCGGTCTGGCCGCTGCGGCAGCTCATGGCGTACTGGCTGGCTAAGTCGCTGTAGTCCTTGATGGCGTTGTAGAAGGCCTTGAAGGAGTAGACCGTCTGCTGGAACATCTTCACTACCGGGATCCCCCGGACATACTCCACCGCCTCGCCGCTCATGCGCTCAATCTCCTGCTGGTAGCGGTGGAAGAAACCGGCGTTCTTGCCGCCCATCATGGCCATCATGCACCCCAAGGCCGCCGCCATGGTCAAAAGGCACAAAAGCCCCATCCGCCAGTCAAAGAGAAACAGCATCACCACGGCGGCCACAGGGGTTACAAGTGCGGCGGTGAGATCGGGGAGCTTGTGGGCCAGAAGGTCCTCGGTAAGGCCGGCGTTGTCGTCGATGAGCTTGCGCAGCCGGCCGGACTGATTGCCGGTAAAAAAGCCGAGGGGCAGCGTCAGCACATGGGACATAGCTGCATAGCGGATGTTTCGGGCGGTACGGAAGGCTGCCACATGGGTGCACATCAGGGCAGCGAAGTAGACGACAATGTTGGCCACGGCGAAGATCACCGCCAGCCATCCCCACCGCCCCAGTCCCGACGCGGCGGTGATATCTGGGAACACCGCCAGCACGTCCCTTGCCACCAGATAGACGCACACATAGGGCACCAGCCCCAAGACAGCTGCTACGGCGGACAAGGCGCAGCCTAATATGGTCAGAGCCCTGTGTCCGTCCGCATAGCCCATCATGCGGGCGAGGCTGCTCTGTTTGGATCGCTGCAAAGGAATCCCTCCTTTATGGATTTTAGTTAGTACATACTAACCATTAAACGCATTATAGCGTCCTTATCTCTCCGCTTGCAACTCCGAAAGGCCGTGTTGCTCCAAAGCGCTCCCCTTTTTATGGAAAACACCCCGGTGGAAAAGCTTTTCCGCCGGGCTATGTCCTTTACGGCGTCTCCTCCGGCACCGAACGGGATGCTGCCGCCTTTTTATAGGCCGTTGGCGAAATAGAGTAGATATCCCGGAAAGCCGCGGAGAACTTGCTGGTATTCTGGTAGCCCACCACCTCGGCGATTTGAGCGATGCTCTCCTCTGTAGTGGTCAGCAGGAAGGCCGCCTCCTCCATCCTCCGCCGTTTCAGGTAGGCATAGGGCGGCACGCCGTAGATCTGGCGAAAATATTTTTTGATGGTAGACGCTCCCATCCGGTACTCTGCAGAAAGCGCCGACAGAGGAATGCGTAACCGCAGGTCCTCTGTCAGCCTTGCCTCGATCTCATGGATCCGGCAAAGGATGCTTTTACTGTGGTAGAAGCCTCCGGCCCGACCCGTGGTCTTTTGCCGCTCACGGAGAAAAAACATCAGTTCCGCTGTCTTCAGCCGATAGTAGGCCATGCGGCCATCCTCTGGGGCGTCGTAGAACTCAGAGAAGATGTGCTGGAGCTTCGGCTCTGAGCGCAGCAGCAGAAAGGACTGCTCTGTGAGAAGGGTAGAAAACAGCTCCCGAAGATCCAGCACCCCCTCTCCCAGCATCTGCCCAATGGACCGCTCCGCCGCCTTTGGTTCTACCACCAGACTGATCCCTTGATACAGCCCCTGCGGAAATCGACTTTCCACCGGAGGCCTTCCCATATCGCTGATAGAAAAATCCTCAGGGCCCAACCATGCCACCCGTCCGTCCCGCATGGTGCAGGAAAAGCGTCCCGCCCGACAGTGGTTGATTTCAACCAGTCCGGGACAGCGCGCCTCCGCCGGGAAGCCGCAGGGCGTATGGAAGTCGTTCAAAATCAAGGTTACGCCGGGCATCACGCTATGGGCTGTCATCGTCCCGAAGCCATCTGAAAAGTCCATGCGGTAAACAGCGGCATGAGCTGATTTCCTTTCCAAATAGGCCTCGCCGGGAAAAATTCCGTCTTTGCGCGGCAATTCCTCGTGCTGCTCCCGCAAAACTTTTTCCTCCCTTATCAGCTGTCTATAAAACAACGGTTAGTTTTGTATAACTCCCTGTCATTTTATCACTGTTCGGCTGTACAGGCAAGTGTAAATATAAAAATCCCCCATCCTTTAAAACCCAAAGGATGGGGGATTGGTGACCCGTCGGGGATTCGAACCCCGGACCCACTGCTTAAAAGGCAGTTGCTCTGCCGACTGAGCTAACGGGTCATATGCAGCCCAAA
>CAJFUI010000039.1 GCA_904420145.1 uncultured Oscillospiraceae bacterium
AACAAGGAGTATGAACTGCTTTTGTTCCTGATGCTCCACCTCGATATGGTGTTCAGTCGGGAGGACCTATATGAAAAGGTGTGGGGGCTGGAGGCCTTGGGGGACAACGCTACCGTGGCAGTCCACATTAACCGCCTCCGTGAGAAGCTGGAGCGGGATCCCAGCCATCCCCGCTATATTCAGACCGTCTGGGGTGCGGGCTACCGATTCCGGGCACAATAGGGGTGAGGTGATAGATGATGTGGATACTCTTTGCTGTCGGCTCCGCCTTTTTTGCTGGGGTCACAGCCATTTTGGCCAAGTGCGGCATCCGCAGGACAGACTCCACTGTGGCCACTGCAATCCGTACGATTGTGGTGCTGATTTTTGCGTGGGTGATGGTATTTGTAGCGGGATCCCAAGACCAGATAAGAGACATTGATGCCAAGGCGCTGCTGTTCCTGATTTTGTCCGGCCTCGCCACCGGCGCCTCATGGCTCTGCTACTTCCGGGCCCTGCAGCTGGGGGACATCAACAAGGTGGTGCCCATTGACAAGTCCAGTACGGTGCTGACCATCCTGTTGGCTTTCCTGCTGCTGGGGGAGCCGATCGGGGTGTTCCAGGGGATCGGGGTGGTTCTCATCGGCGTCGGCACCTTTTTGATGATTGAGAAGAAGCCTTCCGTGGAAGGCGCCGCGCCCCAGGGGAAGGAGTGGCTGCTCTGCGCCTTCGGCTCGGCCGTCTTCGCCAGCCTCACTGCCATTTTAGGAAAAATGGGAATCGAGGGGGTGGAGTCTAATCTGGGCACTGCCATCCGCACGGGGGTGGTGCTGGTTATGGCATGGGTGATGGTGCTGGTGACGGGCAAGACCGGCAGGGTGAGAGAGGTGCCCAGGGGAGAACTGGGCTTTATCTGCCTGTCCGGCCTTGCCACGGGGGCCTCCTGGCTCTGCTACTACCGGGCGCTGCAGGAGGGGCCCGCCAGCGTGGTGGTACCCATTGACAAGCTGAGTATTTTGGTCACCGTAGCTTTCTCCTATCTGGTGTTTCGTGAGCGTCTCACAAAGCGGTCCGGGTGGGGATTGGCCCTGATCGTGGCAGGGACACTGGCGATGCTGCTCTGACCGACGGCAAAAAGAGGCGGAGACCCGTGTGGGTCTCCGCCTCTTTGTTCCATACTGCTGCACAGCAAAAAGGCCCTGCCGTCATAGACAGCAGGGCCTTGCAGCACAAGGGGCGCGGGACGGTCCGGATTGTATGCACAGAGCTTGCAACCGTCGATTTTGCATGGGGCTGCGGCGCGACTAAAGTGCATAGGTGCTATGAATGGGAGGAGATGCGGGGGGATTTCGGACGTCGGGCAGCAGGGGGACGCCGGAGGGGAGGGAGGTGCCGGATGGCGAGGGCGATCAGCCGTTCGGCGCCCAAGGCGGCGGCCGACACCAGCAGGGCGATCAGCAGAGTCCCCTGCAGGGGCAGCGGCAGGGCCAGCAGGGAGTGGAACAGCAGTACCGCAGCGAAAAATCCGCCAGTAGCAGTGAGAAAGAGGAAAGCGCGCAGAGGCGTAGGCGGGAGACAGGATTTCAGCAGAGCCTCCGCCTCCACCACGCCGATGACCAGGTAGAGCCCCAGACTAATCTGATCCTCCGGCAGGCGTACGCCGCCTAAGAGAAGCGCGGCGGTGGCCAGCAAAATCGCCAGGGCATTGGGAAGGGCGCACTGGAGCACCGAGGGCAGAAAATGGCTCTGGGGCTTCCGCTGATCGGCTGTGAAGGACTGGAAAAAGGCGGGATACCCCTCAATGAACAGGTCGATCAACGTCACCTGAATGGGGATCAGTGGGAAGGGACGGCTGCTGAGGACGCAGAAGAAGGAGAGAAGAATGGAGTAGATGGTCTTGACAAAAAACACCCCCGCCACCCGCGTCATGTTGTTTACTACCCGGCGCCCTTCCGCGAGAATACGGGGCAGGACGGTGAAGTCGGCGTCCAGCAGCACCATCTGCGCGGCCTGCCGGGCGGCCTCGCTGCCGTGGGCCATGGCGATGGAGCAGTCGGCACCGCGCATGGCAAGGATGTCGTTGACTCCGTCCCCAGCCATGGCCACCTGGTGCCCCTGGGCGTGAAAAGCGCGCACCAGGTCCCGCTTCTGCTCCGGGGATACCCGGCCAAACACGGTGTACCGGGCGGCGGCCCGCTTCAGCTCCGCCTCCGTCTGGATCTGGCTCATATCCACCCAAGCGTCCGCATGGGCCAGTCCCGCCTGGGCCGCCACCGCGGCGGCCGCAGCCGGGTTGTCCCCGGAGAGGACCTTGACGGCCACGCCCTCCCGCTGAAAATAGGCCAAGGTCTCCGCCGCGCCGGACCGGACCGGGTCGGAGAACACCAAGGCGGCCAGAGGGGTCATGGGCGGCAGCGGTCCTTCCGCTCCTACGGGAGCTGTGGTATAGGCGGCCAGCAGGACCCACCGGCCCCGCTGGATTTCCTCACGCAGCTCCGCCGTCGGCACGGTGCCTGTCATCCGCTCAGGCGCGCCGATGACGAGAGTGCCGAAATCCTGAAAGGTCATGGCGCTCCACTTTCGCTGGGAGGAAAAGGAAACTTTGGCGGTGGGCGTTAAGCGGCCGGCCGTTGGGGAGAAATAGCGGCGCATCGCCTGAAAGGTGGTGTTGTTGTCGTCGCTGTGGGAAAGAAAGGCGTCCATCAGCTCTTCCAGCGGAATGGGCGGGGCCTCCAGGGGGATCACCCGTTCCAGCTGTATGTTTCCCTCGGTGAGGGTCCCGGTCTTGTCCAAGCACAGGATATCCGCGTGGGCAAGGCTCTCCAGGGAGAACAGGTTCTGCACCAGCACCCGGGACCTGGCCAGCTTAGCCGCTCCCGCGGCCAGACTGACGGTGATCAGCAGCACCAGCCCCTTGGGGAGCATACCCAATAGACCGGCGGCCGTGGCGGTTACTGCGCCGAACAGGGGCTCGCCCCGCAGAAAGAAGGCCTGCCAAAACAGCAGGAGACCCAGAGGCGGAATCAGAAAGCCGGTAAAGCAGGTGACCTTGCCCATGGAGTCCAGCAGCTCGGAGTGCTCTGGGGCGGCGGCTTTGGCTGCGTGGGTGAGGCGGGCGGCGTAGCCGTCCGCCCCCACCCGCTCCACCTGGGCCATGCAGGCGCCGGAGACCACCACGCTGCCGGAGAGCAGCTCGTCCCTCGGGGCCTTCCGCACCGGGTCGGCCTCCCCGGTGAGAAGGGACTCGTCCACCTCTACCTCACCGGACAAGAGCCGGGCGTCCGCCGGGATCTGCATCCCGCTCTCAAGGGAGATGATGTCCTCCAGCACCAGCTCCTCTACCGGAAGCTCACGCAGAACACGATCCCGGAGAACTCGGGCCTTAGGAGCGGTAAGAACGGCGATCTGTTCCACAAGCTTTTTGGCGTGGAGCGTGTGGATAATCCCAATCACTGTGTTCAGGGCGATGATGAGGATAAACAGCAGATTGGACCATGCTCCCACCAGGGCCAGAGCAATAGCGATCAGGACGTTAAATAGGTTAAACAGGGTGCAGACGTGCTCCCTAATGATTTGGCCTGTGGGCTTGGTAATGGAGGGAGGCGGCGTATTGCCTCCTCCGTGCTCCCGCCGGCGCTGGGCCTCGGCGCTGCTGAGGCCGTGGAGCAGAGTGTTGGATGCCATGATGAGCGCTCCCTTCCAGAGGTTTGCTGTGCAAAAGCGTAGTAAAATGGGCCAGGTGCCCCTTTCAGCGGCACGGCCATGCAAGCAAAAGCGCATGGGCCGGGACGGCCCACATGCGCAAAAACTTCATGCGCTCCGGCTTTTGCCTACGTTCCTGGTGCACTTTCAGCCCATGAAGTTTTATGCGGACAGCATACCGCGCCCTGTTAAACAGTCCTTTAACGGGGCTTAACAATTTCAAAAAATCAGGGGACGGCTCTTGCAAACAAGAGCCGTCCCCCGTCGGTGCTGCGGGGAATTCACCGTACCCACAGCGCTTAACAGATCCAATTTATACAGAGTTTATCTTTTGCAAAACCATAGTTTAGAAAGTGCTGATAGGATCTCCCTTGTGGAAGCTGCCGGTGGAAGGAGAGGTATCCCGCTGAAAAGGGAAGGCCCTGTTTCACGAACGCGCTTGCCTCAAGGAGGAATACATAGATGAAGGTGCTGCTGGTCAATAGCGGATATTGGCGTACCGGGCGGACGGAGGAGAGCCTCCGTCCGCTGTCCCTCTCCCTGCAGGAGGCGGGGATCGGGGTGGAGACCTTCTATCTTGGCCCGGAGCCGGTGGCGGACTGCGGCGGGTGCGGGGTCTGTGAGAAGACAGGCCGCTGCATGAAAGAGGACCGTGCTGCTGAATTCTCCCGCTGGGCAAAGGCCGCGGACGGCTTCTGCTTCTGCTCCCCCCAGTATTTGATCCAGCCGGATCTGCGCCTGCTCCATCTGCTCAATCGGGCTTTTGCCTCTGCCGGACACGAGATGCGCGGAAAACCCGCTGTCGTGCTTCTCAGCCAGGGCTCCATGTCCTATGCCGGCGTTCTGACGGAGCGCTTCCGCAGATATTCCGTGCTGGAGCTGTGCATGACAGACTGGGACCATCTCAGCACAGCTTCCCTTCGCCGAGATGGGGCGGAGGAGCTGCGGCGGCTTGGAGAGCAGATGGCGTCAGCGGTAAAGGCGGCCTGTGCAAAGCGGCTATAAGGGGATAAGTGCCACATAGAAAAAAGAAACGCTGTGATTTGAAAATCAATCACAGCGTTTTTGGCACCCCTGACCAGACTCTAACTGGTGGCCTACCGCTTAGGAGTACGCCGACCTGTATCTCCTGTCGTATTTTGTGAGAAATACGACACCCCGCAATCCCTTGCCTTGCAGGGGATCGCGGGGACTTTTCTTTTTTCTGTTCTGTTTTGCTGTCTGCGGAGATTAGGCCGTATTTTTGTGTTTGTAAACAAAAATGTTGGCAGCGGGGCGGACTGCTGTGGGGAAGACTCTTCTATGGTTTGCAGCATGTGAACCATAGGGCCCTACATATCTATTGTTCTTTTCGCATCTTTTTAGGAAGGATAGCAAGATTAATTGTACCAACTATTATGCCTCCAATAACAATCCACCAAAATGCGGAAAGAAAATTGTATTCAAGGCCAAAGATCTGCGGGATGATGTTAACAACCCAGATTACTATCAAAAAGAACGAGACCAAAAAAGGGGCGGCAACATTCAAGTCTATGTCAGGATTTTTGATAAATGATATGGAACAAGCAACAGATAGTAGCACACCCAAAACAACGGCTATGTTCCATATCCATGTAAATAATCCCAATTGCCCCGGAATTGCCAATGCAATCATTCCCAGATAGGTATTTGAATATTCTCCGATGCGTGTGATAGGCTGTAAAACTAAAACAGCAATAACAAAAACAGCGTATAATGATGAAAATACCCTTACTGTACTCCGTTTGCTGTTTCGCTTAACTGTATATTCCAATTTTTCGGCGATTGGATTTAGATATTCAAGGGCAAGCCGAGCAGCTACCGGATGGTATGATTGATCATTTTGGCAGACTTCAATCGCTTTCCGCAAATCTCCCAGTGAATATTCACCATCTGCAGGGGTAAAGGGATTTGTTAGAGCAGCATAATCTTGCTTTGCTTTTGCGCATTCTTCCACGGTGTCAAACTTGTTTCCCATGAATTCTTTGTCAGGGTCTTCTAAGAGTCCTCCGCAGAAGATGCAGAATTTTGTGTCCTCTGGACACTCCTTGCCACAATGTCTACAAATCATGTGTTATGTACCTCCCAATTTTTTGCTACAATTTGCACCCGCAGCTGCCGCAGAACATAGCACCCTCAAATAACGGTTTGCCACAAACAGGACAAAGATTGTTAGCTTTTTGCTTGTGAGCAGCGGCTAATGTGTAATTTACCAAATTAATCCAATTTGCAAGATCTGGATCATGGTTGCCCGGAAGTGTGAATTTTACAGTTTCACAGGAGGAATTCGTCTTATAAAAAGACAACACATCTTCACGAAATTGTATCTGCTCAAGTTCCTTTGCTCTGTAAATGTGTGATTCTGAACGGTTAGGAATTATTACCCCGATGTAGAAGTCGGATGCAAAAAGCCATGCATCAATCGTAGAAAACGAAAGTATTCGGGGCAAAATCTGCACATTATGAACCGTGATAAATTTTGTGATTGAAATATACGGAATATCAGCCAGTACCGTTTGAGCTTCCAGCGGTAAATGCCCGACAACTTTTTTGGGGTCAGCTACTTTCCAACGGTGCCAAAAATACGACTCAAAACTTCTGGAATATCTATCTTGTACTTTATGACAATTTAGCAGCTCTGTCTTCCATTGTGCAAGATCCCGACAAGTAATTGGATTTTTGAAGTGGTGAGCTTCTGCCTGTGCCAGAAGCTCGTCTTGCCGTTCAAGGGGAACAATGCGTGTTAAGGTTTCTTGCCGGTATTTCTTATACTCATCTCGTTCTCTGAGATATAGGTCCAAATCTTCAACACTTTGAAAATGATTCCCATCATCTGAGGTCAGACGTTTTGATAAAAAATCTTGGCGCTCTTTTTGGAGTGTATGTTCATATGGATCACAGGCTTCTGAGAAAGAAGTAGATATACACTTTAATTTGCTCAGCATAGAAAGCTGGGATTCTATAATCCTAATTTTTTTGTCCAAATTCTCATAGCCACTATCGGGAATCTCTTTTTTTGAAAAATATTGAAGTGCTACGACATATTTTACATAGCCACTGAGCTGGCGCAAAGGCATGAAATAATCATATGCACTGAGCAGCTCTTTGTTGGTATAACCTATGATTTTGCCCAGTTCTACATAGCTGCCTCCCCCATAGGGATACGATTGAATGGCTTTTAAAAACAATTCAATTCGTTCTTCTTGTCGAGAACTTTTTTTCCCGTTTTCAAAATAGACTTCCGATAGAGATGTATCTAAATTTGGAAGCGATAGTTTGCCATTATCAGAAAGCAAGCTGGCATACACATCATACATTTGGAATGTATCTTCCAGAAGAGCGCGTTCAAAGATTTGTGCCCAGTCTTTGCTCTGTAAAAATGCTACTTTGCTTTTATAAGCCTTATTGCGATCTCCAGCATCTGTCCAAGCGTCTCCAATTCCTCGAATTAATCCGGTTCCAGCATTTAGTATCCCGGCCTTGGCAGCCCCAACCAGCGCACCTTTGATGCCGAACCCGCCACCTTGCCAGTAACTGCGCCCGGAACGTTTTAAAGCGCGAAGTTGTTTGAGCTGCTCAGCATTTCCGATAATCTCAAAATATCCTTCAAAAAATAGATCATATTCTTTTGAAAATTTCCGTGCTACATTGTCATATAATTCGGCAACATTTTCTTCTGAAACTGTATAAATTTTATACTGCATCAGGTTTTGATGCACAGTAGCAATTAGTTTATCGGATACATTACGACCAAAAGAGGCAAAAATGTCGGCGCATTCATCAATATTGTCTATTTGCAACTTCGCAATATTTGATGTTGCTTGTTCTTTTTGTTGGCAAATATAAGGCTCTATTTGATTTGCAAAATCCTTCCGCATTTTGGTGTATTCCCGAATGGAACTTGGGAATTCCAACGTTGTACCTTGGATTACAAATTGTACTGGAGGATCTTGCTCCGGCATAGCTGCTTCTTTCGATTCCGCAAGGGGGGTATTTGCAGAATCGGAAACATCTTCTGCAAATCGAATCGCTGCGCCGCAATTCATACAAAATTTGGATTTATCCGGTATTTTCGTTCCACAATTCCAGCAAAACATGGCTGCCCTCCGTATCCAACTCTTTCGTTCTACCTCTTTTGAGTTATATTAACTTAAAAGAGGTAACATCGTCAAGGGACAATTGTGTACTCTTTCTTTACGGATCGTAGGAAAGAGGGGATTGGCATCACAATCGGCGAGGCGGTGCGGCGGCGAATTTTAGAGCTATGCCGGGAACATGATATATCGATTAACGCTCTGTGCAACCGCAGCGGCGTTACACAGTCTACGGTGAACAATATTGTCAGCGGGCGCAACAACAGCACGACGGTGGCCACGGTCAAAAAGCTCTGCGATGGCCTTGGCATCACGATCGTAGACTTTTTCAATTCTGACCTGTTTTTGCATTTGGAGCAGGAAATTAAATAGAAGTCCGTGGACGGGATGCGTCCACGGACTTTTTTATAGGTTTGCTTGGGCTCGGATATACGCCTCCACGGCGAGGCGGGGAATGCGCCAGACACGGCCGTTGCGGTACGCCTTCAGCTCTTTGGCGGCCAAGATGGCATAGAGCCTGTTCTTGCCGATCTTCAGCACCTCGCAGGCCTCCTCTGCGGTGAGGAGATCGTCATACCTCTCCAACATAGATGGCTCCCTCCTTTCCGCAGCTGCGGCAGTCTGTAACGCCGCAGGATGGACAGAGGCACTCCGCCTTGGCCTGCCGTTTGGTGCGCTTTCGCGGCCTGCACTGGCTGGACAGCAGGCCGCTTTTTGCCAGCTGCTGGTAGGTGGCAACCTCGTTTCGCCCCAGCCGGATGGCGATTTCTGACAGGTTTACCCCCTCCCAAAAGAGATTTTGCAGTGTTTCAAGATCTTCCTTGCTCCAATATTCTCCGGAACGTTCCGGGGCTTTTTTGCCGCTTCGCAGAGCAATCAATTCCTCTTGGTAAGCTTCCATACAGGATAGCACCTCCTTTTTGCTTACTGAGATGTTCCCTTGCTCAAATTGGATTTCTGTAAAAGTCGAAAAATGAAATGAGATATTATCCTCTTGGATATACCTTGGGGCTACCAAGGAAACAAACTTTTCAGGAGGTAATATCACATGAAAGACAACACATTTGTCTGCGCCTGCTGCCGCGAAGAGTTCCCCATATCCCAGAAAAACGAGGCGTGCGGCGAACTGCTCTGCCCCACAGACCTGACGGAGGAAACCACCGTCAGGTCTGTGGGGAGCGGATCTGGAATGAGGACAACGCCGGGAGCGACTGCACGCCCCTCTGCCAGAGGTGCTATGACCGCTATTACACCATCTGTGAGCGCTGCGGGAGAATTATCCGGTCGGAGGATGTCCGATACACCGATGCCGACGCGGATGAGGAGGATCCCCTGTGTGAGGACTGCTATGCCCGCGAGGCCAAACGCCAAGCCATCAAGGATTACTACTACAAGCCGGAGCCCATCTTCTACGGGAAAGGTCCCCGCTTCTTTGGGGTGGAGCTGGAGATCGACAAGGCGGGAGAGCTCGGCGCGAATGCCCGGCAGCTGCTGGACATCGCCAATGGAAATGGACTGGATCGCCTCTACTGCAAGCATGACGGCTCTTTAAGCGACGGCTTTGAACTGGTCACACACCCCATGAGCTTGGCGTACCACACAGAGGAGATGCCGTGGGCCGAAATTCTCCACAGCGCCGTGGAAATGGGATACGAGAGCCATCGGGCGAGAACCTGCGGCCTCCACATACATGTGAGCCGGCAGGCCTTTGGGAACACCGAGGAGGAACAGGACGCGGCGATTGCCCGTGTCCTGTATTTCTTTGAGCGGCACTGGTCCGAGCTGCTGCTGTTCAGCCGCCGAACTCAGCGGCAGCTGGACCAGTGGGCAGCCCGATACGGCTATCAGGAGCACCCTAAGGACATCTTGGAACACGCCAAGAAGGGCCGTCACGCCGGACGGTACACCTGTGTCAACCTCCAGCCCTGCGAAACAATCGAATTCCGCATCTTCCGCGGCACACTGAAATATAACACCTTCCTCGCCACGCTGCAGCTGGTGGACCGGATCTGTGATATGGCAATCTATTTGTCCGACGAGGAGATAAAGTCCCTGCCGTGGTCGGCCTTTGCGGCGGGGTGTACGCAGCCGGAGCTGGTTTTGTACTTAAAGGAGCGCAGGCTTTATGTGAGCGACGCGGTGGAAGCGGAGGAGGAGATCTGAGATGTGCGGACTATTTGGCTTGGTGGATATGGAGCGGTCTTTTACGGGGAAGGAGAAA
>CAJFUI010000040.1 GCA_904420145.1 uncultured Oscillospiraceae bacterium
CCCGGTGCGGGTTCCTTTTGGCATGGCCCAAAAGGAACCAAAAGCCCACTTAGGGCTGCGCCCTAAGAACCCGCGGCACTGGGTGGAAGCTGTTGGGCATCGCAAGGGGAACTGACTGCCCAGTGCGCGGCAGTCCCGGTGGGACACTGGATTGACCGCCGTTCTGTCCCCGCCCTTTCCGCTTCGCTAAGGGCTCCTGCGGTGTTGAGTGGGGATTGATGTTCTATCGTTTCGCACACTGGCAGTCTGTCCTCCCCACCGCAGCAGGTGCTGTATGTGGGAGCAGAAAACCGCTGTGCTCCGCCGCAGCAGGGCGTAACGCCCGGGGCGGGACTGCCGGTCCCTTCGATGGCCACGCGCCGGTGACAGAAGAAGGCAGTCCAGCGGGGAGAAGGGAGTCCTTAGAACCGTAGGTTCTAAGCCAGCTTTTGCCTACTTTTGTCTGGTGACAAAAGTAGGTCGCGCCGGGGCGCGAAACGCTCCAAAAACCAGCGGGGAGAAGGGAGTCCTTAGAACCGCAGGTTCTAAGCCAATTTTTGCCCACTTTTGTTTGGTCACAAAAGTGGGTCGCGCCGGGGCGCGAAACGCCCTAAAAGTACCCCGCTCCGGAGAGCGGAATCTCTCCGCCGCTGAAAGCGGCAAAAAATGCGCGCCGGTCGGCGCGAAACCTCTCCGCCGCCGGACAGGCGGGAAAACGCTTGTACGCCGCACCTGCGGCGATCCGCCGCCGAAGGCGGCAAAAAAACCACCCGGCTGGACGCAAAACAAGTCACCGTCGCACCAAATTTTATTCTAAAAAAGGAAACCATACCGCTATGCAGATTCGACAAGCACAAAAAACAGATTTTCCGGCAATCTATGAGCTGGTCAAAACCGCCTTCGAGACCGCCAAGGTCAGCGACGGCACCGAGCAGGATTTTGTCCTGGCCCTCCGCCAGCGCCCCGCCTATCTCCCCGCCTTGGAGCTGGTGGCGGAGGATGCAGACGGTGCGCTGACCGGCCACATCATGCTCTCCCGGCAGGAGATCCCCGGGGCGGAGAGCGCCCTGCGGGCGCTGATGCTGGCCCCTCTCTCCGTGGCGCTGCCCCATCGCAGACAGGGCCTCGGCGGACGGCTGATCCAAGCGGCGGCGGACGGCGCCGCGGCAGAGGGCTACAATGCCATCTTCCTCATCGGCGACAGCGCCTACTACAGCCGGTACGGCTTTGTCAGCGCCGTGGAGCAGGGCTACCGCAACGCCTCCGGCGTACCTGACCAGTATCTTCAGGTGCGCTTTCTCGCCCCCTACCGTCCCCAGCAGCCGGGCGGCACAGTAGACCTTCACTGAACCCAAAGGAGAAGCAAAACCCATGCAGGATAAAATCGTTGTAAAAGGCGCTCGGGAGAACAACCTGAAGAACATCGACGTGGAGATCCCCCGGGACAAGCTGGTGGTTCTTACGGGCCTCTCCGGCTCCGGCAAGAGCTCCCTCGCCTTTGACACTATTTACGCCGAGGGACAGCGGCGGTACGTGGAGAGCCTCAGCTCCTACGCCCGGATGTTCCTTGGGCAGATGGAGAAGCCGGATGTGGACTATATTGACGGCCTCTCCCCCGCCATCTCCATCGACCAGAAGACCACCAGCAAGAACCCCCGCTCCACCGTTGGCACGGTGACGGAGATCTACGACTATCTCCGGCTGCTCTGGGCCAGAGTAGGGGTGCCCCACTGCCCCAAGTGCGGCAAGGAGATCAAGCAGCAGACGGTGGACCAGATCATCGATCAGGTGATGCAGCTGCCCCAGCGCACGAAGATTCAGGTCCTCGCCCCCGTGATCCGGGGGAAGAAGGGGGAGCACATGAAGATCTTCGAGGACGCCCGGAAGTCCGGCTATGTCCGGGTCCGCTGCGACGGCTCCCTCTACGATCTCACCGAGGAGATCCGGCTGGACAAGAACAAAAAGCACAACATTGAGGTGGTGGTGGACCGCCTGATCATCCGGGAGGACATGCAGAAGCGCCTCACTGACAGTGTAGAGGTGGCCGCCGGCCTCTCCGGCGGTCTGGTGGTGGTCAACGTTCTGGATGAAGACCGGGACATCCTCTTCTCTCAGAACTACGCCTGTGAGGACTGCGGCATCTCCATCGAGGAGCTGACCCCCCGGATGTTCTCCTTCAACAACCCCTTCGGTGCCTGTCCCACCTGCACGGGGCTGGGCTATCAGCTGCGGGTGGACCCCCACCTGATTGTACCGGATGAGAGCCTCTCTATTTTAGACGGCGCCATCCAGTGCAGCGGCTGGAACAACATCCGGGGGGACGGCATCTCCCGGATGTACTTTGACGCCTTAGCCAAGAAATACCGCTTCAAGCTGACCACCCCCTGGCGGGAGCTCAGCGGGGAAGTGAAGGACATCATCCTCTACGGCACCAAGGGGGAAAAGCTGGAGCTCCACTACGACCAGCCCCGGGGCAAGGGGGTGCTGCTGCAGCCCTTTGAGGGGATCTGCAACAACATTGAGCGCCGCTACCGGGAGACCCAGAGCGATGCCAGCCGCCGGGAGCTGGAGGAGTGCATGAGCGAACGTCCCTGCCCCGACTGCGGCGGCCGCCGCCTGCGCAGGGAGAGCCTGGCGGTGACGGTGGGGAGCAAAAATATCCACGAGTACACCCAGCTGTCGGTATCGGAGGCCCTGCGCTATGTGGAGCAGCTTCAGTTGGGCAAGACGGAGGCCATGATCGCCAGCCAGATCCTCAAGGAGATCAAGGCGCGGCTGGGTTTTCTGCGCAGCGTAGGCCTGGAGTACCTGACCCTCAGCCGCAGCGCGGGGACCCTCTCCGGCGGGGAGAGCCAGCGGATCCGCTTGGCCACCCAGATCGGCTCGGCCCTGATGGGGGTGCTGTATATTTTGGACGAGCCCTCCATCGGTCTCCACCAGCGGGACAACGACAAGCTGCTCCAGACCCTCCGGGAGCTGCGGGACCTGGGCAACACCCTGATCGTGGTGGAGCACGACGAGGACACCATGCGCGCGGCGGACTACCTCATCGACGTGGGACCCGGCGCCGGGATTCACGGCGGGGAGATTGTGGCCGCCGGCACCCCGGAGGAGGTCATGCACAACCCCAAGAGCCTGACGGGGCTGTACCTATCGGGGAAGAAAAAAATTGCCGTCCCCGAGAAGCGGCGGACCGGAAACGGCCACACCCTCACCATCCGGGGAGCCGCGGAGAACAACCTGCGGCACATCGACGTGTCCATTCCCTTAGGCACCTTCACCTGCGTCACCGGGGTCAGCGGCAGCGGCAAGTCCTCCCTGGTCAACGAGATCCTCTTTAAGCGTCTGGGAGCCGACCTCAACCGCATGAAGGTCCGTCCCGGCCGGCACGACGCCCTCGAGGGGGAGGAATTTCTCGACAAAGTCATCAACATCGACCAGAGCCCCATCGGCCGCTCCCCCCGGTCCAACCCCGCCACCTACACCGGGGTATTCAACGACATCCGGGACCTGTTCGCCTCCACCGCCGAGGCCAA
Source organism: uncultured Oscillospiraceae bacterium (assembly GCA_904420145.1). Lineage (GTDB taxonomy): Bacteria > Bacillota > Clostridia > Oscillospirales > Oscillospiraceae > CAJFPI01. The sequence continues at coordinate 3,516 of CAJFUI010000040.1, forward strand.
GGCCCGGGGCTACGGCCCGGGCCGGTTCAGCTTCAATGTCCGGGGCGGCCGGTGCGAGGCCTGTCAGGGGGATGGCCTATTAAAGATTGAGATGCACTTCCTCCCCGATATCTATGTGCCCTGCGAAGTGTGCAAGGGCAAGCGGTACAACCGTGAGACTCTGGAGGTGCGCTACAAGGGCAAAAACATCCATGAGGTGCTGGAGATGACCGCCGAGGAGGGGCGTGAGTTCTTCTCCGCCATCCCCAAGATCGGCAGCCGCATGGAGACCCTGTGCGATGTGGGTCTCGGCTACATCAAGGTGGGCCAGCCCTCCACCACCCTCTCCGGCGGCGAGGCCCAGCGGGTGAAGCTGGCCACGGAGCTCTCCAAGCGGTCCACCGGAAAGACCATCTATATTTTGGACGAGCCCACCACTGGCCTCCACACCGACGATGTGCGCAAGCTCCTCGAGGTGCTCCAGCGCTTGGTGGACGCCGGGAACACCGTGGTGGTCATCGAGCACAACCTGGACGTGATCAAGTGTGCCGACTATCTCATCGACCTGGGCCCCGAGGGGGGCGACGGCGGCGGAAATATTGTTGCCACCGGCACTCCGGAGGAGGTGGCGCAGTGTGCCGCCTCCTATACTGGGCAGTATCTGAAGAAGATGCTGTCGCGGTAAACCGGGGCCTGCGCCGCCCTGCCCACGCCGCCATCCGGTGGCGTTTGCCCCTGCTGCGGCATAGGATGGGCAGAGGTGAGCGCATGAGACTTTTGCAGGATGGGCTGGTGGCTATGCTGGCGGCCATCGGACTGGCCACGCTGCTGTGGCTGATTGTCAGCATTTTCATACGGATGAAAAAGGAGACGCTGCACCACGTCTTAGCCGTGATTCCCGCCCGGGGCGGCGCCAACGGGCTGGAGCACGCGGTCCACGTGCTGGAGCAGCTGCGCTATGACCACGGGGGCTTCGGCACCATTCTGATCGTGGACTGCGGCCTCAACGAGGTGGGGCGGCAGGTGGCCGCGCTGCTGTCCAAGGAGGACCGGGACGTGGCGCTGTGTCTCCGGGAGGAGCTTCCAAGCTTTCTGCAGTAAGGGGTACATAGGATGAGTCAGCAGTATACCATAGACGGCACCGTGCTCAATCTCATTTTCCAGAACGAGGAAAATGGGTATACTGTTCTGCGCCTTGTCACCGACGACGGGGAGGTGATCACCGTGGTGGGCTGCATCCCCTGTGCGGCCCCCGGTGAGAACCTGATTGTCAGCGGCGTTTGGATGACCCACCCCAAGCACGGGGAGCAGTTCAAGGCCGAGGCGGTGGAGCGCCACATGCCCACCACGGAGACGGAGATCCTCAGCTACCTCTCCTCCGGCGTGGTGAAGGGGGTGGGCCCCGCCACCGCGTCGCGGCTGGTGGACCGCTTCGGCGCGGACACCCTCCGGGTGCTGGAGGAGGAGCCGGAGCGCGTGGCCAGCGTCAAGGGCATCACTATGAAAAAGGCGAGAGAGATCACCGAGGGCTTTCGCCGCCAGACCGCCATGCGGCGGCTGCTGGAATTTCTGTCCCTCCACGACCTGCCCCTGCCTCTGGCCATGCGCCTCTACCGCCGCTATGGGCTGGAGGCCATGGAGGCGGTGGAGGCCAACCCCTACCTGCTGTCGGACGAATTCTACGGGGTGAGCTTTGCCGCCGTAGACGAGATCGCGCTGGGCATGGGCATGGACGCCGGCAGCGGCCGCCGATTGGAGGCGGCCGTCCTCTACGAGCTCAGCCACAATCTCAACAACGGCCACGTGTTTCTGCCCCGGGACAAGCTCCTCGCCGCCACCGAGCAGCTGATCGGCGAGGACGGCGGGCGCATCGAGGAGGCGCTGGACAACCTGATCGCCCGCCGGGCAGTGGTGGAGGAGAGCTTGGGCAAAATCAGCGCCTGCTACCTCTACCGGCTGTGGGAGGCGGAGACCTACACAGCCCGAAAGCTGCGGGACATGCTGTCCTTCCGGGCGGACACAGGGCGCAACGTCTCCGCCCTGATCGACCGGATCGAGCGGGAGCAGGGCATCACCTACGCCGCGCAGCAGCGCCGGGCGGTGGAGCTGGCCGCCACCAGGGGGCTGCTGCTGATCACCGGCGGCCCCGGCACGGGGAAGACCACCTCCGTGCGGGCGGTGGTGGCCCTCTTCGACAGCTTAGGGCTGGACGTGGCCCTGATGGCCCCCACCGGACGGGCCGCCAAGCGCCTCAGCGAGCTCACCGGCCGGGAGGCCCAGACCATCCACCGCTGCCTCGGTATGTGCTACAACGAGCAGACCGGGGACCTCACCTTCGCCAAAAACGAGAAGGAGCCCTTAGAGGCCAACGCGGTGATCGTGGATGAGATGAGCATGGTGGATCTGCCCCTGATGCGCGCCCTGCTGGCGGCTCTGCGGCCGGACTGCCGCTTAGTAATGGTAGGGGACAGCGACCAGCTGCCCTCCGTGGGGCCGGGGAACGTGTTCCACGACCTGCTCCGCAGCGGCGAAATCGAGACGGTGGCCCTGACGGAGATCTTCCGTCAGGCCCGGCAGAGCGCCATCGTCCGCAACGCCCACACCGTCAACTTAGGCGCTCCCCCCTGCCTCGAGAGCAATCAGGGGGACTTCTTCTTCCTCTGCCGCCGGGACCCCCAGCGGCTGGTGGACACGGTGGTGGGCCTGTGCCAGACACGGCTGCCCCAGAACATGGGGATCGATCCCGGACAGATTCAGGTTTTGTGCCCCACCCGGCGGGGCCCCTGGGGCACCCAGGCGCTCAACCAGGCCCTCCAGGCCGCCCTCAATCCCCCCGCGCCCGGCAAGCGGGAGAAGCAGTGGGGCGAGCTGATCTTCCGGATGGGGGACCGGGTGATGCAGACGAAGAACAACTACGACGTCCTCTATGAGCGCCCAGACGGCACGGTGGGCGCCGGCATCTTTAACGGCGACGTGGGCACGGTGGTGGATGTGGACCCCTCCGGCGAGCTCATCACCCTCTCCTTTGACGAGCGCACCGCCGTCTACACCGCGGACATGCTCTCGGAGCTGGACATGGCCTACGCCATGACGGTCCACAAGGCCCAGGGCAGCGAATACCAGGCCGTGGTCCTGGCCGTCATGCGCTGCGCCCCCTCCCTGATGGTCCGGGGGGTGCTCTACACGGCCATCACCCGGGCCAAGGAGCTGCTGGTGGCGGTGGGGGACGACGCGGCCATCCGGCAGATGGCGGAGAACGACAAGCAGCAGCGCCGGTACAGCGGCCTGCGCCGCCGCCTGAAACGCAAGGAGAACCCCCCGGCGGGAGCGGCCCTGCCGGCGGAAAGCGAAGGGGAAAACAAGGGGGCGCCCGCGAGCTGAGGCGCCCCCGCTATCGCCAGATCTTCTGTTTTTGTCCTTTACTTTCCCCCGGGACTGGTATAAAATCAAAGGAGAATCGCGGAGAGGGCCCTCTCCACGCCGCATAGCGCTATGCGGAACTTTAGAAGGAGGAAAAACAGAATGAAAGGACAAAAGCGATGGCTGGGCTTAGTTTTAGCTCTCTGCCTGTGCCTGGGGCTGGCGGTCCCCGCCGCGGCGGTGGAAACCCTGCCCGAGATGCCCGACGTGTTCCAAGGGGACGGGGTGTACGTTACCGCCAAGGAGCTGCCCATCCCCGAGGGGTGGACCGTCTGGACAGGTGTCTCGCGGGGCATCAACGAGGGATTCGTCACCGTCGTCCGCAATGAGAACGTCCAGGACGCCAATGGCTTTTACACCGGCACCAAGCTCGTGATGAACTGGGTGGACTTGGAGGGCAACCTGTTTGACTTTTCCGACTGGGAGAACCCGCCCACCCCACACACGTACAACGAGAATCAGAGACAGTATTACAACTTCCATGACGGCCTGTGCTACTTCTACGACGGGGAAAAGTTCGGCTACATCGACACTGCGGGCAACAAGGTCATCGACGCCCAGTTTTCATCGCCCGCCGATTTCCATGACGGTGTTGCAAATGTTGGAAGCGGCACCCTGATCAACAAAAGCGGGGATGTTGTGTTCTCTCTCCGGGACCTCGGCTGGTCCGGAACTATCATGGGGGAGTACAGCGACGGCCTCTTCGCCTACCGGGGCTACCTCGACGAGGGCAGGGACACCTACTTTGTGGGCTGGCTGAACCTCCAGGGAGAGCCCGTCATCACCCTCTATTCCGGTGACAGTATGGGGGACTATAACCAGAACGAGGACCTTGACTTCGGCACCACTACCTTTTCCGAGGGCTACGCTTTTGTGGAGGACAACCGGGGCGACGGGAGCTACCCCAGCTATGTCCTTATCGACACCAAGGGCAACGAGGTGCTCACTCTGGAGCCGGAGGCGCCGGTCTATATCGGCGGCATCTTCGGCGGGGAGAATTTCGGCTCTTCCAGCGCCCCGGGAAAGGTCACAGGGGGCCGGTTCTGGGTCAACTATGTGGACACCACGCCGGGGATCGACTACACAGAAAAGTCTCAGGATGTGCTGATGGATGTGGAGGGGAACGAGCTGTTCCGATACAGCCGCCCGGCGGAGCTGACGGTTGGCGGCACCTTTGACAATGGTGTGGCGGTCAGCCGCACTCCTTCCATCGATGGTCTGGTAATCGATATTAACAAAAATGCCGTTATTCCGCGCTTTTACACAGAAGAGGTAAACGGCGGCAGCTTCAATGTCACCATCGGATTCAACGAAGACAATCAAACCCTTGGCGTCCTCTCGGGAACAAATGGCGACACCTACTATATCCTTGAGGTCCACGACGGCACCTACACCGGCTCCGGCGTGGTGTACGACGCGGCCACCGGCACCATCCGCCAGGGCGGCGGCACCACCCAGCCCACCGACCCGGAGCCCTCCGCCGACCAGCCCTCCTCTTGGGCCCAGGAGCAGGTGAGCGAGGCTATCTCCGCCGGGCTGGTGCCCGACGCCCTCCAGAGCAGCTACACCACCCCCGCCACCCGCTCCGAGTTCTGCGCCCTTGCCGTGGAGCTCTATGAGACGGTCATGGGGACTGAGATCACCGAGCGGGCCTCCTTTACCGACACCAGCGACGAGAACGTGGAGAAGATGGCGGGCCTCGGCGTGGTCAATGGCGTGGGCGCGGGGCAGTTCAACCCCGGCGGGCAGATCACCCGGGAGCAGGCGGCCGCGCTGCTGTCCCGTCTGGCCGCCGCCATGGGCCATACCCTCGCCGATCAGGCTCCCGGCTACACCGATGCCGCGGACATCGCCGCCTATGCCGCCGAGGCCGTGGGGCAGATGCAGGCCGCCGGCGTGATGAACGGCGTGGAGGGCAACCGCTTCGACCCCAAGAGCCCCTACACCCGGGAGCAGTCTATCATGACCGCCCTGCGGCTGTACAACATCGTAAAATAGCGCCCTTTTTAAACTGGGAAAAGGGGAGCGCCGCTGATGCGGCGCTCCCCTTTGCTTGTATCGAATGGCCGGTTGCCTATGGCTGGCGCGGCGGACGGCGCCGCTTCCTCGGCAGGGGCGTCACTGCCGCTGCCCGCGCCGCCGCCTCCCGGCTCTCCGGGCCGTTGTCCACGTCCAGCACGTAGTAGGGCGGCCCCTCCGGAAAGGGATGTCCCACGGCGAGGCCCAGCTCCGACAAAACCGGCAGGCATTTGACATAGGCGGTGTTTTCGATCACGATGACCACGGGCTTTTCGTCCACGTAGATCAGATACTCCCCAAACATCTTCCGGTACCGGACAGCCCCGGCCCCGGCGAGCTGCTCGCAGACGTAGCGGACAAACTCCGGCGAGGAGGCCATGCTACACCTCCCGGGCGCCAAGGTCGGCGAAGGTCTCCCGGCGCACCGCCACATAGTCCCGCTCCCCGTCCAGCATCACAATAGGGGGCCGGGGGATGGAGTTGTAGTTGGAGGCCATGGAATAGTTGTAGGCCCCGGTGGTGCACACCGCTAAGATGTCCCCCCGCTGGGGGGTGGGCAGGGCCACATTCTCCTGAATCATGTCCCCGCTCTCACAGCAGCGGCCCCCCACGGTGCAGACAAAGTCCGCCTTTTCCCCCATTTTGTTGGCGAGGTAGATGGTGTAGGCGCTGCGGTAGAGGGCATAGCGGGGGTTGTCGGTCATGCCGCCGTCCACGGCCGCATAACTGCGGTAGCCGGGGATAGTCTTGGTGGACTGGACCGTATAGAGGGTCATCCCCGCGTCGGCCACGATGCTGCGGCCCGGCTCCATCAAAATCATGGGCTCCTGAATGCCGAGCCTCCTGCTGCCCTCCCTGATGTGGGCCGCCACGGCGGCAAGCTCCTGGCCGATGTCCACGGCGGGGTCGCTCTCCGTGTAGCGGACGCCGTAGCCGCCGCCTAAGTTGAGCATGGACGCCTCGTAGCCCAGCTCCCGCTTCAGATCGGCGATAAAGGAGAGCATAATGTCCGCCGTATCGTAGAACACGGCGCTGTCAAACACCTGGGAGCCCACATGGGCGTGGATGCCCCGCAGGTCCACATGCGCCAGCTCCAGCGCCGCAGCCACAAAGTCCATAGCCTGCCCGGTCTCAATGGGGACGCCGAATTTGGAGTCCACCTTCCCGGTGGCCACCGCCTCAAAGGTGTGGGGGTCGATGCCCGGGGTCAGGCGCAGCAGGGCCTTCTGCCGGATGCCGCGCTCCCCGGCCAAGCGGTCCACCGCGCGCAGCTCGTCCATATTGTCGATGATAAAGAAGCCCACGCCGCAGTCCATGGCGAAGGCGATGTCGGCGTCGGTCTTGGCGTTGCCGTGGAAAAACACCTTCTCCATGGGGAAGCCCGCCTCCTTGGCCAGATACAGCTCCCCGGGGGAGACCACATCCGTCCCCAACCCCTCCTGGGCCACGATCTCATAGAGCCGCTTGCAGCTGAGGGCCTTGCTGGCGTACAGGGGCAGGGCGCTGGAGAAGTGCTTGTCCATGTTTTCCTTGTAGACCCGGCAGTTGCGGCGCACGCGCCTCTCATCCATCAGGTACAGCGGCGTCCCGTACTTCCCCGCCAGCTCCACCGTGTCCCGTCCGCCAAACAGCAGATGGCCGTTGGCCGTGGAAATGTTGTCACAGATCACAGGAAATTCCTCCTCTTGTCTCTTTCGGTATTTTCCGCCCATGCGTAAAAACTTTTTGTTATCATACCATGTTTTTTGACAGATGGAGCAAAAAGCTCCGCAATTTTTTTGGATTTCCTGATTTTTACAAGAGCTCCTCTAAAAAACCGCGGCTGTTTTGTATAGAAATGCGGGAAAAATGCAGGATAACAGACGGAAGCGGTCAAAAGGCGGACGCCACGCGGAAAATTTGCAGAGATTTTTCTTTTTTTCCTTGACTTCCGCGCCATTTGCCGTTATAATAGCCTTTGCTGTTGAGCAACGAGGCCGTGCAGAGGTGGCTGAGCTGGTCGAAGGCGCACGATTGGAAATCGTGTAACGTGTTAAAAGCGTTCAAGGGTTCGAATCCCTTCCTCTGCGCCAGGTCGGAGCAAGCTATGATCGCTTGCTCCGACTTTTTTTAAAGTCAGAGCGTGCTCACGCCGCTGCTCCTCCTTTCCAAATCGCAACCGCTTACGCTGGGTTGCGATTTGGGTCGCCGCTGCGCGGCGTTTTTTCTTATCGCAAGAAAATATCGATTTTAACCGCCCGTTCCAGAATGAAGGGACATCCGAAGGGATGTCCTTTCATTTTAGGTTTTGGGCCGCAAAAGGCGGAGGAGCGGGCACAGGACCTGCTGACCACCAAGACCTACACCGGGCTCTACTTTCAACAGGCTATCCTCTCTGCCCTCGCCGGGGGGGAGTCTTGGCGCTTAGGGACAAGGGAGGAGGAGTCCAAAGGGATCGACGGCTATGTAGGGGAAACAGCATACTCTGTCAAACCTGACAGCTGCCGCGCCATGAGCCGCTTGGAGGAGACCATAGGGGCACGGATTATTTGCTATACCAAAAACAACAAGGGGATTACTGTGGAAGTTCCGGACTAAGAGATCCCCCAAGAGACCTTAGTCCGGCACATACTCCGTGAGGATCTCCCCGTTCTCCTCCCGGACCGCCGCCACCCGGTAGAGCCGGATGTCCCTCTCCTGCTGGGTTTTTACAAGGAAGGGGTGGTTTCGATTCTTGTAGCAGCGCTGGCGTTCCTCATCGGTAAGGCCTTGGATAAACGCCTCGTGCCGCGCCCGGCGCTCTCTAAGCAATCCATTGGAGCGCTCCCTGCTGCCCAGCAGCGTCGTCTTGGCCTGCTGACAGAGGGTGCCGTCGATGTCGTATAAAACGGCGTTTCGTCCGGCGGCGGAGCACACAAGGCCGGTGGTGCCCAGCCCCGCAAAGGGATCCAGGACAGTGTCCCCGTAGAGGGAATACATCTGCACTATGCGCCACGGGATCTCCGCCGGGAAGGCGGCGCTGCGGCTTCGGGAAGAAACCCCCTCCATGGGCTGGGCAGTGCCGTTAATCTCCCACAGGTCGGAGAACCAGCGGTTGCGCTCCTCCCAGAAGTAGGCGCTCTCCCGCCGCCGAAGGACATCGCCCTTGCGGAAGGTCCGTTTCCCTCCCTTGCGGAAGATGAGGATGTACTCGTGCTCATAGGTGATATAGGCGCCGGCTGGGTACATGCCAGAGCCCATAAACTTGTTGGGGCTGTTGGAGGGCTTACGCCAATGGATGTCCGGCAAAACGGTGCAGTTGAGGGCCTCAAAGGCGCGGATGACCCGGGCATGGTTAGGAAAGAGGCGGAAGTGTCCGTCAAAGGTGCGGGTGGCATCGGCAATGTTGATGCAGGCAAAGCCCCCCTCCACCAGCACCCGGGTGCAGGCTGCCCATACCTGATCAAGGATGGCGTGCATGCGGGAAAAGGCCTCCGCCGCGTCGCCGCTGGACAGCGCCTTCCCGATCATTGGATCCTGCCCGGCAAAGCACTCATCCCACATTCCAACCATGGGGTAGGGCGGAGAGGTGACAACAAGGTCCACGGACCGATCCGGCAGGGCCTGAAGCCCTTGGGCGGGTGCGTGAAAAACAGTGATTTTTGTCTGCATAGTGCGCTCCTTAGTCGGACGCTTATGGGCGCGCTGTCAAAGTGCTGCGTGCTCATAAGCGTCTTTCGTTTTTCTTTCCCGCCTGTCCATTCAGCGGGACTTGGTTGCTATTATACCGCAATTGTTTTCTTTTGTCTAGAGGGAATCGGCAGTCCACATCGCTTTTCTTAACGATCTGCCTGCCTTTCTATAGCCATCCATGTGTTAAGATTTCACTGCGACGGGCAAAAAAAGTAGAAAATTGTTGACAGCCATGATATACTATGTCCGTTGTGAGTTCAAACTGACAGACCTACAGACTGAAAGAGGGAGATCCTATAATCATGACAGATCATCCAAAAAAACGCCGTGGGGACCGGCGGGACGGGACTCTTCTGCGGGATCTGGATTCCCTGCATTTTATCACCGGCATCATCTATCCCAACCGCTGCGACAACGAGGCCTATATCTCTGAGACCATTGACCTTACCAACATTAACGCCTATTTGAAAAAGAAAAATGAGACGGCGGACTTCCACTATACCCTGTTTCAGGTGATTGTGGCGGCCATCGCCAAAACCATCACCCTCAGGCCCAAGATGAACCGCTTTGTGGCTAACCGTAATTTCTACCAGCGCAAGGGCATTTCCCTGTCCTTCGTGGTGAAAAAGCAGTTCTCCGACCAGGGCGCGGAGGCCTTAGCCGTCCTCCATGTGCAGGATGGGGACACCATTGAGCGGGTTCATGACTATATCAAGGAGCAGATCACCTTCTGCCGGGGCGAACAGGTAGACAGCAGCACCGGGGCCATGGACATGCTCAACAGCCTGCCCCGCTTTATTTCCAAAGGGGCGGTGCGTTTCCTCTGCTGGCTGGACAAGCACGGCTGGGTGCCCCCCTCCATGATCGCCACAGACCCCTACTACACCTCCTGCGTAGTGTCAAATCTTGGGTCCATCGGCCTGAAAAGCGGCTACCACCACCTGACCAACTGGGGCACCTGCTCTTTGTTTTGCGTCATAGGGGAGAAGAAGCTCTCCCCCTTTTTCCAGCCGGACGGCAGCGTGGAGATGCGGGAGACTGTCCAGCTGGGCCTGACTATTGACGAGCGCTTGGCAGACGGCTACTACTACTCCAAGTCCGTCCGCCTGCTGAAAAAACTGTTGGAGTGCCCGGAGCTTCTGGAGCGCCCCATGACGGAAGAGGTTGATTACTGATATGGAAACTGTGAAGGAAAACACCACGGTCAAGACCCCTTGGATCAAAAATCTTGGGGACGTCCCCGCCCATTTGGAATATCCCGACTGCTCCATGTATGAGGCCTTGGAGCGCTGCGCCCAGAAGTACCCCAATCTGATCGCCTATGTCTTTATGGGCCGGAGGACCACCTACCGCACGCTGCTGCAGGAGGTGAACCTATGTGCCCGGGCTCTCAAGTCCATGGGGATCCGCGCCGGGGATAAGGTAACTATTGCCATGCCCAACTGTCCCCAGACGGTCATCATGCTGTATGCCCTCAATCTGGTGGGGGCTATCGCCAACATGGTCCACCCCCTGTCCAGCGAGAGAGAGATTGAATTTTTCCTCAAGGAATCCGGCTCCATCTCCGCCATTACGCTGGACCAGTTCTACCACAAATTCGAGGCGATCCGCCAGAACGTCAATCTGGACAATATTATCATCGCCTCCATTAAGGATGCTTTGAGCCAGCCCATCAAGGCCGGTTATATGCTCACTGAAGGGCGCAAGCTGCAGAAAATTCCAAAGGACGCCCCTATTCTCCGCTGGAACGAATTTCTGCGCCGGGGCGCCAGCTACCACTGGAAGTATAAGGCCAATGTCAAGGCCCAGGACCCCGCCGTCATCCTCTACAGCGGCGGCACTACCGGCACTACTAAGGGGATCCTCCTCTCCAACTACAACTTCAACGCCCTCGGGGAACAGGTCTTAGCTACCAACCCCTTTTTCCGCCCTGGGGACAAGATGCTGGCCGTCATGCCCATGTTCCACGGTTTCGGTCTTGGCATCTGCATCCACACCATGCTGACCCACGGCGGGTGCTGCATTTTGGTGCCCCGCTTTACCCCGGAGAGCTACTCCAAACTGATTCTGAAATACCGCTGCAACCTGATCGCCGGGGTGCCCACCTTGTATGAGGCCCTGCTGCGCCTGCCCAACATGAAAAATGCGGACCTCAGCTGCCTCAAGGGCGTCTACTCCGGCGGGGACAGTTTGAGCGTGGAGCTGAAGAAGCGGATGGACAAGTTCCTCTTCGACCACCATGCCGCTATTCAGGTGCGGGAGGGCTATGGCCTGACCGAGTGCGTCACCGCCTCCTGCCTGACGCCCCTCCATATGGCTAAGGAGGGCTCTATCGGCATTCCCTTCCCGGACACCTACTACAAAATCGTTCGGCCTGATACCGAGGAGGAGCTGCCCTACGGAGAGGCCGGGGAGATCTGCCTCAGCGGCCCCACGGTGATGTTAGGTTACTTGGGCCATCCCGAAGAGACCGCTAAAACCCTGCGGCCCCACGCCGACGGCCTGACATGGCTCCATACCGGTGACTTAGGCATTATGGATGAGGACGGCTTCATCTACTTTAAGCAGCGCATCAAGCGCATGATCGTCACCAGCGGCTACAACGTCTACCCCTCTCAGCTGGAGAATATCTTTGACGCCCACCCTCTGGTGCAGATGAGCTGTGTCATTGGGGTGCCTGATGAGCTGAAAATTCAGAAGGTCAAGGCATTTATTATGCTCAAGCCCGGCGCCGCGCCCACAGAGGAGAACAAGCAGACTCTGATGGCCTACGCCCGGAAAAATATCGCCAAATACGCCCTTCCCTATGACATCGAGTTCCGCTCCGAGCTGCCTAAGACTCTTGTGGGCAAGGTAGCCTACCGGATTCTTGAGGAGGAGGAGCTGGCCAAGATCGCCGCCAAGAAGGAGAGCGGAGAGGCACAAGAGAAGTAAGCAACCGGGCGCGCTGTAGACCTCTGTTTTACAGCGCGCCCTTTCTCTTCTGCAGTCGGTATTTTTGCGGACGGCGGGCCCGACGGCAAGGAAACAGAGAGCAAGGTGACGTGAAGCATGGAGGAAAAAGGATACACATTCCGGCGAATCTATGCGCTGGCAAGACAGATTCCCTATGGACAAGTGGCCACCTATGGACAGCTGGCCCGGATGGCGGGGAATCCCCGGCTCTCCCGGATGGTGGGCTGCGCCATGAGCGCCGCGCCGGACGATGTGCCCTGCCACCGGGTGGTCAACCGGCGGGGGGAACTCTGCGCCGCCTTTCTCCCCCTCGGCCGGGCGTCCCACCGCCTGCTGCTGGAGATGGAGGGGATCCCCTTTCTGCCCGACGGCCGGGTGGATCTGCCGCACTGCCTGTAGGACGGTACGACAGACTGTGGCGCAGAATAACGCGGAACAGAGTATGAAAGAGGGCTATCCTGCATCGTCCCATGGAAATTTTCTGTCGAAGCGAGGGAATTCTTGGCCCATAGGCCGGATCAGCCCCCTCTATCTGCATAAAATCCCCCAAATCTGGAAAAGAAAAGCTTGCTTTTCCCGCTCTTTTATGGTAATATACCCTCTGTAAGATGTTCGGAAGCGCAGAGTGGACCATAGGTCCGCTCTTTTTGTTGACCGGAGATGTTTGGTCACCGCTTCCTGATTTTGGAATTTGGAGGAGTGCTATGGCGAAGGTCACAGAGCTTGTGGCGCAGTTGGCTGCCCCCGCTATTGAGGCTGCGGGCTGTGAGCTGTGGGACGTGGAGTATGTCCGAGAGGCGGGCGAGTGGTATCTGCGGCTGTACCTCGACAAGGAGGGCGGCGTGAATATTACAGACTGCGAGGCGGTCAGCCGGGTAGTCAGCGACCTTTTGGACGAGGCGGACCCCATTGAGGGCAGCTATACCTTCGAGGTCTCCTCCGCCGGCGCAGAACGGGCCTTAAAGCGGCCGAGGGATTTCCAGAAATTCATGGGCAGCAACGTGCTGGTGAAGCTCTATCGGACCCGGGACGGCCGTAAGGAGTTCTCCGGCGTACTGACCGGCTATGGGGAGGACGGCACCATCACCATTTCAGCAGGAAAGGATGCGCTCACCTTTCCTAAGAGCGAGGTAGCTCTCTGCCGTCTACAGATCGTATTCTAATTATTTGATAATACACAGGGTATTTCTCCCTGCGGAATCGATAGGAGAAACGTGATGAAATGTGATGAAATTTTTGCAGCATTGGCCATGCTGGAAAAGGAGCGGGGCATTCCCCAATCCTTTATGATGGAAAAAATCGTCCAGGCGCTGACCACCGCCTATAAGCGGGACCACGAGGGTGTGGAAAATGTGCTGGTGGATGTGGACGAGGTCAAAAAGGACCTGAAGATGTATGTGCAGAAGGAAGTCGTGGAGGAGGTAGAAAACCCCGGCTCCGAAATTTCTCTCGCCGAGGCCAAGGCCAAATACGGCCGCGCCCAGGTGGGCGATCAGGTGAACATCCCTGTGGATAATGTGGAATTTGGCCGCATTGCCGCCGGCAACGGCAAGCAGGTGATTATTCAAGGCCTGCGGGAGGCCGAGCGGGGCATGATCTACGACGAGTTCAACTCCAAGCAGCACGAGATCCTCACCGGTGTGGTGACCCGGATCGATCCCCGCAGCGGCAGCGTCTCCCTGCGCATCGGCAACGGCACCGAGTCCACTGAGGCGGTGCTCCTCCCCGGTGAGCAGGTCCCCGGTGAAGAGCTGGTGGAGGGCATGCGTGTCAAGGTGTATGTGGTGGAGGTCCGCCGGGCCACCAAGGGCCCCCAGGTGCTCATCTCCCGGACCCATCCAGGCCTTGTCAAGCGCCTGTTCGAGCTGGAGGTGCCGGAGATCTTCGACGGTACGGTGGAGGTTAAATCTATCGCCCGGGAGGCCGGCAGCCGCACCAAAATGGCCGTCTGGTCCAACGACGAGGCGGTAGACCCCATCGGCGCCTGCGTGGGCCCTAAGGGCCAGCGGGTGGGCAACATTGTAGAGGAGCTGCGGGGCGAGAAGATCGATATTGTCAAATACAGCGAGGACCCCGCGGAGTTTATTGCCGCCGCCTTAGCCCCCGCTGATGTGGTAGACGTGCAGATGGCGGAGGAGGGCAAGGCCTGCCGCTGTATCGTGCCCGACGACCAGCTCTCTCTCGCCATCGGCAAAGAGGGGCAAAACGCCCGTCTGGCCGCAAGACTGACTGGGTATAAGATCGACATTAAGCCGGAGAGCTACCGCGAGGAGGCCGAGGGCTGAGACCGTTTTGGCCCGCCGCGCCAAGCGGCGCGTTACAAGCGGTCCGGTGTTCCCCAGAAGAAATCCTATCGGAGCCGTAGGTTCTCCGTAAGAGGAGGCAGTATGCAGAAGCCAAGGAAAATTCCCCAGCGGCAGTGTGTGGGCTGCCGGGAGATGAAAAATAAAAAGGAGCTGATCCGGGTGGTCCGCTCCCCAGAGGGGGAGGTCTCCTTGGATTTCGTGGGCAAAAAGCCGGGCCGGGGGGCCTACGTGTGCCCCAGCGCCGCGTGTCTGAAAAAGGCCCGGAAAAGCCGGGCTCTGGAGCGGGCCCTGGAGACGGCGATCTCTGACGAGGTCTACACCCAGATGGAACAGCAGATGGGGGAGACGGATGGATAGCGTACTGCATCTGATCGGCCTCGCTAAGCGGGGCGGCTATTTGGCGGTAGGTGAGGAGCCGGTGGGCGCGGTCTGCCGCGCCAGAGACTGCCGACTGCTTTTAGTGGCCGTGGACGCCGCGGACAACACCTTCCGCCGGGCCCGCCACTTTGCCGACGCGGGCGCGTGCCTGTGGGTGTCCCTGCCCTACTCCAGAGAGGAGCTGGGGGCCGCCGCTGGGCGAAGGGTGTGCGCCATGGCCGCCGTCACAGACGTGGGACTGGCCGCCGCCATCGCCCGGGAGCTCTCCCGGGACAACCCGGAAAAATTTGAACAGACGGCGCAGAAGCTGCAGCTGAAGGCCCAGCGGGCCCGGCAGCGCCGGGCGGAGCAGTCCGCTCACGACAAAAAGCTCCAGCGGGGCGGCAAAAAGTCTAAACCCTATATTCCCACCCGCATCAAGCGGGCGCAGAAACAGCAAGGTAAGTAAACCCTTTCTACATGGAGGTGGCTCTATTGGGCAATATCATGAATAAATACAGAGTGCACGAGGTGGCCAAGGATTTTGGCGTGCCCACCAAGACGATCGTGGAGATTCTGACCAAGTACGCCAGTGCGCCGAAAAATCACATGCAGGTGCTCAGCGACAGTGAGCTGTCGCTGATCTTCGACTACCTGACCCAGAAAAACCCGGTGTCCAGCATCGAGGTGATCTTTGCCGACGTCTATCAGGAGGAGAAGGCCGCCCCCGCACCCGCGCCGGAGAACACCTCCAAGCAGCCGAACCAGCAGCGCCCCAAGGCCGCTGCGAGCGTTCAGCCTCAGCGAAACACGCCGCCTCAGGCTCAGCAGAGCGCCCAGCCGGCCCGTCCGGCGGCCCAGCCTGTTCAGCCGCAGGTGCAGCCGCCCCGCCCCTCCAGCCGCGTGCCGGAGAAGAAGGTGGTGGACACCCGCAAGGCCACCAATGTAAACCTGGACAAGTATGACGAGCGGCTGGAGGACATTGCCGACTCCCGGGCCCGGGGCTCCCGCGACTCCCGGGATATGCAGCAGGGGAAGGAGAAGTTCCGCAACGCCGCCAGCAAGAAGCGCAACCAGCCCGCCTTCTCCAACAAGCGTAAGCAGGAGGAGCAGGACCGTATGCGCCGCCTCCAGCTGGAGATCGCCAAGAAGGCCCCTGTGAAGGTGCTGATCCCCGACGAGATCAGTGTGGGTGAGCTGGCCAGCCGCATGAAGAAGACCGCCGCCGAGGTGGTCAAGTGCCTGATGAAAAACGGGGTCATGGCCTCCGTCAGCCAGCTGATCGACTTCGACACCGCCGCCATCATCGCCGAGGAGATGGGCTGCAAGGTGGAGAAGGAGGTAGTGGTGACCATCGAGGAGAAGCTCATCGACACCGCCGAGGACAAGGAGGAGGATCTGGTGCCCCGGGCCCCCGTGGTGGTGGTCATGGGCCATGTGGACCACGGCAAAACCTCCCTTTTGGACTATATCCGCAAGACGAGGGTGGCCTCCGGCGAGGCCGGCGGCATCACCCAGCACATCGGTGCCTACCAGGTGGAGGTGAAGGGCAAGCCCATTACCTTCCTGGATACCCCCGGCCACGAGGCCTTCACCTCCATGCGCGCCCGCGGCGCCATGGTGACGGACATCGCCATCCTGGTGGTGGCCGCGGAGGACGGCATCATGCCCCAGACCGTGGAGTCTATCAACCACGCCAAGGCCGC
>CAJFUI010000041.1 GCA_904420145.1 uncultured Oscillospiraceae bacterium
CGCTGAGGGGCACGGTGGCGCCCTTGCCGGAGCCCGTGGTGGAGAAACTCAGCATGGCCACCTTGGGCTCGATGCCGAAGAACTTGGCTGTTTTGGCGGACTCCACCGCCACCTCCGCTAATTTTTGGGCGGCGGACACGGTGACGTTGCCCTCCTTGTCCAGGCTGTCCTCATAGGAGATGTTGATGGCGCAGTCGCCCATGCACAGCTTGCGCAGGGCCTCGTCGCCGCCCTCCCGGGTCAGGATAAAGCAGGAGGACACCAGGTGGGCGCCGGGCTTGGTCTTAATGAGCTGCAGAGCCGGCCGGACGGTATCAGCGGTGGAATAGGTGGCGCCGCCCAGGAGCGCGTCGGCCACGCCCATCTTCACCAGCATGGTGCCGAAGTAGTTGCCCTTCTGCAGGTTGGCGCGGCAGTCCTCGGGGCTCATTTTGCCCTTGCGCAGCTCCACCATCTTCTCCACCATCTCATCCATCTTCTCATAGGTGGCGGGGTCGATGATCTTGGCGCCGGAGATGTCAAAGCCGTTTTCCTTGGCGGCGGCCTCTACCTCGGCCACCTTGCCCACCAGGATCACATCCATCAGGTCCTCCTGCAAAAGCCGGGAGGCGGCCTCCTGAATGCGCTTGTCGGGGCCCTCGGTAAAAACGATGGTGCGGCGCTGAGACTTTAGATTGTTCAGCAGTGCAGTAAACATGGTGAAAGTTCCTCCTTGCCTTGCGGCACAAAATTCTAACTTACAGTATAGACCATCTCCCTCCAGGGTTCAACGATAAATTCACATTTTTGTCAATTTTACCACTATATCTTGGGGTTGACGATTTCTCTCAAAAAGTGTATCATATGGATTGTAACTATTTTGTAACTTTTTTCTTAGCATGGCGATATTGTTTCATAAACATTGTTCTGCAAGGGGTTAGATAGATGAAGAAGAAAGATAGAGCTGAGGAGAGGAGACCGACCCGCCGCAGTGCCCGCCCCGCCTTTCCGGAGTCCAACCGGCTGCTGGGACAGCTGCACATCCTGTCGAAGTCGCTGCTTCCGTTTTTGTTGGCTGTATTGGCGGCCGGTTTCTGGTGGGTCCGCGCAAAGCTTACCCACATCTATGCCAAGAGCCGCAGCTTATCCGAGCGGTTCCACCTGCCCGCACCCACCTTTTTAGCCGCCAGCGTTTTGATCGCGGCTACGGCGGTGTTTCTCTCTATTTTTACTCTGGGCACCACCGTGGTTTACGACGGCAACGAGCTGGGCACTGTCTCCACGCCGGAGACGGCGGAGCTGGCTCTCAGCGAGGTGGAGGACGAGCTCTCCGATGTGCTGGGGGATTTCACCATTGACATGTCCCTCGTCTCCTATTCCACCGGCCTTGTCTCCCGCCGCAGTGTGGTGAACGAGGAGGAGCTGGAGACCAACCTTAACGACCAGCTGGATCTGGTAACCTACGGATATGCCCTGTATGTGGATGATGAGTTTATCGGCGCTACCCGCAGCAAGGAGGCCTTGGAGGCCCTTTTGGAGCAGGTCAAGGCCCCCTATCTCAACGAGAATACCCAGTCCATTGAATTTTTGGAGGATGTGGAAATCCGGGAGGGCTATCTGCCCAACGAGGATATCTGCAACCTGGGCGACATCGTGCTGAAGATCAACGAGACCAAAGCGGGCGAGGTCGTCTACGTGGTGGAAAAGGGCGACACCTGGAGCCAGATCGCCGCGAGCTTCGATATGACCTCCGCGGAACTGGAGGAGCTCAACCCCGGCTTTGACATCAACAAGCTGCAGATCGGCGATGAGCTGCTCATCAGCAACGCGGTGCCCTATCTCACGATCCAAGTTTCCCAGTACGAGTACTATGAGGCCCAGCTGCCCTATGATATTGAGTATATCGACGATCCCAACATGTGGGAGGGCGACACCAGCGTGGTCAGCAAGGGCGTCTACGGCACGGCCGACACCACAGCCCTTGTAACCTACGTCAACAGCGAGGAGACCGAGCGGACAATCGTCAGTCAGGTGGTAACCAGCGAGCCGGTGAACGAGGTGCAGAAGCGCGGCACCGCCGAGCGGCCCAGCTGGGCGCCCACGGGAACCTTCCGTTGGCCCACCAACGGCACCATCACCTCCCGCTACGGCTACCGCAATATCTTCGGCGGTACCTCCTTCCACAGTGGTCTTGATATTGCCAACGGCACCGGCACCGACATCGTAGCGGCAGACGGCGGCATCGTCACCTATGCCGGCTGGATGAGCGGCTACGGCTATCTGGTGATTATCGACCACCAGAACGGCTACGAGACCTACTACGGCCACAACAGCAGCATGCTGGTGAGCGTGGGAGACCGGGTGTTTAAGGGGCAGCACATCGCGGAGATGGGCGCCACCGGCCGGGTCACCGGCACCCACTGCCACTTTGAGATCCGCTATAACGGCAGCACCCAGAACCCGCTGAACTATCTGCCATAGAAATGAAGTAAGAGAAATCCCCATGGACGCAGGAACGTCCATGGGGATTTCTTATCATCTTTCTATTTTCCCTTTCCCCGGGGGCTTCTGCGGCCCTCTTTGGGGTCCTGTCGGCTCCGCTGGGGCGAGGGAGCATGGGGGGCGCAGCCTTTCCAGCCCTTTCGCCCGGGAGGGGTCCCCCCGCCCGCTGAAGGCGCTTTGGAGACCTTCTGCCTGGGGCGGCTGCCGGCCGGCGCGCCCTTTTTCCCGGTATTCCCCGACGGGACCTCCCTCCCGCCGCCGTGGAGGGGGCGGATCAGGCAGTCCTTCCCGTAGCCGATGAGATCCTCCCGGCCGGCCTTATACAGCGCCTCCGTCACTAAGCGGCGCATCTCCGGCCGCTTCCACTGGAGGAGGGCGCGCTGGAGGGCCTTCTCATGGGGGGAGCGGGCTACGTAGACTGGCTCCATAGTGCGGGGATCGATGCCGGTGTACCACATACAGGTGGAGAGGGTGCCAGGCGTGGGATAGAAGTCCTGTACCTGCTCCGGCTGACGACCGGTCTTGTTTAAGAACTCCGCCAGCGCCACCGCGTCGCTGAGGGTGCAGCCTGGGTGGCTGCTCATCAGATAGGGCACAAGGTACTGCTCCAGCCCGTAGCGCTGATTCAGGCGCTCATACTTCTCCTTGAAGCGGAGATACACGTCAAAGTGGGGCTTGCCCATGTAGTCCAGGACCTGGGCCGAGCAGTGCTCGGGAGCCACCTTCAGCTGCCCGGACACATGGTATTTCACTAATTCCGCAAAAAATTCGCTGTTTTTCTCACAGAGCATGTAGTCAAAGCGGATGCCGCTGCGGATAAACACCTTCTTTACCCCGGGGACGGCACGGATCTTCCGCAGCAGGGCGAGGTAGTCGCTGTGGCTGGAATCTAAATTTTTGCAGGGGGTAGGCGCCAGACAGGCGCGGTTTTTGCACATGCCGTGTTTGCGCTGCTGAGCGCAGGAGGGGTGGCGGAAGTTGGCGGTGGGGCCGCCTACATCGTGGACATACCCCTTGAATTTGGGGTCCCGGGTGAAGTCCTCTACCTCCTTTAGGACGCTCTCGTGGCTGCGGGAGGTGACCATCCGCCCCTGATGGAAAGCGAGGGAGCAGAAGTTGCAGCCGCCGAAGCACCCCCGGTTGTGGGCCACGGAGAAACGGACCTCCTCAATGGCCGCCACGCCCCCCTGCTCATCGTACATGGGGTGGACCTCCCGGGCGAAGGGCAGGGCGTACACCGCGTCCAGCTCCTGCTGGCTGAGGGGCATGGCCGGGGGATTGACAATGAGGTACCCGTTTCCGTGCCCCTGGAGGATTCCCCTGCCACGGACAGCGTCGTGCTCCTCGTACTCGATCTTGGTGGCCAGGGCGTAGTCCCGCTTGTCTGCACACACCGCCTCAAAGGAGGGTACCTCCACCGCCTCGTAGGTGCAGGAGGGCGCGTGGGAGAAGAAGGCGGTGCCCCGGATGTCGGTGAGGTTTTTTACATCCTCCCCGCCGGCCAGCCGCCGGGCGATCTCCGCCGTGGCCCGCTCCCCCATGCCGTAGACCAGAAGGTCCGCCTGGGCGTCTAAGAGAATGGAGCGGCGGACCTTGTCGTCCCAGTAGTCGTAGTGGGCGAAGCGCCGGAGGCTGGCCTCCAGGCCGCCGATGATAATGGGCACGCCGGGAAAGGCCTCCCGGCAGCGGTTGGCGTAGACGATGGTGGGCCGGTCGGGCCGCAGGCCCATTTTGTTTCCCGGGCTGTAGGCGTCGGAGGAACGGCGCTTTTTGGCGGCGGTGTAGTGGGCCACCATGGAGTCGATATTCCCCCCGCCGATGAAGATGCCGTACCGGGGCTTCCCCATGGCGAGAAAATCCGCTGTGCTGTGCCAGTCCGGCTGGGCCAATACGGCCACCCGGTAGCCTAACCCCTCCAGCACCCGGGCGATGATGGCGCTGCCGAAGCTGGGGTGGTCGATATAGGC
>CAJFUI010000042.1 GCA_904420145.1 uncultured Oscillospiraceae bacterium
AAGGAAGCCAGCAGGCTGGCTGCGCTGAGCAGCTCATTGGAGAGAAAGCTCAGTGCGGCGGAGAGGGCAATGGAGATAAAGAAAATCTGGATTGCCCAGCGGTAGCGCCCCTTCTCCTTCTTTCGCTGGCGCTCCTTCTGGGCCTTCGGCTTTCGGGTCTCATCCTGCGTTTCCAAAATAAGTTCCTCACTACGTAAAGTATAATCCGGCCTGCCCCGCAGGGAAAGCCGGTTAAAATCTCATGCGCTGCAGGTACGCTGCAATAGCGGGCAGAACCGGCAGCACATGAAGCATTTCGCGCGTGGGAGCCGCCTCCATCCGCACTGTGATGGCAGGCCGCACCGCATTCGACAGTACATAACCATCTTCTTTATGCTTCTGCACAAGAGTAAAAACGCGCTAATTGGCGGCAGCAAGCAAGGTAAATCTTACGGCTTAAGGTACGGGTAGGCTTTCCCCCGGACGCGCCTCTCGTTGCCGATCAGGTGGTTTCCCTTTCAGCATCCGGCCACAGCGTTGCCCCTCTGTGGGACCCGACTGCCACTGAGTCCGCACTGCAATCCCTTACTTGCCCGGCAAACGACAGCCTAGGTGTTTTCCACCGCAGTCTTACCGTTTCTTAGCCTCTTTTGCAAAAAGAGTTTCAAGGAGCTATACGCGCCCTCCCTGGCCGGGGAGAACACGCCTCAACGCCCCTATCCGCGCCTTTCCACGCAAGGCAGGCTACTCTGCACACAGCGTTCACGGCTCAAAGGCCGGGTAGCACCGCATTGCAGGTTCCAGCCTGAGTCGTACGCAGGTCGAAAGTACCACAAGGGAGTACGCCTGCGCACAAGAACAGGTCTCCACAAGAGCAGGGTCGGCCTCCCCATGCCATTGGGGAACGCCCTACACTTGCAAGCGGGAAGTTTTCCGCGCTTTCCGCTCAGCACCCACCCCAAACTGGGCGTAAGAAGCAGGCACCAAGGGTTTCACAGCTATGCCCTTTAAAGGATTTTTAGGCCCTTCTTCAGAACCGGCAGGTCTGACTAGGATACTGCGCCGCCAGTTAGCGGGATATAGTATAACACACTTTTTTTGAATATACAAGTTATTCTGCATATTTTAATAGATTATTCAGAAGTTTTTCCCATCTCCGCAGAAAAATTTTTTCTTGCCATTTTATCCCTCTCCTGCTATAATTCACATTTGTGTGAAAAATATGAGTAAGGAGAGGTGGTTGGATGCCAGGCGGCAAGCACATGTTAGGCATGTCACAAAACCGGGTCTTCGGTACGGCGAAGGTGGGCGACCGGGGGCAGATCGTGATTCCCCAGGAGGCCCGCCGCTTCTTTGGCATCTCTCCGGGGGACACGCTGCTGATCATCGGCAGCCAGTCCAAGGGACTGGTGGTGACAAAGCCGGAGGTCCTCAGCGATCTCGCCGACGAAATTCTCGGAAAGCAGGAAGAGGAGGAATCGTGATGAAAGAGCTTTATCGGCAGCTGGGCATCCGCCCAGAGGTATATGCATACGGAGAAAAGGTCCTTGCCGGCCTGCGCCCGCGCTTTGATGCCATCGACGCCACGGCGGAGTACAATCAGGCCAAGGTCCTCGCCGCCTTTCAGAAGAACCGGGTGGACGCCTCCTGCTTCGCCGCCACCACCGGCTACGGCTATAACGATGTGGGCCGGGAAAAGTTGGAGCAGGTGTACGCCGACGTCTTCCATACGGAGGCCGCCTTAGTGCGCCCCCAGATCACCTGCGGAACCCATGCGCTGACCGTGGCCCTCTCGGCCAATCTGCTGCCGGGGGACGAGCTCCTCTCCCCTGTGGGGCTGCCCTACGACACGCTGCAGGAGGTCATCGGCCTGCGCCCCTCCCCCTGCTCCTTAGCGGAATACGGCGTGACCTACCGGCAGGTGGATCTGAAGTCGGATGGGACCTTTGACTATGACGCCATCCGCGCCGCCATCGGCCCCAAGACCAAGCTGATCACCATTCAGCGCTCCAAGGGCTACGCCACCCGCCCCACCTTCTCCGTGGAGCAGATCGGGGAACTGATCGCCTTCTGCAAGTCCGTCAAGTCCGATGTGATCTGTATGGTGGACAACTGCTACGGGGAGTTTGTGGAGCGTGAGGAGCCCTCGGATGTGGGGGCGGATATGGTGGTGGGCTCTCTCATTAAAAATCCAGGCGGCGGACTCGCCCCCATCGGCGGATACATCTGCGGCACAAAGACCTGCGTGGACCGCTGCGCCTACCGGCTCTCCGCCCCTGGCCTCGGGCAGGAGGTGGGCGCCAACCTCGGGCTGATGAGCGCCCTCTTTCAGGGCTTTTTCCTTGCGCCGACGGTCACTGCCGGAGCGCTGAAGGGCGCCGTCTTTGCCGCCAATCTCTACGAGCCCTTGGGCTTCCCCTGCGTCCCCAACGCCGCGGAGGACCGCCACGACATCATTCAAGCGGTGGAGCTGGGCAGCCGGGAGGCCATGGTGGCCTTCTGCAAGGGCATCCAGTGCGCCGCCCCGGTGGACAGCTATGTCACTCCCGAGCCCTGGGCTATGCCCGGCTATGACGACGACGTCATTATGGCCGCCGGGGCCTTTGTGCAGGGCAGCAGCATCGAGCTCTCCGCCGACGGCCCCATCCGGGAGCCCTACGCCATCTACTTCCAGGGGGGACTGACCTGGTACCACGCCAAGACCGGCATCCTGATGAGTCTGGAGAAGATGGTGGAGGCTGGGCTGGCCGTCTTGCCTGCGGCCCTGTGAATTGTGTGAATTACATTTGACGAAGGAGAAAAACTGCCATGTGGTTTTGGCTTTCCATCGCCGCCCTGCTCTGCTGGAGCGGCTCCGACCTGTTTTCCAAAATCGGCTGCCGGGACGGCAGCGACCGCTACAGCCATCTGAAAATGGTGATGGCCGTCGGCATCGTCATGGGGCTTCACGCCGCCTATGAGATCTTCGTCGGCGGCACGGTCATCAATCTCGACATTCTCCTCACCTATCTGCCGGTGTCCCTGCTCTACATAGGCTCCATGGCCCTGGGGTATCTGGGGCTGCGCTACATTGAGCTGAGCATCTCCTCCCCCATCTGCAACTCCTCCGGCGCGCTGGTGGCGGTGCTGACGCTGATCTTTATCGGTACAGAGGGCTACTCCCCTCTGGCCATCGCCGCCATCGCCTTAGTGTGCGTGGGAGCCATCGGCCTCGGTGTGGTGGACGCCCGGGAGGACCCGGAGCTCCGGGCCAAGCGGCAGGAGGCCGGCAACTATCAGTACAGCAAGAGCTTCCTCGCCTTGGCCCTGCCGGTGGCCTACTGCATTTTGGATGCCGCCGGCACCTTCGCCGACAACCGGGTGCTGGAGATCCTCAAGGGCAGTGTGGAGGACTATGAGGCCAGCGCCAACGTGGCCTATGAGCTGACGTTTTTGGCCGCCGGGGTGCTGTGCTTCCTCTACGTGGTGGTCATCCGCCGGGACCGTCTGGTGCCCAGGATGGAGGCCCCCAAGTATGTGGGCGCCATCTGCGAGACCGCCGGTCAGTTTGCCTACATCTACGCCATCGCAGACACCAGCCATTTCGCCATGTCCGCCCCCATTATCTCCTCCTACTGCGCCGCCTCCGTGCTGTGGAGCCGCATCTTCCTGAAGGAGAAGCTCTCTTGGAAGCACTACCTGATGATTGCCCTTGTGGTAATCGGCATCGCCATTATGGGCGTTTTAGACGTGTGAGGCTGCGGATTCTAAGCCAAAGAAGGTGCCGTGAAACGGACTGTTTCGCGGCGCCTCTTGTCTATTTCGTCATATCATTCCATGGAATAGGTTCATATTATAGTAGATAATTACAAAAACATATCGGAAATTTATAGTTTCTCCGCCTGCCCCACCTTATAATATTCTTATCAGTCTCTCATCTCCCCTCGTATCCTTCCTGCAGGCATACGGCCTGCCCTGCGGTATCCCGAATAAATATGAATTGATTTGGAATAGGAGGAGCCTATGCGTACGCTGATTCAAAACGGAACCATCATCACAGCTGAAGGGGCCTTTCCGGGAGATATCTTAGTGGATGGCATGACCATTCGCGCTATTGGGACAAAGCTCGACGCGGAGGCCGACGAGGTAATCGACGCCGCCGGAAAATTCGTGATGCCGGGAGCAGTAGACCAGCACACCCACTATCTCTTCGGTATCCCCCATGTGGATACCAGCGGCAAGCCCACCTCCGATCTTGTGGGCAAAACGCTGGAGTATACTGACGCCGCCCTCTTGGGCGGCACCACCACCATTGTGGACCACACCACGCAGCAGCCCAACATGTCCATGGCGGAGACGCTGGAATTTAAGAAAAAGGATTGCGCCGCGGGCAAAATCTGCTGTGACTACGCCATGCACGCCCATTTTGCCGTAGTGGATGAGGACACCTACCAGCAGGTGGCGGAGCTGCCCAAGCACGGGGTGTGCACGCTGAAGCTGTACTTAGCTTTTAAGGACACCTGCTACTATGCCGATGACGAGCAGATCTTCCGCTTTATGGAAAAATGCCGGGACAGCGGCGTCACTCTCTATATCCACGCGGAAAACGCGGGCATCCTCGAGTACCTGCGGCGCAAGGCCGGCGAGGAGGGACATCTGGAGGCCAAGTACCACATTCCCACCCGTCCGGTCTATGTGGAGCTGGAGGCGATCCAGCGGGTGCTCACTCTGGCGAAGGCCACCCGGTGCCCCATCTGCATCCTCCATGTGACCTCCCGGGAGGGGGTCAACGCCATCCGGGACGCCAAGGCGGAGGGGGCCGACGTCATCGGGGAGACCTGTATCCACTACATGCTCAAAGACCGCAGCTATATCGAGGAGCGCCCTTGGGAGGAGGCAGTGAAGAGCATCGTCGCCCCCGCCAACCGCGGTAAGGACCACGTGGCCTACCTCTGGAAGGGGGTCCGGCAGGGGTGGCTGGATATCATCGCGGCAGACCACTCCCCCACCAAGATGGTGGACAAGGAGCGCGGGAGAGAGGACTTCCGCCTGATCCCCAACGGCGCGCCCTCCATCGGGGACAAACTGCAGATGCTGTGGACCTATGGCGTAGAGACCGGCCGGCTCAGCATGAGCCGCATGGTGGAGCTGTGCTGCACCAATCCCGCCAAAACGGTTGGCATCTATCCCCAGAAAGGCACCCTCACCGTCGGTTCTGACGCGGACATTGTCATCTATGATCCCTCCTGGCGGGGCAAGGTCACCGTGGAGGAGTCCCCCTCCGGCATCGATTACAGCGCCTTTGAGGGCTTCGAGCAGATCGGCCGGGTGGACACTGTGCTGCTGCGGGGACATAAAATGGTGGAGGGCCACCGGTATGTGGGGCCCCGCGGGACCGGCCGCTTCATTCCGGCGAAGCCCTTCGGTCTGGCCTACCAGCGCATGGAGGAGGACTGGCACTTCGAAAAGGAGTAGTCCTCCGCGGCTTGCCGCACCGGTTTCTATGGAAAAAAGGAGGTCCATCCCCTTGGATGGACCTCCTTTTCCTGTTACGGCCCTCGCTTTTGTTATGTAAAGCCGCAGCTGTTTTATATGGCCAAGATTCCCAAATGCTCTAAGAGGATTTTCAGCCCGATCACAATCAAAATGATGCCGCCGGCCAGCTCCGCCTTATTTTTGTAGCGGCTGCCAAACCGGTTGCCCACAAAGACGCCCACCAGCGAGAGGGCAAAGGTGGTGCAGCCGATGATGGTGATGGCCTGGAAGATCTCCACCTGCAGAAAGGCAAAGGTAATTCCCACCGCCAGCGCATCGATGCTGGTGGCGATGGCCAGCATAAAGAGCTCCTTTAAGTCAAAGCGGTTCTCTTCTGTATCCGCCTCCTCGTGGCAGGCCTCATAGATCATCTTGCCGCCGATATAGGCCAGCAGCACAAAGGCAATCCAGTGGTCATAGCTGGTGATATACTGCTCAAACTGCTTGCCAAGAGCCCATCCGATCAGGGGCATAATCGCCTGGAAGGCTCCAAAAAACAGTGCGATGATAAAGCTCTGCCGGTAGTTGATTTTCCGCATGTTCAGCCCCTTGCAGACCGCCACGGCAAAGGCGTCCATCGAGAGTCCGACTCCGATGAAAAACAGCTCCAAAAATGCCATATGTTTCTCCTTTTCCTCTCATGATCTCACTTCACAATTCCCGCCAACGGGCAAAAAAAAGAGACACAGGTACGGCAAAAACCGTACATGAGTCTCGCTGATTAAGGCAAACCAGGCATTTTCAGCCAGCATGTTGATTTGCCGCGCCTTGCGACGCTACTACTCCCTCATGGGTATGGTATTTGTACCACAAATTGGCGAATTTGTCAAGGAGAAATCACAAAGATCCCTTTTTAAGATAGTGCGTTTTCAACGAGTCGTTTTTTGCGGTGCGGCAGTTTGCTCCATCTGGATTGCTTCATTTATTTACAAGTCCAAAAACAACATTGGGAACAATAGTTAAGTTTGCAATCACGGTCGTATTGATTTGCTGTGCATTTGCATTTGGGCGGGGGTGTTAAAATAATGGTATGACGTGAATAACGGCAATAAAGCAACCTCCTATATACAAAAAGACGCGGCAGCAAAGCGGACTTTGCGACCACGTGGGCAGGATGGTTAAAATCGATATTAAAGGAAAACCCTGAAACCGTTGAAAATCAACGGTTTCAGGGTGGTACGCCGTGAGGGATTCGAACCCCCGGCCTTCTGGTCCGTAGCCAGACGCTCTATCCAGCTGAGCTAACGGCGCATGTCCTCCCAGACAGCTTATTTATATTACCACAGCTCCCCACAAAATGCAAGAGCAAATTTCCAATTTTCTAAAATTTTCTGCAAACAGCAGACGGAGGGAAATTCCCTCCGTCTGCTTACAGATACTGCTTCATCTGCTGAATATTCTGCTCCTCGGTCTTCAGCAGCCGTTGTGCCAGGGAGATTGCCTCCTCATCCGCCGCCTCACAGCCGTGGAGCCGGCGTGTCATCTGAATGGTCCCCATAGTGCTCCCCTGAATCATCATCTCTGCGATATGGCTGGGGCTTTTATCCCCCATGGTTTTCATCTTAATCATCATGCCGCTGACAAAATCCCGCATATTGCCCGGATCTCTCGGCGCACAGCCCCGCCGCTCCAGCAGTGTTTCCGCCTGGCTGGAGATCGACTCATACTCCCGCAGCTGGCTGCGCAGGGCCACACGCAGATCCGGATCCGCTGTGATGTCCAAAACCTGCGGGATGGTGCCTCTCCCCATCTCCGCGTTCTTATGGACATAGCGCAGAAGGGCATTCCCCTCTTCCATCTCTCATCACCTCAGCAATAGTCTGTGAAGGGGGGAAGAAAATGATGCCGCTCAATTTTTGCCATCCCGCGGGCCGCCTTGAAAGACCTCTTCCATCAGCATAGCCTCGATGCCGCCGGCTGAGAGCTCCGTCACTTTTTCAAACAGCTGTGTCCGCTGCTGGGCCGGGATGAGGACAGTCAGCGCCACATCCGCACCGAAATCTGTCTCCTCAACCGTGCCGCCGCAGCTCTCAATCAGCAGTTTCATCCGCTCATAGAGGGGATACGTACAGGGGATAAGAGCCCGGGCCCAGAGGCGCATGCAGCTGACACCGGCTGCCTCCAATGCGGCCTTAGCCGCGGCGCTATAGGCCCGGACCAGTCCGCCTGTGCCAAGAAGAATACCGCCGAAATACCGGGTGACGGTGCAGCAGACATTGACGATCTCCTCCCGCTGGAACACGTTCAGCATAGGTTGTCCGGCGGTTCCCTGGGGCTCCCCGTCGTCGGAGTAGCGCAGCACACCGCCTTCCCGCAGGAGATAGCACCAGCAGGTGTGCCGGGCGTCATAGTGCTCTTTTCGCGTCGCCTCGATACGCGCCCGGGCCTCCTCCTCGCTCTCCACCGGCCAGACCCGGCCGATGAAGCGTGAGCGCTTCTCCACAAGCTCCGCCTCTCCCATGCCGCTTGGCACCAGATAGCTCTCCCTCGCCTTAGCCATGAGACGCTCCCCCCTCCCACTGCTGCCGGAGCAGCACATAGAAGCGGGTGGGACGGTCCGGGAGAAATTCGTCGCTGAGCCGCTGCGTAAACACATATTGGAAGCCGCACTTCTCGATCACCCGCCGGGACCGTCCATTCTCCTCGTAGTGGCTGCACCAGATCTCCTTCAGGTCCAGCTCCTCAAACCCATAGCGGATCAGTGCACGCACCACCTCCGGCATCAGGCTCTGTCCCCAGTAGGCGGGGCTTAAGGCGTAGCCGATCTCGTCGGATACGCCCTCCTCGGCGCCGCTGCGCTGGACAAAGCCCGCCGAGCCGATGACATGCCCCGTGGACTTATCCACAACGGCGAATACGTGGGGCGCGGCAAACACCGTCGCGATGATCCTGCGGCTCTCCTCTACGCTCTCATGGGGCTTCCACCCCGCAATAGGGCCCACCCGCGGATCCTTGGCGTAGGCGTACACATCCGCCGCGTCCGCGGCGGTAAAAGGGCGCAGCAGCGTCCGCTCCGTCTCTATGGCGCTCATGTCTCCCAGTCCTCCCTATCCTCCACCCAACCTTCAATATAGAACTTCAGCTGTCCCGCCGTGCGCCGGTCGCACAGGGCCGTCACATCGATGGTCTCAGCGTACTCCACCTGGGTCACCTTGGCCTCCTGATAGAGGCGGTCCAGCAGATTCCCCTTGTCATACGGAATGTGTAAGGTATAAGACCTTGTCCCCTTGTCGAGAGTTTTATCAATGGCCCGCAGCAGCTCATCTAAGCCCTTTCCTGTCTTAGCGGAGATGCTGATGCACCGCTCTCCATAGGGCATAATATCCCCTTGGAAGAGATCGGACTTATTGTAGAGGCGCAGGCAGGGGGTTTTTTCCGCCCCCAGCTCATGGATCAGATCCTCCACAATCTCCGCCTGCTCCTGCCAATCGGGGGAGGAAATGTCGATCACATGGAGCAGCAGATCCGCGTACTCCAGCTCCTCGAGGGTAGCCTTAAAGGCGTCGATCAGCTGGTGGGGCAGCTTGCGGATAAAGCCCACGGTGTCGGAGATAACCACCTCCATGGTGTCGCTGACCCGCAGGAGGCGGCTGGTGGTGTCCAAGGTGTCAAACAAGCGGTTGTTGGCAGGGATGCCCGCGTCAGTCAGGGCGTTGAGCAGGGTGGACTTCCCGGCGTTGGTGTAGCCCACAATGGCCACCACGGGAATTTCATTTTTCATCCGCCGCTGGCGCTGGGTGCCCCGGACCCGCCGGACCTCCTCCAGCTCCTCCTTCAGCTTGTCGATCTTCCGATGGATGTGCCGCCGGTCGGTCTCCAGCTGGGTCTCGCCGGGGCCCTTGGAGCCGATAGGGCCCTTGCCGCTGGTACCCGCTTGGCGCTCCAGGTGGGTCCACATGCCCACAAGGCGGGGCAGCAGGTACTGGTACTGGGCCAGCTCCACCTGCAGCCGCCCCTCCTTCGTCTTTGCCCGCTGGGCAAAGATGTCCAGGATCAGTCCGCTGCGGTCCAGCACCTGCACCCCCAGCTCCTCCGTCAGCGTCCGCATCTGGGAGGGGCTCAGGTCGTTGTCGAAGATGACCATGGTGGCCTCCTCGTTCTTCACCAGCTCCTTGATCTCCCGCACCTTTCCCTCGCCGATGAGAGTCCGGGGATTGGGGGCGGCCAAATTCTGCAGCACCACCCCCACCGCCGCGCCGCCGGCGGTCTCCACAAGGGCGGAGAGCTCCTCCATGGTCTCCTCGTCCGCATTGTCCCGGCGGCTGAGCTTGGGGCAGTTCAGCCCCACCAGCACCGCCCGGTCCCGTACTTCCTCTGTTTTGTTAACTTCCATATTGCCTCGCTTATCACTGAAATTTGCTTTAGTATATCCGAAATTCTTACCGATTGCAACAAAGCCCTTCAGAAAGGTGCCGCTATTTCGTTTTTGCCGCGTCTTGACGGATATGGCCGGCGGCCCACGCCATCAGCCGGGCGGACTGGGCGAAGAAGTCTCCGTCCTCAGAAAAGATCGCCCGGTCCTCTGGGAGCAGTACAGGAAGCAGTTCCCGCCGGGCGGCATAGTAGACCTTCGTCCGCAGGTAGTACTTGGCCCGCAGCAGGAAGAAAGCGGATTTTCGTAGCTCGGCCAGCAGCGCCGGGTCCCTCTCATAGAGCAGGTTGTGGACGCAGGCGTGGTAGATGGCGCAGGCGCCGCTGTGCACCGCCTGTGCTGCCGCCTCCTCCCCCACCAGCGGCCGCAGGAAATCAAGGGTTCCAAAGAATGGCTTG
Source organism: uncultured Oscillospiraceae bacterium (assembly GCA_904420145.1). GTDB lineage: Bacteria > Bacillota > Clostridia > Oscillospirales > Oscillospiraceae > CAJFPI01. The sequence goes on from CAJFUI010000042.1 coordinate 10,264, forward strand.
GTGTCGTGATAGAAGGTGAACAGCTCTCCTCTCTCCCAGTGAAGCAGCTCCTCCCTGCCTGAGAAAAAGCCACAGAGGAGCTCTTGGTGGGACAGATTGGCAAGGACCTCCCGATACCGCGCCGCATCCTCCGCTGTCACGTGGTCCAAAATAACCACCGTGTCAATGTCGCTCCCCGGCTTGGCCTCTCCTCTCCCATAGCTGCCCTGCAGCCCCACAAAGCACAGGCGGCTGCCAAAAGCTCCCTGTACCGCTTGGAGGAAATCCGTTATCCATGGACCAATCTCCACCAGTTCCGGCCCCTTCCCCTGTTCCGCCTGTACTATGGACAGACCAGCGGCGGAGGCCACGGCGCCGGCCATCGCACAGGGTGTCATGGCGGTGGTGTCAAGGGTATAGGTGCGGGGCACCGGAAAGTGGGACAGCCGCTCCAAGGCCCGGGTAATCGTCTCCTCGTCACAGCCGCGGCTGGCCAGCCTCTGGCGAAGTGCCTCGCCGCTGCAGGTCAGAGAGAGGTCAAAGAGCTGAAAGCCCCCCGCCGGGAGGCGTCCTAAGATCTCATCCCGAATGGACCGGGTGTGGAGCACCCAAGTAAACAAAATCGTGTCAAAGGAATCGCCGCGCAGATAACTGCCCAGCAGATGGCAGATGTTATCTAAGACCATCGCCCGGTTCTCCTCGCTGAAGTTCCAGTGTCTCCCCTGCTGCCAGCACCAGTCCCCATCCAGCCAGACCGCCCGGTCCAAGCAGTCCATCAAAAGCCGGGCCGCAGTAGTCTTCCCGACCCCCATGGGCCCGCCCAAAAAGATCAGCCGCTTCATTTCTCTCTGCCCTCCTATCCTCCTCATGCGGAGAAAAATATCTCCTCTGCATTTTCGCAAAAAAGTACCGCGCTGCAGACTGCAGCGCGGTACATATGGCAACGTAATTACTTGTCCAGACCGAACTTCTTGTTAAACTTGGCCACGCGCCCGCCGGTATCGACCAGCTTCTGCTTGCCAGTGAAGAAGGGGTGACACTTAGAGCAGACTTCCACACGAATATCTTTCTTAGTGGAACCTGTCTCAATTACATTACCGCAGGCGCATGTAATTGTAGTCTGCTGATAATTGGGATGGATACCTTCCTTCATTGCTCTTGTTCACCTCTTTCCTCCTAAAGTAGCCTCTAAAAGGCCGACAGTTATTGTACCATGCCTTTTTGCAAATTGCAAGAGGAATTTTTATAATTCTACCGCAGTTCCGGTGTGCAGGTAGTACAAAATCTGCCGGCAGACCTTTTTCCCAAAGATTTGACTCAGCGCGCCGCTGTATGCGGCCACTTGGGGGCGGTACTCCTCCGTCCGCCGCCGCTGGGCCTCCCCGGATACCCGGTCGGTCTTGAAGTCCACCACCACAAGGCCCTCCGGCGTCTCAAAGAAGCAGTCCACTACGCCTTGGAGCAGCAGCTCCTCCCCCCTTGCCGCCTCGCCGAGGCAGCTCTCCCCCGGTACCAGAAGGGAGAAGCGGTATTCCCGCCAGACATGCTGGGCGCTTCTGATCTCCTCTGCCAGAGGCGAGGTGAGGAAGCGGGCGATGGCGGCGCGGTCCACCGCCTTCCCCTCCTCCGGCGACAGCCGGCCGTCGGCCACAAGACCGTCCACCACCCGGTCCACATCCGTACAGGCAAAGTCGATGTACTGAAGCACCGCGTGGGCGGCAGTCCCCCGCTGAGCGGGAGTCAGGGTCTCGCCGCCCTCTAAAAAGCGTGGGCGGGCAAAGGCGCCGCTGGGGAGAGGCGGCGCCTCCTCCAGTTCCCCATCCAGCCACCGGCCCTTCAGCTCCGTGGCCGTCACCTTAGTCGGCAGCTGGGCGGCAGCGGCGTAGGGGTACTGAAAGGCCAGCAGCTTCGGATCAAAGGAGAGGGAGTTCCCCGCCTCCGCCGGCTCCTGATCCGTCTGCGGAGCAGGCGGATCGGCATAGTGCGCGCTCTCGTGGAGGGCGATGACCCAGGGATGGTCCTCTGTCAAGAGGTACCGCGCCGGCTCTGTGCCGGAGTAGGTCCGCAGCTCTCTGGCCTCGCTGCGGCAGAGAAGGGGCAGCAAAATCCAATCCGCCATGCTCTTCCCCTCCGCCACTACGTTGGGCGGCACCGGGCAGTCCGCTAAGGCCGAGAGCTTGGTCAGGCGGCTGGCGGCATTGCGCATGGAGGCCACCAGGATCAGCTTCTCCTTAGCCCGGGTCATGGCCACATACAGCACCCGCAGCTCCTCCGACTTCCCCTCCCGCTGCAGCGCTGCCTCCACCGCCTGCCGGGCCACAGTGGGGTAGCGGATGCGGCGGTTCAGATCGATCCGCTGGGGCCCCAGGCCATAGCCCGGGTGGACCAGCACCGGGCTCTGATAGTCCTGCCGGTTGAAGTCCTTAGCGAGATCCGCCAAAATCACAATTGGAAACTCCAGCCCCTTTGATTTGTGAATACTCATCACCTGCACGCCGTCGGCGGCGCCGGAGGCAGCGACAGGCTGCTCCCCCTTGTCCAACAGCTCCCGAAGATGGGCCACAAAGGCGAACAGTCCCCGGTAGCCGGAGGCCTCAAAGCCGGCGGCATACTCGTACAGGGTAATCAGGTTCTGCCGCCGCTCCTCCCCCCGGTCCATGGCGCCGAATATAGCCGGAAGGTGCAGCGTGTCATAGAGCTGCCAGAGGAGCTGGTGGACCTGCAGATCCTTGGCGCCGCTGCGCAGGGAGCGCAGCAGTTGGAGAAAGTCCTTGGCATCCGCCCCCTCGTCCGACAGGAGGGCCTCGTAAAAATCTCCCGCCATGTGGCCGGCGCGGATCTGGGCCAGCCGGTTGGGGACGAAACCGAACACCGGGGAACGCAGCACGGAGATCAGGGGCACATCCTGCCTGGGGTTATCGATGATCTCCAGCAGGCTGATGGTCACCGCCACCTCCATCTGAGCAAAGAAGTCCTCATTTTCCTGGGTGCCGCAGGGAATGCCGTACTCCCCCAAGGCGCGGGCATAGTGGCGGAGCCTTGGCCCTGGGGAGCGCATGAGCACCGCGAAATCCCCCGGCCGGCAGGGGCGCAACTCCCCGGTCTCCTCGTCCTGCACCGGAAACTCCTCCTGCAGCAGCTTTGCAATCCGCTCCGCCACAAAGCGGGCCTCCAGCAGAGGCCGGCCGGCGGCGAAGCGGCCCCCGTCGGCAGGTACATCCAGCAGATGGAACTCCGCCGCGCAGTCCCGCCTTGGCAGAAAGTACTCCGCGCCGAAGTACAGCCGCTCCTCCGCGCCGTAGTCCATCTCCCCCATCTCCTCAGAGAGGAGGTTGGAGAACACGAAATTTACCGCCTCCAGCACCTGCTCCCGGGAGCGGAAATTTTTGGAGAGAAGAATTTTTCTGTCCTCCCCCGCCTCTGCCCCCTGATAGGGCGCAAAGGCGCGGTATTTCCCCAGGAAAATCGTCGGATCCGCCAAGCGGAAGCGGTAGATGCTCTGCTTGACATCCCCAACGGTAAAGAGGTTGTGCCGCTCCTTGGACAGGGCCTCGAAGATGCAGTTTTGTACCTCGTTGGTGTCCTGATACTCGTCCACCATGATCTCGCAGTACCTGGCCGCCAAGCGCTGGCAGAGCTCCGTGGGCTTCCCCGCCCCGTCCAGCAGCAGCTCCACGGCGTAGTGCTCCTGATCGGAAAAATCTGTCACATTTCGCCGCAGCTTCTCCTGCTGATAGGCGCGGTCAAACCGCTCCGTCAGCCGCAGCAGGGACACCATGGCCGGGGCCATGGCCTGCAGGTCCTCCATCGCCTCGTCGGAGGAGACGGAAAAGAGGGCTGCCAGGGCCTTCCACTCCTTTTTACACTGGTCCCACAGGGCCTTCAGCCGTATCTTCAGCTCTCCCCCGTCCGCATCCTTGACGCCGCCCAGCTTCGGAAAGGCCAGCTCCGCGGCGCAGGCGGCATCCCAGCCCTCCCGCGTCCGCTCCTCCACCGCGCGCAGCTGCTCCGCCACGGCAGCAAAGGCTCCGCCATAGCCCTTCACCACAGCCGGGTTGTCCGCCATCTCCTCCACGGCCTTGGCAAGGGCGGCCGCCCAGTGGCCGGCTTTTCGCCGCAGGTGGCTGAGAAGGAGCTCCCCGTAGGGGGTCTCATCCACTCCCGCCGGCAGCTGCTGCCAAAAGGCGGCGCTTTTGTGCATCCAGCGGCGGGGATAGGCGTGGCTCTGGAGCTTGTGGTAGAGGGTCAGCACCAGTTCCTCCAAATTCCGGTCATCCCTGCCGAAGCCGAAGGAATCAGCCAAAAGCCGATCTCCCTCCTGCAGGTCAGCGTAGAAATTTTCCAGTACCCGCTGGAGAACCCGGCGGCGCAGCAGCTCCGCTTCGTTCTCCTCTAAAACCCGGAAGTCCGCCGTCAAACTATAGTCCCCCTGACTGGGAAGCAGGTGGACGTTTTCCCGCAGCAGGGCGCTGCAGAAGGCGTCCACCGTCTTGATATCCGCGCGGTAGATCCGGTAGAGCTGCTGCTGGAGATGATAGTCTCCCGGCGTCTCAGCCATGCGGCGGGACAGGTCCTCTGCAATGCGGCCCCGGAGCTCGGCAGCTGCGGCGCGGGTATAGGTGATAATGAGGAAGTCGTCCACATTCCGCCGCTCCTCCGTGACGTAGCGGAACAGCCGCTCCACCAGCACCTTGGTCTTCCCGGAGCCGGCGGCGGCAGACACCAGCAGGTTTCCGCCCCGGTTTTCCACTACGGCCTGCTGCTCAGCGGTCAGCTTCACTTTCGCCATAGCCATCCTCCTCTCCGATCTTCTCATCCACCTCCCGCCAGAATTCCTCTGGCCGGACGGGATAGATGGGGCTGATGCGGTCCTCCGCCAAACTGTCACCAAAGTGGCAGGCGGGGGCAAATTCACAGTAGGTGCAGGCGTTATTCGCCTCACTGTAGTAGCAGGGGTCCGCATCGATGTTGCCGCCCCCCACCTCCTTGGCTACCTGCCGCAGCTGGTAGTTCACATAGCGGCTGAGTTTCCCTAACTCCGCCGCGGAGGCGATCCCCTTGGTGATCTTGTGGTCCTTATCCAGCGCCAAGGGCAGATACCGCGGCTCTGTCAGAGCGGTATGCTCCATGGCAGCAAGGACCTCCCGGTCCCCGAGGAGCAGCCCGCTGCGGCGCAGCTCCTTGTCAAAGGCGCGGCGCAGCGTCTCCTCATCGGCCGTGCGGTCCATATGCAAAATGACATCCCGGGCCGGCAGGTACAGCACGCCGGCGGGCACCACATCATAGCCAAAGAGCCGCTTCCCCTCCCGCTCCAGGGTAAAGAGGTACAGCAGCAGCTGCAGATTCAGCCCGTGCCGGATATCGGAGAGGTCAAAGCTCTTGTGGCCGGTCTTGTAGTCCACCGCCCGGACATAGAGCTTGTTCCCCCGCAGCCATGCGTCCACCCGGTCCACCTTTCCCGACACCGAGAGGGTAATGCCAGCCTCACAAATAGTAATGGCGGGGATCTTCCCCTTTTCTCCGAAGGACAGCTCAAAGGCCACCGGGACAAAATCGGACTCCCGCAGCTCCCCGCATACGTTCCCCACCACGGTGTACACCGTGCTCCGCAGGCGGTTCAGCAGATAACGGAGGCGTTCACTCATCTCTGTCATGCGGCCCATGGTCATCTCCACGTAGCAGTTAATGTAGTGGGCGCTCAGACGGCGCAGCTCCTCCTCGGAGAGGCTGCCTACCCCGCCCCGGTCCATCGCCTCCTGCAGCACATGCTCCAAAACAAAGTGGAGGAAGGTGCCGATCTGGGAGGGGTCCAGCCCCGCCGGCGCCCGCTCCTTCGCCCGGAGGCCGTACTGCATAAAGTAGGCAAAGTGACAGGAGCGCACCTTGTCCAAGCGGCTGGCGGACATGGGGATGGTACGACCATAGAGGGCGGCCACCGCCGCCGGGGAGAGACAGCCACGCCGCAGCGTCGCCCCCCGCTCCATCCCCGCCACCGCCGCGCTCCACTCCGGCCGGCCGGCAAAATAGTTCCACAGCGCACCGCCGCGCTGGCTGCCGGACATCTCCAAGGCCGGGAGAGGTGCTGTTAAGCGAAATTCCTTTGCGGCGCTTTCCTTCTGTATCCTTATACTGGGAAACAGCGCGGTTATGCGCGGCACCAGAAAAGCGGGGCGCAGGGCCGTCCCATTGGCAGAGGAGATGGGATAGCTGATCCACAGGCGGTCGGTGGGCTTTGCCAGCGCCGCATAGATGTTCTGCAGCTCGATGTACATCTGGTCCATCCCGTGGGGGGCGAGGCGGAGTCCCTGATCTAAGAGCACCTCCCGCTCCTCCTCCGTCAAAATTCCTTTCCCGCCGTCCGCCATGGGCAATACGTGGTCGTTGGCCCCCATGAGAAAGAGGCATTTCACCTGGTGGCGGTCGTTCATGGAGATCTGGTCAAAGGAGACCTGATCAAGGGCCGCGGGGATGGTCCCCACGCTGTACTCGCCGATGACCAGCTTAAACAGCCGGACAAATTCCTCGCAGCTCACCGGGGAATCCCCTAAAATTTCCACGAATTGGTCCATTACATGGCACAGCAGTGCCCAGAGCTGGCGGTACTCCTCCGCCTGCTGAAGCTGTCCCTCTCTGCGCAGCTGCTCCGTCCGCGCCTGCAGCTGCTCCGGAAGCCGGATCGCCTCCAAGAAGCGAAAGAGCGCCGCCATCTTCTCCGAGGCCGCTGCCTTATCGCGCAGGGTTTCCGCCAGCTCCCCCAAGGGGCGGCGGATGGTCTCCCGGATGCGGTTGACCTGCCGCAGGGTCTCCTCTTGGGCCGGCGTCATCGCCTCCACATATCCCTCTGGATTGGCGGTCCACGGCGCCTCCCGCAGCCACATGGTTCCCCGGATATCCCACTTGAGCACATAGTTCTCTAAAAGATCGCAGTCCTCGTCGGAGATTCCGGCCAGGCCGGATTTCAGACAGCGGAACATGTCCTCGTACTCATAGCCGCCGCTGATGGCCTCTAAGGCGGAGACCATCAGCGTCACAAGGGGCTTCTCCAAGAGGTCGCTGCGCCGGCTGAGAAAGACCGGTACCTCATAGCGGCGGAAAATGTGCTCCACCGCTGTCTCGTAGTCTGAGAGATTTCGCACCGCCACGCCGATATCCCGGTAGCGGTATTGTCCGGTGGAAACCAGCGTCCGGATCTTGGCGGCCACCTGCTCCACTTCGCTGTATAGGCTATCCGCTTCACAGATCTCGATGGACGGGCACGGCCCCTCCCAGATCCTGCTCTCGCCGAAGAAGTGCCGCTCCAAATGGGCGATGGGGGTATCCGCCGCCGGGGCGGGCAGGGTGATCTCCTCCGCCGCCGTCCCTGTGGAGACTGCCAAGTCCCTCAGCCGTTCAAAGGCCTGATTGCCGGCGCGAAAAATCTCCAGCCTGCTGCGGCCGTCCCCCAGCAGCGTCACCGTGACCTGATGGGCCCGGGGCAGCATCAGGGCGATAGCCCGCTCCTCCTGGGCGGTGAAGTGGGAGAAGCCGTCCAAATAGATATCCTTTCCATCGATATAGCCGGACTCCGCCAGCTTTCGATTCAGCTTCTCCATATCGTCAGTCAGATTGACCCCGTCCCGGGAGAGGCGGCCCAAATAGGCGCCATAGATCAGCGCGATATCCCGAAATTTTCCCCCCACCTCGCCTTCCGTCTCCTCCCCGTGTTCCATCAGCTCCTCCGGGGAGACGCAGTAGCGCTGAAGCTCCTCTGAGAGCTCGATGAAACTCTTAAGGAAGGCCGACTTCTGAGAGGGGCGCCGGTAGACCCGGAGCATGGCGGAGACGTCTTGAATAGCCTGGTGCATCATCAGCACCTTCCCCCCGTTGTCCAGGGAAATACTCTCATACCCCCCCGTCTCCGCCAGCACCCGTCGTGTCAGCCGGCGAAAGGTCAGCACCTCGGCAAATTGGCTGGCTTTCGGCCCGCAGACGCGGCACAGATCCACCTCGGCGGCAAAGGAGGCGTGGTCTGGCACCAATAGAATCTGCTTTCGCCGCTGCCCGCCGCTCCGAATCTGCTCGAGGACATATTGGGATTTTCCCGTGTTGGCACGGCTGCGAAGGAGCTGCAGCATCTCCTCTCCCCCTTTTCCATCGTTCTGCCCTCCGCCGGAGGGCAGGGCTCCGCTCCCAACGGCAAGGCTTGTCTATGGACCATATCATAGCACAAAAAAACACCTGCGGCAACCGAAGCTGCCGCAGGTATCTGCATCCGCTGCGAGCGATGTAGACGCTACAGCAGGGACTCCACCCAGTCAATGAGCTTAAAGCGGACCACATAGCCCTCGCTCTCCTGGGTAATCAGGGCCACCTCCTCCTCTGTCAGTCCGGCGGCCTCGGCGGAATCGGTAAACTCCTCCGTAGTGGCGGCGTTGCACAGGGGCGGAAATACCACGCACCACCAATTTTTTCCCTCCCCTGCGCCGATGGTCAGCCGCAGAGAGAGGTAGGAGCCGGCGGGCAGACTGAAGCTGTCATATGTCCGGGCAGGGTAGCGCTCCAAGGAGAGGTCGGCGGAGACAGCATAGTAAAAGCCTGCCTCTGAAACGGTTTCTGCGGCGATCTCCTCCAGCTCCGGCAACAGTGCGCTCAAGGTCTCCTCCGCCTCCGTCATGTCCTCGCAATCGGTCAGAATTTCCTCCGCCCGCTGCAAAATGGCGTCCCGCACCTCCAGCTTCAGCGCCTGATCCGCCGCGCTGTCAGAGTTGGCGATCACGTGGAGCCGGATCATTTTTTCCGCCAGCTGGCGCTGGGACTGGTGGGCGCTCCATGCCGCCGTGGCGCAGAGAGCTGTCACAAGGGAGAGCATCACAATCCATCTTTTTTTCATAGCCGTACCTCCAAAAGTCCTTGGGCGTGTTGTCTTCCTGCTGTCTGCTGCATGTATGTACAGCAAAAATACCGTCTAAACCACAGGAGTTACCTGAAGTTTAGACGGTATTGCAAAAACTTAAACCATTTGACAACCATTCGCCGCAAAGACAGGCCATAGCCTGTCCGGACTGGCAGGTGCTTTCTCCGTCAAAAGGCGGGCTGGGCATCTCCCCGCTCCCCCGCGGCACGGCGAATCTCCTCAGAGGAGACTGGCTCCGCCACCGCCACAAAGCGGCAGATCTTCCCCATCTCTCCGGCTGCCTCCTCCGCCTCCATGCGTCCGGCGTAAATGCCGAACACCGTGGGGCCGCTGCCGGTCATGGAGGCGCCCATGGCGCCGCAGTCCATCAGCAGCCGCTTGAGCTCCCACACCTTCTGATATTTCCTCGGTAATATGTCCTCAAACACATTGTACAGCCTGCGGCAAACGCCCGGCAGGTCCCCCTCCGCCAGAGCCTGCAGCATCCCGACTGTATCCGGGTGGTAGCGCAGCCGGTGGGCGCGGACCTGGGCGAAGAGCTCCGGCGTGGAGATGGGAAAATCAGGCTTACAGAGCAAAAAGGCACACTTTGGCAGCGGTGCCGCCGGCTGCAGCAGCTCCCCACGCCCCTCCGCCAGCGCCGTGCCGCCAAAGAGGCAGAAGGGTACGTCGCTGCCCACAAGGGCGGCGATGCGCAGCAACTCCCCATCCGGCAGCTCCGGCGCCAGGGTCCGGCGCAGATAGCGCAGCATCGCCGCGCCGTCGCTGCTGCCGCCCCCTGTGCCGGCACAGACCGGGATGCGCTTGTGCAGCGACACACGGTATCCCGCAGGGGCGATCCCCGTCTCCGTGAAAAATGCCGCCGCCGCCTTCTGAACGATATTGCTCCTGTCACAGGGCAAAAAGGATAGATTCGTATCAAGCTGAATGTCTCTGCCAGCCTTCGGTTCAACAGAGAGCGTATCGCACAGGGAGATGCTCTGCATCACCATGCGCATATCGTGATAGCCGTCCGGCCGCCGGCGCAGAATATCCAAGGTCAAATTAACCTTCGCATAGGCCCGCTCCTCCGCCACAGGTCTCCCCCTCTCTCAGTCTTGGCGCTCCTCAGCGCGCTCTAAGTCCCGCTTGATCTGCTTGGCGTAGCGGTCCTCCTCTGAGAACACGCAGCCGCAGTACTTCTGCATATACAGACCCAGCTCCCGGGCCTTGCGCTGTCCCTCCCGAAAGCCGGGGCTGAAATCCCGGTAGAGGTACTCCACGCCCCATTTTCGTCCCGCCTGTTCGCCCGCCAAGCGGATCCCCTCGTGATTCTGGTAGGGGCTCACCAGCAGGGTAGTGGCGAAGTGGGTGAAGCCGTGCTCCTTGGCATAGCGGGCCGTCTCCTCCATGCGGACGGCGTAGCAGTAGCCGCAGCGGTGGTCGATATCTCCGGCCACGGCCTGCACAAAGGTGCGCAGGCCGTACTCCTCCTTGATATGGAGGGACAAGCCGATGGAGGCGGCATACTCCCGCAGCGTATCCCGCCGGGCCTTATACTCCTGATAGGGATGGATGTTGGGATTGTACCAGAAGCCCGTGGGCTCCACCCCCTCTGATCGAAGGGTATCGATACAGTAGACGCTGCAGGGGGCGCAGCAGATATGAAGCAGCAGACGCACACCGCTCCCCTCCTCTCTTGCAGGACAAAATACCTCCGCGGCACCAGCCGCAGAGGTATTTTATCACGGAAATGTTCCTTTTGCTACCTCTACTTGATTCTGCGGGCCTCCACATAGTAGCGCTTGTCTGCAGCGTGTCCCATGGAGAAGGCCTTGCGGGGCAGCACGCCGTCGGCAATCACCGTCTGAAACAGCTGCTCCTTGCCGATAACCGGCAGCAAAAAGCCAATATTGCCCTCTTGGGTGCCCAGTTTCTCCACCACATCGCTGCCATGAATATAGTCCACCGTACAGCCATTTTCCATGACATATACGTCAAGAAAATTCTGCAGTGTGCCCACAGGGAGCATAGAGCTTGGATGGGGGATGGTGATGCTCCCGCGGCCGCCAGCCCATGTGTAAGCGATGCAGTGTCCCTCCCCCTGCCCCTCATAGGAGCCGGGATAGAAACGCTTAAGCTCCGCAAGTAGGTGCTCCACATTTACGCCGAAGACCACCCGATGGATCGCGTCAAACTGCAGCGCATTGTCGTGGAGATTGACAATCTCCACAAGGGCATACCGAGCGGGAAGATCTGCCCACCTCTCTTTCGGCGTAACCTTTTTCAAATTCTCGTAGCAGGTCTTCGCCGCGGCGAGACTGTGGTTGCCGTCCCCCACCGCAAACAGCAGCGGGGCAGTACCGCGGAGGTGGTACTTCTCCTCTACGGCCTCACGGCTGGCCAGAGCCGTCAGTGCATTAGCCACATGTTCCACCTGCTCCTCCTGAAGCTTCCAGCCCCGCAGGTGGCCGCCGCCTAACATCAGGTCAAAATCGTAAAGCTTTTCCATTCTGCCGGAGACGGCGGTGATGGGCTCTATACAGCTTTTCTTGGGATCATCAATGAGCAGCATCACATGGGGCAGTTCGATCGGTGCATCTTCCCGGACGCGGACCCGGGGCGGAATACGCTCCAAGACAGTCCCCTCTGTGGCACGGATCAGGGAGGCGGAGCCCGGCGTGTAGTCATAGCGCTCCAAATCGATAGCGGCTACCAGACCGTGACGGACGGCCCCATCAGATTGGGTGCGCTCAATATACAGCATGGCGGCGGGCAACGTCTGAAAAATATCCTGGCGGAGATACCGCTCCATGGTCTCCTCGATCCTTTGGATCTGCGCGTCTACGTCCGGCTCGCTGAGTCGATACTCCGGCAGGATCAGCCGCAGAGCAGAGGGGGCATCCCCCACGATGCGCTCCGCTTCCTCCCAGTACTCCGGCTGGGAGGTAAACTGGTCACAGGCCACAACCGCCCACTTCTCCATGTCGCAGCCCCGGGGCATGAGAATATCCGGCCGCTGCAGGCCGACGCTTTTTAGCTTTGCATCAATCTGGTGTGTCTCTTCTTTTCCCATATCACGTATCCCTTATGTCAGCTCTTTTTTCTCAAACAGCAGATCCAAAAGCTCCCAGCCGTTGGGAAGGAAAGGTCCCCTCTCCCCTGCGGCCTCGTCATAGACGCCGCCGCGGCCGGTGGGCCGCCGGCTGTCATAGAGCAGGAAGGGCACCGGATCGCCGTCGTGCCCCCGGGTGGAGGTCAGCGTCTTGTGATCGGAGAGCAGCAGCACGCGGAAGTCCTCCCCCTTCTCCCGCAGCCGGCGGATCAGAGGCGCCACCAGCCTGCTGTCCAGCCACTCAATGGCCTGAATTTTCCCCTTCAGGTCCCCGTTGTGGGTGCACTCGTCCGGCGCCTCCAGGTGGAGGCAGACAAAATCGTACTCCTGCAGCTTCTGCCAAGTGGCCTCCAGCTTGCCCTCAAAATTGGTGTCGAGCTCGCCTGTAGCGCCCTCCACCTCCACCATCTCAAGGCCCCGCAGAATTCCGATACCGTGGCACAGGGGCACCGCACTGACCACCGCGCCGCCGCAGCCGTACTGCTCGACAAAACTGGGCAGGGCCACCGCCGTTCCCTGGGCCCAAAACCAGATCCCATTGGCAGGCATCTTGCCGGCGGCGCGGCGCTTTTCCGTCACGGGATGATGGTCCAAAATCCTGTGAGCGAGGCGCATCAAATCCGCAAAGACCTCCGCCCGGTCATTCCCCTTGGGAAAGAAGGGGCCGCACGCCTGCCCCAGATGGTCATGGGGCGGCGTAAACTCAATCCCGCTGATGTCGGACTGGTGCTGTACGGCAATCTGGCGGAAGGCCGGGAAGGTGTGGATCTCCATCCGGGCCTTCTTCAGCGCTGCGGCAAACTCCGGATCCCGCAGCAGCGCTCCGATGGCCTCCAGCGCCGCATCGCCCTCAATGGAGCCGGCGCTGTGGGAGAGAATCTTCTTCTCCTCCAGCGGCATCTCCCCGTCCTCTAAGGTCACAAGATTGCACCGGAAGGCGGCATCCCCTTCCACTAACTCAATCCCGGAGGCGGCGGCCTCCATGGGAGAACGTCCGGTGAAATAGCGCAAGGGATCGCAGCCGAAAATGGACAAAATTGCCGTCTCGCTGCCGGCGGGCAGGGGCTTGGGACAGTTGCAGACGCTGCCCACAACGCCGTCCGCGGCCAGCGCATCAATCGCAGGAATCTCTGCCACTTGAATGGGGGTCTTCCCCCCCAGCTCCGGCACCGGATTGTCCGCCATGCCGTCGCCGATTACCAAAAGATATTTCATACTCCACCACTTCAAAAAAATTTTATCTGATAACGCATAGGGTTTTAAGACCTACTATAGTATAAAGGAGTTAGCCATGTTTTTCAATGGCCAAGTGAATAGATTGTCAAATTTTTCTCAAGTAAAAATAAGCACTGTTAGAGGAATAAGCGGCATTCCTATGGGCAGACTATGCATCGAGGCCAAAACTTGATTGGGAGGTCATAACTATGGTCATTGACAAACTCGCACTGATCCTTGCCATCATCGGCGCATTAAACTGGGGCTCCATTGGCCTGTTCGGCTTTGATGTAGTCGCCTTTATCTGCGGCGGCCAAATGGCGATTGTCAGCCGCATCATCTATACGCTGGTGGGCCTTGCGGGCCTTTGGTGCATTTCTCTTCTGTTCCGGGAAAACGCTGCAAGCGAGAACACCAACTGAGAAAAGGTCCGTGACATTAAGGAGGACAGACCACAAAATGTCTGCCCTCCTTTCTATTTTTTCCTATCCAAAAATTTTTTTCATTCTCTTCAAAAAAAGGATTGACAATTCCAAAGTCCTTTGCTATACTCATACATGTTCCGCGCGGGACAACAAAAAATCTGGGGGTATAGCTCAGCTGGGAGCCTGCGAAATGAAAAGTATGCCCCCAATGAGCAACCAACAATCGACAACTTCATACCGCGTACCCTATAAACTTCCATTTTTGGAAGAATATGGGGGT
>CAJFUI010000043.1 GCA_904420145.1 uncultured Oscillospiraceae bacterium
GGCCATGGCCATATCTCCTTTTTGCCCCAGGTCCGCCGGCAGCCCCAGCTCTGCGGGTATGGGGGCAGGGACCTCGGGTGATGGCCCTATTATAGCGGATTTTAGGCGGGTTGCAAACAGAAATCTGCGCCGCAAGGCCCCGTACAACACCGCCGCTGCCGATAGGCGGCGCGCCATGCCGCTTTGGTGCGGCGGGATGAGGGGAGAAGAAAACAGAAAAATGTGGAAATTGAAATAAGATCCTTGAAAAAAGGCTTTTCCCGTGGTATACTTGTTTATCATAAACTTATTTCATAGGTGATACAGAGCAAAATCGGAGAAATCCGGTGACGCAAAGCTATAGGGACTACTCCCGCGAGGAATGTCAGCCAGCTGCCGCAGTACAAGCGCATTGTACTGCGGCATTTTCTTTTGCCGGAAACAGTTTCCAAGGAGAGGGGGAGAGAAGTTGCGGCAGGTGCTTCGCAGTGAAAAAAAGTTCTTGGTCCGTGTGGACGAGATGCTCCGGCAGAGCCATAAGCTCTCCCAGCTCCTCCACGAGGACGGACACAACGGGGTAGACGGCTATCTCATCCGCTCCCTCTACTTTGACACCGAGTATGACGGCGACTTTTTTGACAAGGAGTTCGGTCTGGAGGTGCGCAGAAAGCTGCGGCTGCGCCTCTATGACCCCCAGGGGGAATACGCGATTCTGGAGATGAAGCAGAAGGAGGGGGAGCGGCAGCGCAAGCGCTCCCTGCGGCTGGGCCGGGAGGATGCCGAGCATCTGGCCTGCGGGGACTATTCCCCCCTGCTGCGCTGCGGGGAGGACTTCGCCCTGGAGTGCTACGCCCTGATGCGCAGCCGCTGCTACCGCCCGCGGGCGGTTGTGGCCTACCGGCGGCGGGCCTTTGTGGCGAGAGAGAACAATATCCGCATCACCTTCGACCACCAGATCGACGCAACAGAGAGCTGCTTTGACCTCTTTGACCCGGGGCTTCTGATGAACCCAGTGCTGGACCGCTCCATGGCGGTGCTGGAGGTCAAATACAACGGCTTCCTGCTCTCCTATATCCGCCAGATGCTCAATTGCATTGACAAAAGCGAGCTGTCTGTCAGCAAATACGCGATGGCGCGGCACCTCAGCTATCATCCTAATTTGTAAAAGGAGACGCAATCCATGAGAGAGACGATTTTTCAGCTGATACAGGATCAGGGGGATCTGAGCGCAGAGCAGATTGTCACCCGCATCGGGGTCTCCGCGCTGCTGGGGGGCGTGATTTTCGCCTCCTACTACCTCTCCCACCGGGGGACCATCTACAGCCGGAAGTTCAACGTGAGCCTGGTGGTCCTCGCCGTGCTGACCGGCACGGTGATGGTGGTCATCGGGAACAACATCGCCCTCTCCCTCGGCATGGTGGGCGCGCTGTCCATCGTCCGCTTCCGCACCGCCGTCAAGGACTCTCGGGACACCCTGTATATCTTCTGGGCCATTATCGTGGGCATCTGCTGCGGGGTGGCCAGCTTCTTTGTGGCGGCGGCGGGCAGCTGCGCGGTGTTTGTGATTTTGCTGCTCTTCGGCGCGGTGAAGAGCGACAGCCGCATCCTCCTCATCATCCGGGCCGGCCGGCGCGCAGAGAGCCGGCTGGAGTCTCTGGTGTTCCAATCCTTAGAGAGAAGGGCCCGGCTGCGGGTGAAGAACACGACCCAGGAGAGCGTGGAGCTGATCTATGAGATCTCCGAGAAGATGCTGATGAAGGCCCAGAAAAAGCATCCCAGCCTCAGCGACGACTTCTACGCCATTGAGGGGGTTGAGTACGTGAACTTTGTCATGCAGAATGACGAGATTTCCAACTGACAGGAGAGGAGGGGGAGGGCGTTGAAGTACAAAATCATCGGCTGCCTTCTCTGCGCCTGCGCCCTTGCGGTATCCATCGCAGCGCCCATCGCGGAGGGCACCGCGGAGACGCGCTATCATCAGCACGAAGACGCACCGGAGAAGACGGCGGATACGGCGGAGGGCGGCGTTTTCTCCACCCATCTGCCTCTGGTGGAGATCGACACCGGCGGCGTGGAGATCCCGGGGAGGGCCGTGACAGACGCGGAGGGGAAAATTCTCAGTTATACCACCGCGGCGGACGGCGCGGACCGGATTGCCGCCCATATGGACATCGTGGACCATGAGACCACCTATAACCACGCCGGGGATGAGCCCACCGTAAGCACCGACATCGTCATCCGCGTGCGGGGCAACTCCTCCCGGACCTTTGACAAGAGCAACTATGCCCTGCGGCTGGTCAACGCCGACGGCAGCGACAATCCTCAGACGGTCATGGGGATGGACGCCCACCACGAGTGGGTGCTCCACGGCCCCTTCTTGGACAAGACCCTCATGCGCAACTACATGTGGTACAACATCGGCGGGGAGATCATGGACTACGCCCCCAACGTCCGCTTCTGCGAGGTGATCCTCAACGGAGAATATATCGGCGTCTATGTGATGATGGAGAACATCACCGCCGGGGAGGACGGGGCCCGGCTGCCGCTGACCGTGGACGCCAAGAACAGCACCTTCAGCGGCTATCTGCTCCAGCTCAACGGCGACCGGGAGGGGGAGCGGGGCACAATCGACCAGTTCACCCACTACGCCAAGCGCACCCTCTCGGAGATGGAGATCGTCTACCCCGGCAGGAGCAACCTGACGAAGGAGATGGCGGCGGAGATCTGCAGGGATTTCTCCGATTTTGAGAAGGCCCTCTACTCCTATGACTACGACAGCGGCCAGTACGGCTACGAGGCGTATATCGACGAGCAGTCCTTTATCGACTACTTCCTCATCAACGAGCTGACATGCAACTACGACGCGGGGTGGCTGTCCACCTATATCTACAAGGACACCTCGGGGAAATACCGGCTGTGCCTGTGGGACATGAACTCCGCCTGCGACAACTACCAGCAGAGCCAGATGGAGCACACGGAGTTTCAGATGCAGAACTGCTTGTGGTACTTTATGCTCATGAAGGACGAGGACTTTGTGGACGAGCTGATCGACCGGTACTGGGAGCTGCGGGAGACCTATTTCGATCTGGAGTACCTCTACAATTATATCGACGAGACCGCGGCCTATTTAGGGGACGCCGTGGACCGGAATTTCACGGTGTGGGGCTACACCTTCCAGCCGGGCTACGACCTGCTGCAGCCGGCGGAGCGCAATCCCCGGAGCTATGAGGCGGCCCTCAAGCAGATGAAGGACTTCCTGGCGGCGCGGATCGAGTGGATGGATGAGAATATCGACACCCTGCGGCAGTACGCGGCGGAGTCCAAGGTGAAGAAGTTCAATGAGAACGCGAATTGAGTAACGGCGGCCTATGAAGAAATTTATCATTGTGATCGCGGCCCTCGTGGTGCTGTATATCGGCTGGGACTACGCCTACTACCGGCTGGGCTGGTACATCGATCTCCACCCCGATCAGGCGGTGACCACCTTTATGCGGACCGAGGGGGACAAGATCTACCGGCTGACGGATGAGGGCGAGGAGGAGTTTGAGATCCGGGGGGTGAACCTTGGCTCCGGGGAGCCGGGGGAGTGGTCCACGGACTTTGCCATCGACAAGGAGACCTATCTGCGTTGGTTCGCTTACATGCAGGAGATGGGGGCCAACACCGTGCGGGTCTACACCATTCAGGCGGATGACTTCTACGAGGCCTTCTACGAGTACAACAAGGACCGGGAGGATCCCCTCTACCTGATACAGGGGGTCTGGGTCAACGACTACATCCAAAATTCCCACCGGGACGCCTATGACGAGGAATTCTTGGACACCTTTTTGGACGACTGCCGGACCATGATTGACGTGATCCACGGCAACAAGAAGCTCTCCCTCGGCCGGGTGGCCAGCGCCGGCTCCGGCACCTACCGGCGGGATATCTCCCAGTGGGTCATCGGCTACATCTTAGGCGTGGAGTGGGAGGACGTGACCGTGGCCTACACCGACGAGAAGTACGCCGGGGCGGAAGGCTACACCTCCTATCAGGGGCGGTATCTCTACACCACCCAGGAGGCCACCCCCTTTGAGGTGATGCTGGCCCAGGTGGGGGACAAGGTCATCGAGTACGAGTCTGAGCGCTACAAGGAGCAGCGGCTGATCGCCTTCTCCAACTGGCCCACCACCGACCCCTTCACCTACCCCGACAGCGTGACCACCTACTTTATGAAGTGCGCCAGCGTAGATGTGGAGCACATTCAGAGCACCGCGGAATTTTTGTCGGGGCAGTTCGTATCCTACCACGTCTACCCCTACTACCCCGACTATCTCAGCTATGTGGACGACTGGAGTGAGCTGGGCATCGAGGACAGCGCCTCCTATATCAAGGAGGACGGGTCCTACAACACCTACCGCGCCTACCTGAGCATGCTGACAAGCCACCATACCATGCCCGTGGTGATCTCCGAGTTCGGCGTGTCCACCGGCCGGGGCATGGCCCAGCGGGACCAGAACACCGGCCGCAACCAGGGCAACATGTCCGAGCAGGAGCAGGGGCAGGCTCTAATCGACTGCTATGAGGACATTATGGCGGTGGGCTGTGCCGGAGGCTGCGTGTTCTCCTGGCAGGACGAGTGGTTTAAGCGCACATGGAACACCATGTACGCCGTGGACCTGAAACGGACGCCCTACTGGTCGGACTACCAGACCAACGAGCAGTATTTCGGCCTGCTGTCCTTCGACCCAGGGGAGGAGGAGTCGGTCTGCTATGTGGACGGGGACGTGTCCGAGTGGTCGGAGGAGGACGTGGTGGCAGAGCAGGAGGGCCTCAGCGTCTCCATGAAATACGACGAGAAGTTCGTCTACTTCCTCATTTACAAGGAGGATCTGCGCTTTGGGGAGGAGACGGTCTATCTCCCCATCGACACCACCCAGAAAACCGGCAGCAGCTACTGCCAAAACTACGGCCTGCTCTTTGACCGGGCGGCGGACTTTCTGCTGGTAATCGACGGCGCGGACAACAGCCACCTGCAGGTACAGGAGCGCTACGAGTCCCTGCGCTCCACCTACAGCCAGAATGTGGCAGGCTTTGACACCTATGTGAAGGACTACCAGCCGGAGGTGGACTCCCCGCTGTTTGTGAATATCGACATGATCCTGCAGACGGCCACCCCCTTGATCTACGGGGACAACACCGCCCCGGCGAAGGTCTTTGAGACGGGCCTTCTCACCTACGGCAACGCCAACCCGGCGAGCCCGGATTTTAACTCCCTGGCGGACTTTATCTGTCAGGGGGACTACATCGAGGTGAAGCTGCCCTGGCAGCTTTTGAACTTCGCCGATCCCTCCCGGATGGAGATTCACGACGACTACTACGACGGCAACTACGGCGTGGCCTATCTCACCATCGACGAGCTCTATGCGGGCGTCGGGACGGAGGAAACGGCGGGGCGGATCCATATGGAGCCTCTGGCCTTGGAGGGCTGGGGCAACGACGTGACCTACCACGAGCGGCTGAAGAGCTCGTATGACATGCTCAAGGCATATTGGAACGCAAGGGATTGAGAGGAGGAGCGGATGTGCAGATAGAGACATTGATCTACGCCTATTTGGCCATCTGCTGCAGCATGATCGTGTTTAACTGTGTCTGCGTCTTTGTTTTCCGTCGCCGGAGCAGGGTTCTGCACCGGCACAGTTCCCATTTGGAGGAGCAGATCCGCAGTCAAATGGATCGCCTGGCGGCGGGGGAGAGCGTGGAGGAGAGTCACCAGATGTTTCTGCAGAAAAAGCTGAGGAGCACAGGGAACCTGCTGGCCTTTGACGAGACCATGGAGCGCCTTTTGGAGCGCTGCCCGGAGGAGGCGTGGCGCTATCTGCGGGAGATCAGCAGTGTTTTTACGTATTTGGCCATGGAAAACCACTACCGTAGCGCTATGAAAACTGTCTACTTCGCCTATATCGTCAAGCGCTACCGGATCATCGAGGGGAAGAGCATCCATGTGATTATGGAGCTGATGCGCAAGCTGCTGCAGGAGCCCAGCCTCTACTGCCGGGAGAGCGCACTGCAGGCAATTTACAGCTCCGGCGACTGCGCCGCCGTGGTGCAAGCGCTGCAGACGGTGGATGAGAGCGGCCGCTTTCACCACGCCAAGCTGCTGACCGACGGGCTTTTGAACTTCAGAGGGGAACAGAGAGAGCTGGCAGATGCCCTGTGGCGGTCTTTTGACAGCTTTTCCGTTCCCATGCGGGTGGTGATTTTGGACTATATCCGCTTTAGCGGCGGCGAAAAGCACGAGGAGCTGCTGCAGCTGCTGGCGGACCGCCGCCAGGACGACGAGGTCCGCTTCTCCTGTATCCGCTACTTCGGCCGCTACCCCTATGAGCCAGCCTATCCGCTGCTGCTGTCCTTCGCCGAGCGGGCAGAGGACAACCGCTGGGAGTACGCGGCTATCGCGGCCACGGCATTATCGGCCTATCCGGGGGAGCACACCGTGGAGGTGCTGAAGGGGGCGCTGAACAGCTCCAACTGGTATATCCGCTTCAACGCGGCCAAAAGTCTGGAATCCTTCCATCTCAGCTACTTAGCGCTCAGCGATGTGATGGAGGGGAACGACCGGTACGCCAGAGAGATTCTCCAGTACCGGCTGGATATGAAAAATGCCCGGGAGGAGGAAAAGGAGGCGGCGCCGGTATGATGATGGATGGACTGATGGATACCATCAAGGCGTTCTTAAACGGCGTGGGCGTCTTTTTCGTCTGCTATCTGATTGGCTATTCCACCTTTCTGTTTCTTGCTGTAGTGGTGGGCGCCTCAGAGCTCTACCGCACCCGGCAGGAGATCCTGCTGAAGAACATACAGGAGCAGAACTACTACGTACCGGTGAGCATCATCGTCCCCGCCCACAACGAGGAGCTGACCGTGGCGGAGACGGTCCGGTCCCTGCTGGCGCTGGACTACAATGTCTATGAGATCATCGTGGTGGACGACGGTTCTAAGGACAGCACCGCCCAGACCCTCATCGATGCCTTTGGCATGCACTCCATCCGCCGGCCCATCCGGCGGCAGGTGCCCTGCCAGCCGGAGGAGTTTCTCTATATCGCCTTGGACCAGAAGGTGCCTATCACCTTAGTGCGCAAGAAGAACGGCGGCAAGGCGGACGCGCTGAACATGGGGATCAACCTCGCCCAGTTCCCCTATTTTATCTGCATCGACGCGGACTCCGTGCTCCAGCGGGACTCCCTCCGGGAGATCGTCCGCCCGGTGCTGGAGGACGACAACGTGGTGGCTGTGGGCGGCAGCGTCCGGCCCTGCAACGGCGTGGAGCTGGAGGACGGGCAGGTCAAGCGCTACCGGCTGCCCAAGAATCTCCTGGCCTGCATGCAGGTGCTGGAGTACGACCGCTCCTTTTTGGCGGCCAGGATCTTGTTTGACAAGTTCAACGGCTCGCTGATCATCTCCGGGGCCTTCGGCCTCTTTAAGAAGGAGACGGTCATCGCCTGCGGCGGCTATGACCGCACCACCATGGGGGAGGACATGGAGCTGGTGGTGAAGCTCCACGAGTACTGCGTGTCCAACGACCTGCCCTACCGCATCCGCTACGCCACCAACGCCATCTGCTGGACCCAGGTGCCCGAGCGGCTGAAGGACCTGTGCACCCAGCGCCGGCGGTGGCACATCGGGCTGTTTCAGAGCATGAGCCGCCACAGACGGCTGTTCGGCAATCTGAAGTATGGGGCGGTGAGCTTTGTGTCCTACCTCTACTTTCTGCTCTACGAGCTCCTCTCCCCCTATATCGAGCTCTTCGGCGTGCTGACCATGGTGCTGGCCTTCTGTGTGGACCTGCTCAACGTGCCCTTTATGATCTTGTTCCTGCTGATCTATGCGGTGTTCAGCTCGGTTTTGTCCCTGACGGCCTTCTTCTCCCGGGTGCAGACCATCGACCTGAAGATCTCCTTTTCCGACGGGGTCAAGGCGGTGCTGCTGTGCCTGTTTGAGGTGACCTGCCTGCGCTTTGTGCTGGCGTTTATCCGCACCACCGCCTTTGTGGGCTACCGGAAGAAGAAAATGAACTGGGGCAGCATCGAGCGCAAAAAAATCCAGCTGAAATAGAAGAAAGGGAGATGTTTCTATGGCGGAATTGTTTCGTAGCAGCCTGTTTGGCTATTCCAAAAAGAGTGTGATCGCCTATGTGGCGGAGATGAACGAGGACTTCTCGCAAAAGCTTTTGGCCAAGGATATGGAGTGCCGGGATACCGTCCGGGAGCTGAAGGAGCGGATTGAGGCGCTGGAGAAGGAGAACGCGGCCCTCCATGCCGGCCGGCAGGAGGTGGCGGGGGCCCTGATCGACGCCAAGACCTTCGCCGCGGAATTAAAGGAGCGGGCGGAGGCGGAGGACCAGGCGCGGCGGGCAAAAAATGAGGCCTGCCGCGACGCCGAACAGCAGCGGCTGCAGGCCCTCTCGGGCCATGTGGACAGCCTGCGGGACGCCCTGGGTGCCGCCCTCCGGAGCATGGATGAGGAGCTGGAGCGCTACCGGCTCCGCTTTCAGGCTGCCCAGACGGAATTTCATCAGAACATGCCGGAGGGCGGGGAAGAGGAGAGGGAGGAGACTGCCTATGCAGCCGCGGAATAGGGCAGCCCTGTGCCTTCTTCTGCTCCTCCTCAGCATAACGCTGACAGGCTGCGGCGGCAGGCAGAGCGCCGGGCCGGAGGGCGTGGCTGCCCAGCTATATGGGGCGCAGACGGCGGAGATCACATGGGACGCGGTGGAGGGGGCTGAGCGTTACCGGCTGTACCGGCGGGAGGACGCTTCCAAGGACTATCAATACCTATGTGACGTGGAGGAGACCCGCTATTTGGACAGCGGCCTCGCCTACGGCCTGACCTATACCTATCAGGTGGAGGCGATGGTGGACGGCCAACTCTCCGCGGGGACGGAATCGGATACCTTGTCCATAGCGGGGATCCCGGCCATTACGAAGATCGAGGCCACAGGCGGTGGGCTGGCGGTGAGCTGGTCGGACACCGGCGGCGAGGGCTACCGGGTGTACACTGCGGATGCCGCGGGGACATGGACCCTGGCGGCGGAGACGGATGCAGCCGGCTGCACCCTCGGCAGCG
Organism: uncultured Oscillospiraceae bacterium; assembly: GCA_904420145.1. Taxonomy (GTDB): domain Bacteria; phylum Bacillota; class Clostridia; order Oscillospirales; family Oscillospiraceae; genus CAJFPI01. The sequence goes on from CAJFUI010000043.1 coordinate 9,085, forward strand.
CCGCCGGGATCGCGCAGCTGAGCGTGTCGGCCGTATATGCCACGGCTGCCGGCGACTGTGAGACAGAACGCTCCCAGCCGGAGACGGTGCTCAGCACCGGTGCCATCACCGCCGTTACCCAGATGGACCGCTATACGGCTGTGGTGCAGTACGAGGCCGCGGCGGGGGCCGAGGCCTACCAGATCTACCGCTGTGAGACGGCGGAGGGGACCTACACCCTGCGGGGCACCAGCTATGAGCCGGTGTACTACGACGAGATCGTGGACGGGACGGCCTATTTCTACAGGGTGCAGCCCGTCACAGCCGTCATGGAGGCGCCCCTCTCCGACGCGGCGGCGCTGGGGTACAACGCCAAGGACATTTCCGGCGTGGCGGTGTTTATGTACCACGAGTTTGTGACCCAGGAGGATTTGGACGCGGGCGTGGCCTTCGACGAGTACGCCATCTGGGTGGACGAGTTTGAGCAGGATCTGCGCTATCTGCGGGACAACGGATACACCACCATCACCGCCTCGGAGCTGGCCGCCTATTTGAACGGACAGGGAACCCTGCCGGAGAAGGCGGTGATGCTGACCATCGACGACGGGAAGCTGGGGGTCTACAAGCACGCCTACCCCCTGCTGCAGGAGTATGGGATGAAGGCGGTGCTGGCCCTCATCGGCGAGGAGATCGACGCCGCCACAGAAAACCCTGCGGACCGCTCGTCCAGTCCGGCGCCCTACTGCACCTGGGAGGAGATCAGGGAGATGGCTGCCTCCGGGACCATTGAGATGGCCAGCCACACCTACCTGCGCCACCGGTACGCCCATGGGGCGTACACGGGGGCGGACATCGCCCCGGGACAGTCCGAGGAGGACTTCTACTTGGTGGCCTATAAGGACTACCAGCGTATGGATGAGAAGCTGAAAGAGGTCACGGGGAGGGGGGCGGCAGCCCTCGCTTACCCCTACTCAAAGAACAGCGCCGCCTCGGATCGGGTGTGGCTCCGGTGCGGCTATGAGATTTTGCTCTGCGGGGACGACAATGCCGTCCGCCACTCCTACGTGAACTACTATGTGCAGGAAGCCGGGGTCAACTACTACTCCGCCCGGACGCGGCGGATCACCCGCATGACGGGGACCTCCCTGCAGACCTATTTGGAGCAGGCGATGCACAATGACGACTGGCTGTTTGCCCAGAGCTGACGCACCCCTGTATCGATGAGAGTGAGGCGAACTATGAAAAAAAGAGGCGCTTTATGGCTGCCTGTGCTGCTGTGCTGCGGACTGCTTGCGCTGCTCCCCGGCCGGAGCGCCTCCGCTGCGGTTTTCTCCACGGCGGAGGCGGCGGGAGGCCCAGACAGCGTCTATGTGGCCGGGAATCCCGACTGGTACCCGGTTGAATACTATAACAAGGACACGGGATGCTATGAGGGGATCCTTCCAGAGATCTTGGAGGGGATCAGCGAGGAGACGGGGCTAAACTTCACCTATATCCGTGCCGGGGAGGAGGACCAGCGCCTCCGCCTTGCGCGGAACGCTCAGGTGGAGATGGTGTCCGGCTATGGGCTGGACCGGGAGGAGCTGGAGGACTATGGCATGACCGCCAGCCGGGTCCTTCTCACCACAGAGCTGGGCGGGCAGACAGTGGAGGTCTGCTTCGCCTTCACGGATATCGCCTCCGACGAGCTGATCGCTGCCGTAGAGGGGGTATTGGCGGCGATCTCCGGGGAGGAAATCGCCGGGCTGGCGGCGGCTCTTGCCGCAGACCATGGTGCGCCGTCTGTCCCGATCTGGGCGGCCGCTGCGGCCCTTGGCGTGTTCGTGGCGCTTGCGGCGCTGCTTGTGGTGCTGGCCCTCCGGCTGCGCAGATACAAGAGAATGGCAGACCGGGAGGAGCAGTACGACATTGTCACCGGCATCGGGAATAAGGCCTATTTTGCCCAGCGCTTTGAGAAGTATATCCCTGACGCCTACCGGGGGATCTACTGCGTGGTGTTCATCGGCTTTGACATCACCCGGGTCAATCAGCACTACGGCGAGGCGGAGGCCGAGGAGCAGCTGCGCTTTGCGGCCAACGAGCTGATGCTCAGCACGGCGGACAATGAGATCGCCGCCCGGGTCAGCGGCGGCGGTTTTGCCGTGGCCCGGCCCAGCAGCGGGGAGGCGGAGGCCGAGACATGGACAAAGGCGCTGTTGGGCCGGCTGAACAGCTATATGGAGCGCTACGGCAAGGACTACCGTCCGGAGTTTCACGGCGGGATCTATATGCTCCAGAGCTCGGACAGGGACTGTGAAACCGCACTGTTCAACGCGCGCCAGGGCTACCAGCTGGCGGTGAACAGCGGCGCGGCATACGCCTTCTCCCGGGCGGAGCACCTGGCCCGGGAGAGCGAGTCGCTGCAGCTGAAAAGGCAGATGCTGGAGGCTATCGAGAAGCGGGAATTCAAAATGTTTCTCCAGTTTGTCGTCAGGGGGGCGGACGGTGAAATTGTCAGTGCCGAGGCCCTCTCCCGCTGGGACCACCCCCAGAAGGGGCTGCTCTATCCCGGCAGCTACATCCATCTGATGGAGTCGGAGAATACGATTGCGGAGCTGGACTGCTATATCTTCGAGGAGGCCTGCCGGCGGTTGGAGAAATGGCAGGGAAAGGGATGGGGCATCAGTATCTCCTGCAACTTTACGAGGGTTACCATCGACAACGAGGACTTCATCCCCCGGCTGCGGCGCATCGCCGACAGCTACGACTTCGACCGCTCCAAGCTGGTCATCGAGATCACTGAGGATGCCATGGAGAACAATAAGAGAATCGCCTTTGAAAACGTATCCCAGTGCAAGGCCATGGGGTTCCGGGTCGCTCTGGACGATGTGGGCAGCGGCTACTCCTCCTTTTCCGATCTGCGGGACTACCCCATCGACCTGATTAAAATCGACCGCTCGATTCTCAATTCCGCGGTCAACCAGCGGGGCATCGCCCTGCTCAAGGGAATGATCGCCCTCGGCCGCAGCCTGCAGATCAAGGTTTTGTGCGAAGGTGTGGAGACAGAGCAGCAGGCTGACCTGCTGCGGCAGCTAAACTGTGACTATATGCAGGGCTACTACTTTTATCGGGCGCTGCCTGCGGAGGAGGCGGAACGCTTTTTGCGGGAGAGAAGCGAGAATGCGGAGGAGTCCTGAGAGGGGGGAAAGCATGGACAAGAAACATGGCCTGTGGGAGTACGGCGGCCTTTTTCGTAAGCGTGAGGTCCAGCTGGGCCTTCTGACTGCCGTCACAGCCTTAGCTCTGCTGTGCGCCGTCTGGAATGCCGCCATGATGCGCCAGGAGCTGGAGTACAGCACCGGCGAATACTGTGAAGAGATTACCGCCCAGATGCGGGACTTGGTGAGCTACGGCATTAATGCAAAGATGACCGAGCTCTCCAGCGTGGCGGACTCCCTCTCCAAGGCCTTTGGCGGCAGCGCCACAGCGGACTTAGAAGAATTTTTGCAGCGGAAAGCGGATATTTTGGAATTTGACGCCCTGCTGCTTCTTGACGGGGAGGGCGGCTGTGTGATACAGGTGGAGCGGACGGGGGCAGGGGGTGTGGCTTTCTCTCCGGAGGCGCTCTCAAAACCGGCGTTTTCTCCGCAGGGGGAGGCCCACATGGGCTTTTTAGCGGACCAGACCCTCTTCTACTCCGCCCCGGTCCATATGGGAGAATCATCCTCCTATGTGCTGGTAGGGCTTCGCGGCAGGGCGACGATGCAGGAGGTTCTCACCTCTGCCGCCTTTGAGGGGCAGACTCTCAGCTGTATTGTGGACAGCGGCGGCGGACTGATCCTTGCTCCCACAGAGCTCAAGCCCTTTGCGGAGCTGAGCAGTATCTTTGAAAACGGCATGTCCGAGGAGCTTCGGCAAATACAGGAGGGAATGGCCGGCGGAGGGGCGGGAAGCGTCCGTTTCACCGATATCAGCGGGAATGAGAATCTGCTGGCCTATCACGCCCTGCAGATCAACGACTGGGTGCTTTTGACCATTGTCCCGGTGGACCTGATCGCAGGGAGCGTCTCCCCCTATCTGGTCCGCACCTTCCTGATTGTGGGCGGCAC
>CAJFUI010000044.1 GCA_904420145.1 uncultured Oscillospiraceae bacterium
TGAAAGCCAGCGTCTTTTAGGCGCTGGCCGCACTATGCCCTTTTAGGGCTTGTTCAAGCCACGCGTTTCACGCGTGGTCTTGACTTAAAACCACGTCTCATCCACCTCGCGCCGCTTGCCCCGGCGCATCAGCTCGTCCACCACCATATGCACCGGGCGTCCCTCATAGAGGGCCTGGTAGGCGGCACGGCAGATGGGCATCTCCACGCCGGTCTTCTCCGCCAGCTCGCAGGCGCTCTGGGCAGCATAGTAGCCCTCCACCACAGCGCCCACCCGCTCCATAGCCTCCGTGGGAGCGCAGCCCTCCCCGATCAGGATTCCGGCCCGGCGGTTGCGGGAGTGCATGGATGTGCAGGTGACAATCAGATCCCCCATACCCGAGAGGCCCGCAAAGGTGTCCGACCGGCCCCCGAGGGCCACGCCGAGACGGGCCATCTCCGTCATGCCACGGGTCATCATCAGCGCCTTCACGTTGTCCCCCAGGCCCATGCCGTCGGTGACGCCGCAGCACAGGGCGATCACGTTTTTCAGCGCGCCCCCCAGCTCCACGCCGAGGATATCGGCGTTGGTATAGACGCGGAAGTGGGCGTTCATAAATACGTCTTGGATCAGGTCCGCCGTAGACAGATCAGCGCAGGCCGCCACCACGCCGGTGGGCAGTCTGCGCCCCACCTCTTCTGCATGGGAAGGACCGGAAAGGGCAGCTACTTTACAGCGATTGCCGGTCTCCTCTGCGATGATCTCCGTCATGCGCAGGCCGGTATGGTGCTCGATTCCCTTGGCCGCCGACACAAGGACCGCCCCCTCCCGCAGCAGCGGCGCCGCTCGCCGGGCGGTCTCCCGGATGGCGAAGGAGGGCGTGGCAAACACCACCAGATCGCTCTCCCTCAGCGGCTCCATGGAGCTGGTCAGATGGAGGTCCGCCGACAGGGGGACCCCCTTCAGCCGGGGATTCTCCCCCGTCTCCCGCAGCAGCGCGGTGGTCTCCTCCCGGTGGCTCCACAGGGTCACCTGGTGGCCGTTCTCCGCAAGCAGCAGCGCCAGCGCCGTGCCCCAGCCGCCGCTGCCTAAGACTGTTATGTTCATAGCCCCATCTCCTCTTTCTTCTCCCAAAAATAGCCGTACCCGATGTTATACCGCCCAAGGGGCCTACCCTTTTCGCTTAAAATGGAACTTATTTTCCGTCCCCTTCACCAGCCGCGCCATGTTCCCCCGGTGCTGCCAGAGGATCAGTCCGCCGATCACCACCGCCAGGATGGTCAGCTCCCCGCTGTGGTAGACAAACCACGTGGCAAAAGGAAAGCTTGCCCCGGCCCAGATGGAGCCAAGAGACACATATTTGGTGAGAATGCTCAGCACAAGGAAGCCACCCCAGACCACCAGAGCAATCCGCCAGTCGATCATAATGGCGATGGTGCCGCCGGAGAGGATGCCCTTGCCCCCCTTGAAGCGGAACATACAGGGGAACATGTGGCCCAGCAGGCAGAAGAGGCCCGCCCAGTACTCAGCAAGGGTATTCCACAGCTCCACCGTGCCGGCGGCGGAGAAGTGGATGGAAAAGGCGGAATAGAACAGCCACCTGGCTGCTAAAATGGCCGCCACCGCCTTTAATACATCGGTGAGAATCACCACAAAGGTGAGCATTCCGCCGAAGGTGCGGTAAAAATTGGTCAGCCCCGCGTTGCCGGAGCCGTGGTTGCGCACATCGTCCCGCAGAATATACTTAGAGACGATTACCGCTCCGTTGAAGCAGCCGCAGAAGTAGGCGATCACCGCCACGGCGGCAAAGACCCACCAGGGCGCCAGGCTGCCGCTGTCAAGAAATGTCCATATCATCTCTCAGCCCTCCTTGTCGCCCTTCTGGCGAATAGTGATCTTAATGGGCGTCCCCTCGAGGCCAAAGGTGCTGCGCAGCTGGTTCTCTAAATACCGCTGGTAGGAGAAGTGGAACAGCCGGGCATCGTTGCAGAAAAAGACAAAGTGGGGCGGCTTGATCCCCGTCTGCGTCACATAGTAGATCTTCAGCCGGCGGCCCTTGTCCGTGGGGGGCTGGACCCGGGTCTGGGCGTCCTCCAAGACGTTGTTGAGCATGCCGGTGGTGATCCGGGTGGCGGCCTGATCATTGACGTAGTTAATGAGGTCAAAGAGCCGGTCCACCCGCTGCCCCGTGGCCGCGGAGATAAAGAGAATGGGGGCGTAGGTCATGTAGGCTAAGTCCCGGCGGATCTCCTGGCGCATGCGGTCCATGGTCTTGTCATCCTTTTCCACCAGATCCCACTTATTGACCACGATGATGGAGGCCTTCCCCGCCTCATGGGCCATGCCGGCTACCTTAGTGTCCTGCTCGGTGACCCCCTCCTGGGCGTCGATGAGGATGAGGCAGACGTCGCTGCGCTCAATGGCCATCTGGGCCCGGAGGACGCTGTAGCGCTCAATGGCCTCGTCCACCTTGGCCTTCTTGCGCATGCCGGCGGTGTCGATAAAGACGTACTTGCCCTTCTCGTTTTCAAAGCGGGAGTCGATGGCGTCCCGGGTGGTGCCGGCCACATCGGAGACAATCACCCGCTGCTGGCCCAGAATCCGGTTGGTCAGGGAGGACTTGCCCACATTGGGCTTGCCGATGATGGCCACCTGAATATAGTCGTCCTCCTCGTCCTCACCGCCCTCGGGCGGAAAGTACTTCACGCACTCATCCAGCAGGTCGCCGGTGCCGTGGCCGTGGACGGCGGAGACAGCGATGGGGTCCCCCAAGCCGAGGTTATAAAACTCGTAGACGTCGGGGCTCATACCCTGATCCACCTTGTTGACAGCCAGGACAATAGGCTTCCCTGAGCGCAGCAGCAGGTTGGCCACCTCCTGATCGGAGGCGGTGACGCCGGTCTTCACATCGGTAAGGAAGATGATCACATCGGCGTGGCGGATGGCAATCTCCGCCTGCTCCCGCATGAAGGTGAGAATCTCACTGTCGGTCCGCGGCTCGATGCCCCCGGTGTCGATGAGGGTGAAGGCGCGGCCGTTCCAGTCGCTCTCCCCGTAGATCCGGTCCCGGGTGACCCCCGGCGTATCCTCCACAATGCTCAGGCGCTGGCCGATCAGCTTATTAAACAGCATGGACTTGCCCACATTGGGCCGGCCCACAATGGCAACAATAGGTTTTGGCATATTGACAATCCTCCTTGCGGGAAAATCTTTTTAACAGACCTCTCAGCGCCGCAGGCGGCCGGGTTCCTATTTCCGTCCCAGCATGGCGTCCAGCAGGTCAAAGCCGTCCTGCTCCACCACGGTGACGCCCACGTCCAGTGCTTGTTCCACATCCGCCACCCGGAGGTCATCCAAAAAGACGTCCCCGCCGTGGCGCAGCATATTCACCGGGATCAGCAGCCGCTCCCCCAAGTCCTTCCCCTTCAGCTGGGCAATCATGTCCCCGGCGGTGACAAGGCCCGCCACGTCGATGGTGTGGCCGAAGAAGTCGTTAACGATGGGATAGACGCTGCCGCTTACACGGGGGAACTTCTCCCCCAGCTTCTCCGCCAGCTCTCTTAAAAATGGGGCGCAGGAGACGCCGGTGGCGACGGAAAAGCGATACGCCTCCTCCCCACCGTCTTCGCCGGCAAGGCCGCTCTCAAACTCGGAGATCAGGCTGCGGAGCATCCCCACGCCGTTCTCCAGTTGGACGTACTCCTCGTAGTAGTCCGCCTCGGGCAGGGGCCGGCCGGCGCGGATATACAGCTCGTCGGAGCAGAAGAAGGTCCGCGAGCCCCGGCGGGCCAAGCATTTTTCCCCAAAGGCCTCCACCCTGTCGATGATCTCCCCCGCCTGAGCAGGAGACACCGGGGAGAGCTTGGGCAGCTTCTCCCGGTACTTGGTCAGCCCCACCGGTACCACGCTGCAGCTGTGAAAGCCCATGGCGGCCATATCCTCCATGGTTTTCTGCAGCTGCGCCCCATCATTATAGCCGGGACAGACCACGATCTGCCCGTTCATCACGATCCCTGCCTGGCCGAAGGCACGCATGTAGTCGAGGCTCCGGCCTGCGTGCTTATTGCCAAGAAGGGTACAGTGGAGCTGTGGATCTGTGGCATGGACAGAGATGTTGATGGGACTGATGCGCAGGTCGATGATCCTCTGGGCCTCCCGCTCAGATAGGTTGGTGAGGGTAATATAGTTGCCCATGAGGAAGCTCAGCCGGGCGTCGTCGTCCTTAAAGTAGAGGGTAGGCCGCATGCCGGGGGCCATCTGGTCCACAAAGCAGAAAAGGCAGTGGTTGCTGCAGGACATGGGCTCGTCCATCAGATAGGTCGCAAAGTTGAGGCCCATCTCCTCCCCCTCCGGCTTTCTCAGCCGCAGGGTGCGCCTGCCGCCGTCCGGCCCCTCCAAAACCAGCTCGGGGTTCTTATCATAGCCGAAAAAGCGGTAGTCCAGCACGTCCACAACGGCGTGGCCGTTGATGGCGATCAGCTTTTCCCCCACGCGTACCCCCGCCCGCTTGGCGGAGGAGTGGGGATCAACAGAGGTGATGACGGTGCTCATAGGCGCTCCTTACCGATCCGAAATCCACAAATTGATACAGACAGAGTATACTGAAAATTCTTCCACTTTTCAAGGATAAAATCCGCGGCGCGGGAGAATGGAGGAAAGTCGGTGCCAATCCTTCTCCAAAAAACAGGGCGGAGAGCCATGCAAAGGCCGCTCTCCGCCCCCATTTGACCGATGGGACAGGCCGCTCCCGCCAGGGAAGGCTCCGCCCGCCGCCTATTCTGCGGCCTCCGCTAAGCTGCGCCCCTCCCGGTAGGCGGCAATCCGCGAGTCGAGGATCTCCCCGTTTTGGATCACAACCGCCCGCTGCAGCGGCTTTGTCAACCGATCCTCCAGCACCAGATCCACCATAGGTGCTAAAATCCGGCTGAAGCTCCTGCTCACTGTAATGGGGAACATAGCCGGTGTGTTGTCTACTGCGTAGTGGAGCACGCCGTCCACCTCATAGACCGGGTGGTCAATGGTGGTGGGGTGGGAGGTCTCGATCCCCATCTGGGCGTCGCAGCTGACATCCACGATCATCGCCCCCTTTTTCATACGCTTGAGGTCCTTCCGGTACAAGAGGTGGTCCGTCCGGGAGGTATCCCACATGCAGCAGTTGACCAGCATGTCGTACTCGCCAATATGGGCGCGGAACAGCTCCTCCTGCTGCCACTTGTAGACGTCGGTCTCCGCGCCTAAGCCGTTAAGGATGCGGAGGGCACCCTTGGAGGTGTGGCCACGTCCGTAGATGGCCACCCGGCTCTCATAGGGCATCTTCCCTAAATACAAAAACGCCTGCAGAATCGCCGCCTCACCGGCCACCTCCCGGTTGCGGTAGAACACATAGCGGCCGTTCTCGTAAATCTCCTCCCATGCCAGCACCGTGTGTCCGCCCTCGATGGCAGCGGTGGCAAAGTCCAGGTCCTGCACCGCGTGGGCCCAGCCGAAGAAGAGCTTCCCCGGCGCGATCCGGTCCAAATAGTCGGCGTCGCCCAATTTCATATCGCAGATGCAGTCGCAGGCGAGGGCCTCCTCCCGGGAGACCACATGCACGCCCTGCCGGCGGTAATCCTCATCATCAAAGCCCACCGCAAGGCCGTAGCCGCGCTCAAAGAAAAGCTGTCCTCGATTGGCCACCCGGGGGAGATCCTCCGGCAGCAGGGCGCGGCGCTTTTCTCGATTCTTATGGCTGATGACAAAGCCCATTGTTTTCATGACCCACCTCTCCTTTCCCTGATACGATTCTAAGAGAAAGTTCCCATCAGTCAGGAGCGGAAAACCGGACACGGTATGGCCTTATGTGCATGGCGGGCCGCACAGAGGCGGCCCGCGTGAAAA
>CAJFUI010000045.1 GCA_904420145.1 uncultured Oscillospiraceae bacterium
CAAGACCACCCTCTCGGGCATCATCGCCAATGAGATGGGGGTCAACATCCGCATCACCTCCGGCCCCGCCATCGAGAAGGCCGGGGATCTGGCGGCGCTGCTGACCAACCTAAACGAGAACGATATCCTCTTTGTGGATGAGATCCACCGCCTCAACCGGCAGGTGGAGGAGGTGCTCTACCCCGCCATGGAGGACTACGCCATCGACATCATCATCGGCAAGGGGCCCTCCGCCAACTCCATCCGCCTGGACCTGCCCAAGTTTACTCTCATCGGGGCCACCACCCGGGCGGGACAGCTCTCCGCCCCCCTGCGGGACCGCTTCGGCGTGACGCTGCGGCTGGAGCTGTACACGGCGGAGGAGCTTGCCCTGATCGTGACGCGCTCCGCCGGGATTTTGAACGTGCCCATTGAGCCCGAGGGGGCCATGGAGATCGCCCGGCGCAGTCGGGGGACCCCCCGGATCGCCAACCGGATGCTCCGGCGGGTCCGGGACTTCGCCCAGGTGAAGGCCGGCGGCGTCATCACCCGGCAGGTGGCCGATGAGGCCCTGACCGCATTGGAGGTGGACTACCTGGGCCTAGACAACATCGACCGGCGGATGCTCTCCGCCATCATCTCCTACTACGGCGGCGGCCCGGTAGGCCTTGACACCTTGGCTGCCACCATCAACGAGGAGGCGGTGACCCTGGAGGACGTCTATGAGCCCTACCTCATGCAGATCGGCTTTCTCACCCGGACGCCCCGGGGCCGCTGCGTCACCCACAAGGCGTACCAGCATTTGGGCCTCAGCGTTCCCGGCGGGGCGGACATGGACCAGTTGAGCCTGTAACACAGCCGATGTCGGGGGGAAGACGATGGACGGAAGATATATCATGGGGATCTATCTCCGGGAGTCTCTGCCGGAGGGGTCCTACCTCCGCGCCCTGCCTGCCATCCGGGCCTTGGAGGGGCGGGCGGAGCCCCTGCCCTTTGACGCCGATGTCACCTTCTTAGTGGGGGAGAACGGCAGCGGTAAGTCCACCCTGCTGGAGGCCATCGCCGTCAGCTGCGGTTTTAATGCCGAGGGCGGCACCCGGAACTTCAGCTTCTCCACCCGCTCCACCCACTCCAATCTGTGGGAGTATCTGACAGTGGCCCGCCGCCGCTATCCCAAGGACGGCTTTTTTCTCCGCTCGGAGAGCTTCTATAATGTGGCCACCAATATTGACGAGATGGATGAGGCGCCCTCCTTCGGCCCCCGGATCATCGACAGCTACGGCGGGGTGTCCCTCCACCAGCAGTCCCATGGGGAGAGCTTTCTCAGCTTGGTGCAGCACCGCTTCGGCGGCCAGGGGCTCTACCTGCTGGATGAGCCGGAGTCGGCGCTGTCCCCCAGCCGCCAGCTGACGCTGTTGGGGCAGATGCACCTGCTGGCGGGGGAGGAATCCCAGTTCATCGTGGCCACCCACTCGCCGATTCTCATGGCCTACCCCGGCGCGAGGATCTATCTCTTGGACTGTGAGGGAATCCGCCCGGTGGCCTACAAGGAGACGGAGCACTACCAGCTGACCCGGCGGTTTTTGGAGGACCCGGAGCGGATGCTGCGGTACCTCTTCGAGGACTAAGCCGGGACGGCGGAACACTTTGACCATTTTTAATATTGAGTATGAGGTAATAAGACTATGGGAAAACTCTTTGGAACTGACGGGATCCGCGGCATCGTGGGGGAGAACCTGACTGCTGAGCTGGCCTTCCGCGTGGGTCAGGCGGTGACCCACGTGCTCTTTGAGGAAAAGGGAGAAAAGCCTCTCATCACCATTGGCATGGACACGCGGATCTCCTCGGACATGCTGGAGGGGGCGCTGATCGCCGGCATCTGCAGCGCCGGGGGCGACGTGATGCCCTTGGGCATCATTCCTACCCCGGCAGTAGCCTATCTCACCATTCAGGTGGAGGCCGACGCCGGCATTGTCATCTCTGCCAGCCACAACCCCTTTGAGCACAACGGCATCAAGGTGTTCAACGGCAGAGGCTATAAGCTCTCTGACGCCTTAGAGGAGCGGGTGGAGGAGAAGATCCTCTCCAAGGAGGAGCTGGCCACCGCCAAGGGGGGAGATATCGGCAAGCGCATCCACGGCATGAAAAACCTGAAGTACGAGTACATCAAGCATCTGGTCCGGACCATTGAGGACGACCTGAAGGGCCTGCGGGTCCTGGTGGACTGCGCCAACGGCGCCGCCGCCGCCACCGCCCCCGACCTCTTTTCCAACTTTGAGATCGAGGCGGATTTCATCCACCGCAAGCCCAACGGCGTCAACATCAACGACCGGTGCGGCTCCACCCACCTGAAGAGTCTGGCCGCCATGGTCACCGCTGGGGAGTATGATCTCGGCATCGCCTTTGACGGCGACGCCGACCGCTGCCTGATGGTGGATGAGAAGGGACAGGTGATCGACGGGGACAAGGTCATGGCCGTCTGCGCCTACGACATGAAGCAGAGGGGCCTCTTAACCGGCCGTACCATTGTGGCCACTGTCATGTCCAATTTGGGCCTCCATGAGTTCTGCAATAAAAATGGCATCCGCCTGATCTGCACGGCGGTGGGGGACCGCAACGTGCTGGAGAAGATGCTGGAGTCCGGCTACCGGGTGGGGGGCGAGCAGTCCGGCCACACCATTTTTACGGACTACGCCACCACCGGCGACGGCCAGCTGACCGCCCTGCAGTTTCTGCAGGTGCTCCACCGCAGCGGAAAGAGAGCGTCGGAGCTGGCAGGCATCTGTCCCCAGTATCCTCAGGTGCTGGAGAATGTGAAGTTAGACAATGTGCCGGGGATCAAGGAGCGGGTGATGAACGCACCGGCTCTGGCTGAGGCGATTGCAAAAGAGGAGGAGGCTATGGCTGGCGAGGGCCGGGTGCTGGTGCGGCCCTCCGGTACCGAGCCGCTGATCCGCGTAATGGTGGAAGCTAAAACCGCTGAGATCGCCTCCGGCTGTGTCCAGCGGCTGGTGGAATTGGTTGATTTACTCAAAAATTGATGGACCAAAAGGGGATTTTTATATTTTTCTTGACAAATGGAAGGTTCAGCGGGTATAATGACATATGAACTTTTATAATGAAAGCCCGCAGATCCCTCTCTGTGACCGCAGTGATGAAGACCTCAGCGCCATGGCCTCCGCCGGAGACCGTCAGGCGGAGGAGATTCTGGTCACCCGTTATCACCGCTTGGTCCGCGTAATTACCCGCCCCTACTTTTTAGCCGGCGGCGACAGCGACGACCTGATCCAAGAGGGGATGATGGGCCTTATGAAAGCTGTTCGTGAGTTCGATTGCTCGAAAGAGGCATCTTTTCGCACCTTTGCCGAGGTATGCATACGAAATCGGGTGTTTTCCGCACTGCGCTCCGCCGCACGGGAGAAGCACAGTCCCCTAAACCAGTCGATTTCTATTGAGGCCCCCTTCTTTGACAGCAACGCCTACGCAGCGGTGACCGGTCACAGCTCCAGCATAGACCCGGAGGAACTGTTGATTCTGCGGGAAAATGCGGAGCACGACCTACACAGAATTACTCAGCAGCTCTCCGCCTTTGAGCGGAGGGTGCTCTCCCTGTATTTGGACGGCAGAACCTGCGGGGAAATTGCCGCAGATCTGAAGAAGTCCGTCAAGTCGGTGGAGAATGCCGTGCAGCGTATCCGCAGAAAGGCCGCGCGGCGATAAATTTGGCGCTATCAGCACTGTGCTGACCGCAATATATTTTTTTCTGTTCAAAGAGAGGGTAAAAACATGTACGAAGACAAGACTTTAGTGTGCAAAGAGTGCGGCAAGGAGTTCGTGTTCACCGCCGGTGAGCAGGAGTTCTATGCAGAGCGCGGCTTCCAGAACGAGCCCCAGCGCTGCAAGGCCTGCCGGGATGCCCGCAAGAACGCCGCTCGCGGTCCCCGTGAGTACTTTACCGCCGTTTGCGCCGCTTGCGGCGGGGAGGCCCGGGTGCCCTTCGAGCCCAAGAGCGACCGCCCTGTTTACTGCAGCGACTGCTTTGCTAAGATGAGAGAGGAAAACTGAGTACAGGTTTTTTTGATCGATTCTTCCAGGAGGCGTCCGTTTTTAGCGGACGCCTCCTTTTTGCCTCTATCCCGCCGCCGGCGCCATGTACCGCCTGCCGGCGGCAAATCTGTTTCTGTCTCCGCCTGATTCGGATAGTTTTGCCTGAAATGGCGTATATCGGCTTTCTGGGGCGATACGCTGGAGCGGATGGCGCGCAATCCCCTCCGGGGGCCTTGACAATCGCCGCCTATCCCGATAAACTGAAATGGTAAGAGATGCCATATACTATTGATCTATATCAATTTTTGAAGGGGGAACGATCTGTGAAAGAAGTATCTGTGCATGAACTGGCCTTCAATCCCATGGACCTGATCGCTCAGGAGTGGATGCTGGTAACCGCCGGTACCAAAGACCGGGGCTATAACACCATGACGGCCAGCTGGGGACATTTGGGGTCTATCTGGGGACATGGCGGCGGCCTGCCCACCTCCGTAGTGTATCTCCGTCCTCAGCGGTACACCAAGGAGTTTATGGACCGGGAAGCCTACTACACCCTGTCTTTCTTCCCGGAGAAATTCAAAAAGGATTTAGGATATCTGGGCGCCCATTCCGGCCGGGAGGAGCCGGACAAGGTGTCAAAGACCAGCCTGACGGCGGTCTTTGAGCAGGACTGGACCTATTTTGCCGAGGCCAAGCTGGTGCTGGTGTGCCGGAAGCTGTACCACGGCGCTCTGAAAGAGGAGGGCTTTGTGGACCGACAGGTGATGGAGGAGAGCTATCCCAACCGGGACTTCCACACAATGTACGTGGGGGAGATCGTGAAGGTCCTCGTCTCCGAGGACTGGTACGGCTATATGTCCAGGATCCCTCAGGTCATAGAGGAGATCAAGCTTTAACGGGAGAAGAAGACAGGGCCCGGCACGCCGTTTCGGCGTGCCGGGCCTCTTTTGGGCTTACTAATAGCTGCCGTAGCTCCATAGGACGGCCTCCAGCCGGGCGGCATCTCTATCCCGCAGATCGAGGTACATGCTCTCGCCATCCTCCCCCCGCCACCCGTGGCAGTGGTCAAAGCTATAGTCATTGAAGGAGATGACGGTATCCTCAATCTGCAGACTGAGAAAACCCATCGCGCAGTCGCACAGGGCGGGAGAGCCCCAGCCCAGATAGCCGTTGAAGACGTCCACCACCTCTTGGGCCGCCTCGTCAGGGAGACGAACCTCCCCCGCGTCGGTGCGGACATAGACCGCCGCGTCCGCATCGAAGCGGACTTGGCGGGGGGCGATCAAGAGCATCAGTCCTACGGCTATCGCGGCCAATACAGCCACATATTTGATCAGATCCTTCTGCCACTCTTTCACGGCGATCCCTCCTCTCCCACAGCGCCACGGACCTCATAGACCAGCAGCATCTGGTACACCGCGGCGGCCTTTTGTTCGCTGTAGCTCATAGAAAGTTGCCGGGTTGTATTGTTGCAGTGGTCCTCCTGAAAGAGGAGGTTTTCTCCGTTAATAGAGAGGGAGATCCCCTCAGCACAGTCGCAGGTACCCTCCTGCCAGCTGCCGGAGCGGTCGTTGAAGAACTGCAGGACCTGCCGGGCCGCCTCGTCGGGGAGACGAACCTTCCCTGCGTCGGTGCGGACATAGACCGCCGCGTCCTCCGGGAAGGTCACTTTAGCCGAGCAGCAGGACAGCAGGATGATCCCCCCGAGAAGGACGCCAAAATAAACAAGAAAGGTCCTTGCGCGGATGGGCTGTTCCATGGAAAATCACTCCTTTCTGCAGATGTTTGAGCTCCCTTTCAGAGAATATACGCCATTTAGTTCCACCAATCCTAAGTGGCTAATCTCGTATTTGCGTTTCTATTTCAACTCCAAACAAATAATATGTCCATTTGGTTACGCCAGGAAACTCATCTTCTGGCATGAAGTTCCCTTCTATATCAAAGGAGTACCCAAGGCCAACATATTTGCCGGAGCCGCCGTCGTCAGCAAGTTCTGTACCAATACAAAAGACTGGCTTTTCAAAGCTATGGGCTCTGCCATAGTCAACCATACTGACAGTAAGCCATAATGCAGCAACACAAGCGGCGGCTATCATCATTTTCTTCTTCATACAATTACGCCTCCTTTGTCATCAGAAAACCGCCAGAGCTGCTCATCGTCTCTGCATGGTCTGCATATGCATTTGACGATTAACCCAGCTGAGTAAGCAGAATCTGCCTGATCCCAATGCTCCAAAGTATTTGCACCACTTTTCCATAGCAATCTCCCCCTTCCCGCGTGTTGGCTTCTACTGATCCAGACGCAGAAAGGGGGAGATCGGTGACAGCTTTATGGAAAATTTTGCAGAAAATCAAAGGGCAGAGGCCTGCTGCTCCGCCTCCGCCGGCGGCGTGTAGGGGACCATGGTGGCCACGCACCGGTGGATGGGGATCCCCTCGGCGTGGAACTTGGCCTCGTAGTCGGTCATCACGCCCTGCACGCCGCCGGCGTGGAGGTCGTCGGTGACCTGGCTGAGAGAGAAGCCCAGCTGGGGGAACTCCGTGAGGGAGAAGGCGAAGAGGGGGGCATTGTCAGTCTTAAAGTGGATCTCCCCGCCAAGGGGCAGGACCTGCCGGTACAGGGCGAGGAAGTTGCGGTGGGTCAGGCGGCGCTTTGCGTGGCGCTTGGAGGGCCATGGATCGCAGAAGTTGATGAAGATCCGGTCCACCTCCCCGGGCTCGAAGTAGGAGGGGAGGGCGGCGGCGTCCCCCACCACAAAGAAGACGTTGGTGAGCCCCTCGGCCACAGCCCGCTCCATGGCCACCACCTGGGCGTCCGCCACCCGCTCGATGGCGATGAGCAGCACCTCCGGGTTCTGCCGGGCGGTCTCCGCGGTGAAGCGGCCCTTGCCGCAGCCCAGCTCCACCCACAGGGCCTTCGCCCCGGGCATCAGGTCCCGCCAGTGCCCCTTTATGGAAAAGCCGTCCTGCACGTGGACGGCCTCACAGCGCTCCATCCGGGGCACAAGATTCTTCTTTTTTCGCATACGCATGGGAATAGACTCCCTTCTTCCTCAAAAATAAGCGGTCCCCCTTCCGTCCTTCCGGGAGAGGGCGGGGGAGCGGTTTCTTGGGAGGTATTGTATCACGGACGGGAAAAAAAGTAAATGTCCATTTGCTTCAGCATAGCGGGGCATAATGCCCGGGGCGGAAGAATCTGCGGTTCCTATTTGGCCTGCAGTGAGAGGGGATTCCCTGTCAGAGACCGCTTTTCTGTCTTGTATTTGACTTTTGGACATGCTATAATAGAAACTGATGTGTTTATGCGCCTTTTCTGCCCCGGGCAGACGGCGGAGGACACCAAGTATTGGGGCAGAGGAAATGCAATAGAATCGGAACATGGAGGAAACGGACATGCTAACAGCGATTGTGGGCATCAACTGGGGCGACGAGGGCAAGGGCCGCATGGTGGACCTGCTCAGCCAGGAGTATGATGTGGTGGTCCGCTATCAGGGCGGCAACAATGCCGGCCATACTGTGGTCAATGAGAAGGGCAAGTTCATTCTGAACCTGATGCCTTCGGGGATTTTGCGGGACGAGACGGTCAACGTCTTAGGCCCCGGCATGGTAATCGACATTGAGCACCTGTGCAGCGAGGTGGAGCGTCTGCGTGAGGGCGGCATCCATGTGACGCCGGAGAATCTGAAAATCAGTGACAAGGCTACTATCTGCATGCCCTACCACAAGCTGCTGGACTGTCTCGAAGAGGACCGGCTGGCGGGAAAGAAGTTTGGCTCCACCCGCCGGGGCATCGCGCCGGTCTATGCGGACAAGTATATGAAGAAGACCCTGCGCATGGGGGATCTGCTCCATCTGGACACCCTCGGCGAGCGGGTGGCGGATATTGTGGAGTGGAAGAACCTGACGGTGGAGAAGGGCTACGGCCACGCGCCCATTCAGGCCTCGGAGATGATGGACTGGCTGCGGACCTACGGGGAGCGCTGGAAGGATTATATCTGCGACACCTCCCTCTACCTGACCAAGGCGGCCGACCAGGAGGGGAAAAATATCCTCTTTGAGGCCCAGTTAGGCGTGCTGCGGGACATCGACTTCGGCATCTTCCCCTACACCTCCAGCTCCTCCACCATCGCCGCCTACGCCCCCATCGGCAGCGGCATCCCCGCTAAAAAGCTGGACTGTACCATCGGCATTATGAAGGCCTACTCCAGCTGTGTGGGGGAGGGCCCCTTTACCTGTGAGTTCTTCGGGGAGGATGCAGAGAGGCTCCGTGAGGCTGGCGGCGAGTATGGCGCCGCTACAGGCCGGCCCCGCCGGGTGGGACCCTTTGACGTGGTGGCCAGCAGGTACGGTGTGGCCATGCAGGGGGCTACGGAAATTGCATTGACTAAGATCGATGTGTTAGGCTATATGGACAAGGTGCCCGTGGTGGTGGCCTACGACATCGACGGGGAGATCACCACCGACTTCCCCATTGGGGAGCGGCTGAACCGCGCCAAGCCCGTGATCGAGTATAGGGAGGGCTTCGGCGATCTCAGCAAGTGCCGGAAGCGGGAGGACCTGCCCAAGGCCGCCTTGGACTATGTTCAGTATTTGGAGAAGGCGGTGGGCTGCCCCATCAAATATGTCTCTGTCGGGGCAGAGCGGGACGCCTATGTGAAGATGTTCTAATGAGAAAGCGGGGTACGCACACTGTGCGTACCCCGCTTTTTTGTGGAAAGGACTGGTGTAAATGGGGGAGGGGGCCTTACATCCGCCCGGCGGCCTCGCAGATCAGGCGGACGCAGCGGTCCACCCCCAGGGCGCCGCTGTCTAAGCAGAGGTGGTAGTTCATTGCCGATCCCCAGGTCTGCCGAGTGTAAAAGGTGTAGTGCTGGGCGCGGGCCTTGTCGCGCTTTGTCAGGATCTTCTCCGCCTCCCCCTCCTTCAGCCCGTGCTCGTGGACGGAGCGCTCCACCTTGAAGGGCATCTCCGAGTGGATGAACACATTCAGCAGGTCGTTTCGCTCCCGGAGAACATAGTCGGCGCAGCGGCCTACAATGACGCAGGGCTCCTTCTCCGCGATCTCCCGGATCAGCTCCGACTGGACAAAGTACATCTGGTCCTGCAGGGAGCTGGCAGTCTGTATAGGGGAGGCGAAGCGCCCGCCGTAGCCGATGATGTGCCCCAGGGAACCATTTTGAAAATACTCGCCGTGGGAGGAGATAAAATCCGGCGACAGCTTAGTTTTTGCTGCCACCATTTCAATAATTTCTTTGTCGTAGAAGGCAATTCCCAACCGCTCAGCCACCAGTTTTCCGATGGTATGCCCACCGCTGCCGCACTCACGGCTGATGGTGATGATCCGCTTTTCCATGAGAGACCCTCCTATCCAAGTGTAATACGCCGGTTCAGCCGGATTCCGCAGGGGATCAACTGCCCTGCAGAGGGGAACGTTTCCCCTTTTTCAGGTGAAGTATAGCACAAAAATGCCCCTGCGTAAAGGTACTGTATCGTCTTCTGCCGCGCATAACTGCACCTAAACCAACAGGAAAAGCAGAGATTTCCTCTTCAATGGAGGGATCAAATCAAACATTTTCTATAAAAACTACACAAAAAAGAAATGGGGAAATCAAGCAAATTTGTTGACATGGGAGAGTGAACCTCTTATAATGTAATCAATATGCCCTATCTTGGGTCGGACAAAATCTGCGGCGTTTTGCCGCTGTGTGTGGGGGCGATCAGGTGAGGGAGCTGTTCTCTGTTTTTGCAGCAGCAGCGATGCTGCTGGCCTGTGCGGCGCCGGCGGTAGTGCTGGGGAGTGCGGAGGGCACATCTGCCGCAGTAAGTGAAGGAGTCTATTTGGACGCCAGGGCTAAGACGGCCTTTATGGAGGAGAAAAACGCCCAGATGGGGGAGGATTTCTCCTTGTCCCCTGAGGAGCGGGACGAGGTGCAGCAGCTCATGGCGGCGGCCACTTTGGCAAAAACGGAGGAGGAAGCGACCGCGTGTCTCCAACAGCTGGCGTCCTACGGCGTCTTTGCCTTTGCGGGAGAGCCAGTGACCCCTTCGGAGAATCAGGCTTCCTCCGGTGCGGACGTGACCCTTGCCGTGCCGATGGTCTTCTACTCGGTCCACTACCACGAGTGGACGGTAACCTGCGGCGGACGATGGAACGGCGACGGCTGGACTGAGGGCGTGGGATTGTTTTCCGCCGATGTGGGGGAGCCGGAGGGATTCGGCGTGGAGTTTACCGATGTGGGAGAAGACTACGACAGCTATGTCAGATCGACAGTTGCCTATTTGACTGACGCCTTAGGGGAGCGGGAGACAAGAACCACCAACCGTGCCGACGGCAACGGCAAATACGGCTTTGCCTTTCAGCTGCAGGATCGCATCTATCAGACTACAGTGGACGGCCTGCGGAAAAACCAGTATATCGGCTATGCGTGGTACGGCGCATGCACCTATGACAGCCATTTTGCCGGCTGCAGCGGCACGGCCATTGGCTACTATGTCCACACCTACGGGGCCATAGAGGCCGACATTCTCCCCGCCTTTCCGGTGGAGACGGACGGAATTTCTGTGGCTTAGCGGCCCTTAGTGCCGCAGGGAGGGCGCTTGGAGAGCACAGCTGGATGCGGGAAAACCTGCCCCGTGGTCGTATGGGAAGAAAGCGCAGAGGGAATCTCCCTCTGCGCTTTTTGCCTGGAAGATTTTTCGCGCTTTTGCTCAGATCTGCGGCGGTGCAGCGGTGCTTTGCAGCCGGTTGATAGGAAAAAAGTTCTGCCGGCGGCCCCTACGTGGGAAGGTTTTCCTTGTCAAGCGGGGCTTTGCCTGCTATAATACATTAGTTATAATATGGATTACTATGCGGCGAATAGGCCGTTTCCCGATAAGGAGAGCAGCATGTACTTAAAGGCATTGAAAATACATAGAGAACCCACCAAACCGCTGTAATGCCTGGAAAATCGTTGATTTGATGGTATGGCTGCCTAATGAATTACACCAA
>CAJFUI010000046.1 GCA_904420145.1 uncultured Oscillospiraceae bacterium
GGGGACACTGTCCCCTCTCCCGCCGCTGCTGCACAGTATGGAAGGGTGCTCTTACAAAACCGCGTGCGCACCGCGGCCGCCTGCGCGGGGGCGGCCTTGCGTGTGCTCTTACTGGTGTTGTTCGACAGCCTGGCGCAGCAAGCGCGGTTCACATTTCCGGGTCGACGGTGCCGGCCATGCGGTACATGGTGATAATGCCCTGCTCCACGGAGTAGCTGCCGGAGGCGTCGAAGGTCGCCTCGCCGGTACCATTCATAATGCCGGCCTGATAGGCCTTGGCGACGCCGTCATAGGCCCAGCTGGAGATGTCGTCGGTGAAAGGCAGGTCCCCGGCGGAGGAGAGGGGATGGCCCATCACCTCGCTCAGGCGGGCCAGCAGAGTAGCCGCCTGCTCCCGGTTGATCGGGTCGCTGGGGCCCACCCTGATGTCGGAGCGGTTCTCCGCGCCGTTGTAGCCGGTCAGGATACCCAGATTGTAGGCCTTGGCCATGGCCTCGTCGCCCTTGCTGTCGGCAAAGACCGCGTCCTCCGGCTCGCAGTCCACCGGCTCGCCGGTGACCACCTCATACGCCTGCACCGCCAGAGCCGCGAAGTCCGAGCGGGTGATGTCGGTGGTGTAGTCAAAGGTGGTCTGGAGGAAGGGTACCTCCTCCAGCTGCAGCGCCTCCACCGCCGTCACCACCTCCTCCTGGGCCCAGTCGCTGACAGTGGGGTAGCCGGGCAGGGGGATCTGGTTTGGAATCTCCGGCAGGTCCTCGGAGAGGATCCGTGCCATCATGTCCTCCGGGATGCCGCTGTTGTAGTGCCACCTCGCCTCCCAGAGAAGTTCATTGCCGATCTCGATGACGAGGTTGTCCCACTCCTCCCCGTTGCCCTTGTAGTAGACCTGCAGGGGTTCGTCCAACACTCGGCCTTCCTCGTTGAACGCATAGCTCTCGATCTGGTCAAAGGTGCCGCTGCCCGGCAGCTCCACCGCCATCAGGTGCGGGATATCAGAGAAGGAATACCGGGTGTTGTACATGGCGAAGCTGTAGTCGTCGGCGAACTGCAGCACCCGGATGCCGGAGCCGGCGAAAACATAGGGGGCGAAGGTGTACATATGGGGGATGTAGATGCTGAGCAGGCTGGTGCAGCCGGCGAAGGCGTAGCTCTGGATGGTGGTGCGGCTATCGACCTGGCCCAGATGGACGTGCTCCAGGCCGGTGCAGCCGGCGAAGGCGTAGGAGCCGATGAAGTCGATGGTGTCGGGGAAGTCCAGCTCCGTCAGACCGGTGCAGCCCCGGAAGGCGCTCTCCTCAATCCGCAGGGGATTCTCCGGAAAGTGGACGGCGGTGATGTCCGTCCGACCGGCAAAGGCGCCTTCGCTGATCTTTGTTATGCCGTCGGGGATGGTCACCTCGCCGCCGGGGCCGTTGTACTCCCAAACCTCGGTGAAGTTCGCGCCGCCCAGGATGAAGCCCTCGCCGTTGTCGATGTGGGTCAGGCCGCTCCGGTCCACGTACTTGTAGGACAGGGAGAGCATATCGATGCCCTGCCTGAGGTCGAACGTGTTGTAGCCGTTGGCGCTCTCGGTGTGGAGGGTGCCGCCGGTGTAGGTGTTTAGGGAGTCCGTGGCCGGGTCCATGAAAATCCACCGCTTGCCGTTCCAGATGTTGGGATTTCCGTCGTCTATGTATGCCTCCACGTGGCTGTGGGGCACACCATGGACGCCGGGGGTGGCGTAGGAGCCGCTGGGCAGGTACTCCGTCTCGCAGGTCATGGCCGGGATGCCTTGGGCCAACAGCAGGTCCCGCAGCAGGTTGGCGTACCCGGTGGAGTTGCTCCGGCGGAGGGTCAGCACGCTCTCGGAGTCGGTCACCGCCTCGGCCGCGCCGCTCTCCATGGCAGTGTCGTGGGCGATGTTGTCCACCACCCACTTGTACAGCAGGAACATCTTGTCGTAGGTGGAGGTCTCATCGCCTACGATCTGATCGGACATGGCTGCCACCGAGGCGGGCACCGGCTGGGCCAGCTGGTTTGCCGGCTCGGGGTCGTTGATGCCGATGAAGTTCAAGGCGCCGCGGCTGTCATACGTTGCCACAGAGGGGTCGGAAGAGGGGAACTCATAGCCGCCGTTGGGCATCCGCTGGCAGAGGTGTTGGCCGTGGGTCACGTTGCGGAAGGAGGTCTCGCCGCTGCGGCGGGTGGCCACCTCCACCGCGGCGGTGCCGCTGTGGGTCAGCGTCAGCTCCACAGAGAATTCCTGGCCGCTGCTGGCCGCCACGGTCCTGGACACACCGCCGCAGGTCACCCGGACCGCCTCCAAACCGTCCACCATCAGGACGCCCGACACCTGCAGGGTGTTGCCAAAGACGTTTTCGCCGGCGTTGTAGTCGTAGTAGCGAAGCGGGATCCTCATGGACAGATAGTTGTTGCCAAAGTACTGGGTCTCTTTCCACGTTCCATCAAAGTGTCCGGTGTTGACGCCCTCTTGGTAGTCGACGGCGGACGCCGGCGCCGCCAGCAGCCCCAGGGCCATCACAAGGCTCAGGCCCAAGGACAGCAGGCGAGAGGGTCTTCGGCTGGCTTTTCCACGATTCATGGTACTGTCTCCTTTCTAAGATGAAAAATTTTTTGAGATGCCCCCGAGGAGCTCCTCAGTTGAAGAGCTCCTCGGGGGCGGCGTCCACGGGGAGATCGCTCTCCCCGGGCTGCTCCAAGGTGAAGTCGTAGCTGCCCTCCAGCCGGGTGAGGAAGGCCCCGCCGTCCACGTCCATGCCGCCGTAGGCCGCGTCATAGACAACCTGGGCCTCCCCGGCGGTGGCGTAGCAGGTGAAGCTTGTGATCTCCGTGGTCCCGGAGATCCGGGGGACGGCCACGGCGAAGGTGAGGCTGGCGGCGGCGTTGCCGGTGCGGTCGGTGTTCAGGGACAGGGCGTACTGGCCGGGGTCCGCCTCGATGCTGTCCACATAGGCGCTCACCGCGTCCCCCGCGGCCATGTACTCGTCATAGAGCTGGTAGGTCCGCTCCAGGGCCGCCGGGTCGTCGGAATAGACGCACTCCGCAATCAGGTCCCGGTCCCCGAAGGTCAGGGCGTCCGCCAGCCCCCAGACCTCCAAGTCTATGGGATTGGTCTGGAGGTACTCGCAGTAGCTGGCGATCGGGTCCAAGCAGGCCCGGACGAGGGCATCCAGCTCCTGGGGCAGGCCGGCGGTATCCGGATTGCTGTAGGCGGCGATCAGCTCGTCTATCGAGCCGCCTGACCCGATAGCCGTCGAGAAGAGGTCTCCCATCATGGCGTAGTCGCCAAACAGCATGGCGCCGAGGACCTCGCCCCTGTATGCCGGGTCGTCGCCGGACAGCTCAGAGAGGTAGCTGCCCCATAGGGCGGTCTCCCGGTGGGCCTCCCGGGCCAGATTGGCGATCTGGGACTCCTCCATCTGGGCAAAGTCCCCCAAGGTCAGGTCGTCCACCTCGCCGCCGTAGGCGGTGCCGTCGGCCTCCAGCAGGTAGATCCGCTCCACCTCGGTGTCCTTGCCCGCGCTGGCGGCGGAGCCGTTCACCAGGTACCAGATACTCTCGCCGCCGCTGAGGTACTCACTCAGGGTGGTGACCGATGCGTCGGGGAGCTGGTTTTCCGTGACGGACTGGTTTCCGCCGCCGTCTCCGGCGGCATCTCCCGCGGCGGGCTCGTTTCCGCCGCAGGCGGTGAGGGAGAGGGCGGTGACCAGCGCCATGGCGCCGGACAGCAGTTTCTTCAAATTTTTCTTTTTCATGTTGTATACCTCCATTTCTATGCAGCCTCTTAGTGGGCCTTCTGAGTATTTAGACACAGCTGGGAGCCGGCAGGTTTTATCATTTCAAAAAAATTTTTGAAATTTTTGAAAAAACTTCTATGAGTGCGAAGCGGCGCCGGAGTCCTGTTTGACAGGAGCTCCGGCGCCGCCGCATCGATATGCCTCTTTTGCTGTCAGAATAGCCCGCCAGAGAATGGGGCGGCGGGATCTTTCGCAGTTTTTCCGTCAGCCCTCGGCGATCAGCTCACCGGTCTGGACGTCGAAGGTGTAGGAGGACTCCTCCTCGATCGGCTGGCCCAGTGCGGAGATCTCTGCCAGCAGCGTCACCGTCACCTGCTGCTCGGTCTGCTCGGTCACCTCAAAGGACACGTCGCAGGAGGCGCCCAAAAGGGTGGTCATCGGATTTTGCAGCATCTGGAGGATCTCCTGGTACTCATCCTCCACGAACCTCCGGTGCTCCTCCTCGAAAAAGTCGTTGATGGCCTGGTAGCCTGGCGCGTCGGAGTCAAAGACCGGCGTCTCCACGGAGATCCGCACCGAGCTGTCGCCGGTGTCCACATCCGTGTGGTGGGCGGTATAGGACGGGATCTCCGGCTCGTCCGTGGCACCACCCGGCGCCTCCTCTCCGGCCGGTGCCGCCGTTTCGCTGCTCTCCGGCGCCGGCGTCAGCTGGGCCGGCAGGGGAATGTACACGTCCTCTATCGTGTCGCTCATATGCCATGTGTAGATGGGCGTCCCCGCCTCGTAGGGAGCGCCTTGGTAGTTGCTGGCGAACTCCTGATTCCACTCGATGTCCTCCTGCGTGACGCTCCCCGCCGAGATGCGGAAGCCGTCATCGGCGCTGGGGTAGTTGCTGCTGGTGAGATAGTTACCGAACTCGCTGGCGCGGATGGCCTCGGCCACCCAGTCGGCCACCTCCTCGTCGGTGCCCTCATAGAGGTCGGACAGCTCCAGCAGCTCCCCGGTGCGCACGTCAAAGGTGTATTCGATGCGCCCGTCCATGGGGACCTCCCCCTGGGGCCACACCGACTCCCGGAAGGTGACGGAGACATAGTATCCATCCTGATAGGATACCCGGCAGGTCCTGGTGTACTGGGCATCATCCGCGGTACTCTGATACCGGGCCAGCATGGCGGCCACCTTGGGGTCCTCCGCGGCGTTGAAGGCCTGATGGAGCTGGTCAAAGTAGGCGTTGATCTGCCGGTAGCCCTCGTTGACCTCGTCGAACAGGGGCGTCTCCAGATAGATCCCGCGGAAGCCAAACTCCGCCTCCTCCGCCACCGTGGTGCGCCGCATGGTGTACGACGCCTCCGGCACCGGCGCGTCCGGGTCCGATTCCTCCGGCAGCTCCGCTGGTTCGCTCTGAACGGTCTCCCCGGCCGGCGGCTCCGCCTGCTGCCGGTTCAGCAGCGCGGCACCGCCGCCTATGGCTACCGCACCGGCCAGAATACCGGCTGCGATCTTGATTCCCAGCCCGCCGAGAAGCCCGGCGCCCGCAGCCGTACCGGCAGCCGCTACCCCTGTCCCCGCGGCAGCACCCGCCGAGGCGGCAGAGGCGGCTGCAGTCCCGGCCACGCCTTCTGCCGCGGCGGCGCCTGTGGAGGCGCCTGCCGCACCTCCGGCGGTCCCGGATGCGGCGGCGGAGACCCCGGCTGTTCCTCCGGCGGCCGCTTCAGCCGCGCCTCCGGCCATCTCAGCAGAGCCGGCGGCTCCGGACGCCATGCCGGCGGCCGAAGCACCGGCGGAAAGAACGGCGGAAGCCGCGGCAGCAGCCTTCGCATCGCTGCCTGTCTCTGCGGCGGCGCGGAGGAAGTAGAGCAGGAAGGGCAGGGGGGAGAGACCGTAGAGCTTGATGCCCTCCTTCTCGTAGTCCTTCACGCCCTTTTCGATGGATTTGCGCCCGTACGCCAGACGGCTTTTGACGGTGTTCTCTGACACCCCCAGCTTCGCCGCGATCTCCTTGACGCTCATCTCCGCGTTGTAGCGGGACATGACGGCAAAGCGCTGGGTCTCCGGCAGCTTGTCCACCAGCTCCCATACCATGCGCCGGGTCTCCGCGTTGTCCAGGGCCGCCTCCGGCATGGACTGCTGGTCCAAATCCTCCAGTTCGTCAATGATGCTGTTGCCCTCCTCGTCCTCTATGAACTGGAGGTCCTTGGGGTTGCGCCTGCGCTCGTTGATGCACCGGTTGGTGGCGATTCGGTTGGCCCAGCTGATGAAATGCTCCGGCTCCCGCAGATCCCCAAGGGACTCATATATTTTAAACAGGACCTCCTGGGCCATGTCCTCCGCATCCTCCGGGTGGGCCATGATCCTCTGACACTGGAACAGTATGTTCTTGTAGGCTGTCTTCAGCAGCTCGTTCATGGCCTCGCTGTCGCCGGTCTGGGCTTTTCGGACCAGATCCGCAACCTGTGTCCTCTCCATTCTTGCCATTTTTTCTCTCCTTCATTGTTTTCTCGATAACAGCGGGGTTATCCGGGATACTCCGCATTGCCTCACGGAAAAAAAGCTCTTGGATCCATTCTAAAAAAGTCATATCATAACATCCCTCCTCCTTGGTCTCTACTGATTCAGACACAAAAAGGAGGGCCGCGGTTTTAAGGCGGAAGGAAAAATTTTTTGCGGTCCGCCGCGGATCCGTTTTCGGCAGGGCGGTCCGATGAAGAGGCTGCATTTGCTATGCAAAAGCATAGCAAAATTGGCCATGTGCCGCTTTCAGCGGCACGGCCATGTAATCAAAAGCGCGTGGGCTGGGACGGCCCACATGCGCAAAAACTTCATGCGCTTCGGCTTTTGTCTATGTTCGTGGTGCGCTTTCAGCACATGAAGTTTTATGCCCATCCCGGGCCCTTTAGCGGCCGGGATGAAAATGTAAAAGCACTGTCAAGCAGAAACACGCAACACTGGTTGCGGCAACCCGGCATATAGCCCAATGGCTCCCGCCTCCCGTTTCCTCCACGGAGAGGACTGGGCGCGTGGATCAGGATAAGGCCGCAGTGCAGCTGAAGGACTGTCGTCTTGAGCGGTCAGACAGCGCATAATAGATCCGCAGGGCGGCAGAAACGCCCTGCGGACTGCCGCTTTCTCATATTTTCGACAACATTTTATAACACGCCGCATTTAAAAGCAAGGGGGCATATGTGCGCTGCAGTTGTCCGCCGCGCCAGTAATTTCGTTGTCAATAATACACCTGTACTGACGAAAACCGGCGTCCGGAAGGAGCGTATAGGTTTCTAAAGTCTTTTCAACAGCGCTCCCGATTTTCCAGAAGGTAAGGAAGCCCTTGTTGGAAACCATTGTTGTATATTAGCCAAAGAGGCCCCGCATCAGCGGGGCCTCTTAGTTCTTCTGCCGCCTAAAGCCAGTGCTACAAGGCGGAAGTCGGTTCACAGCAGATAAAACGTCCCTTTCCCAAACGTTTGGCTTGATATAGGGCCCGGTCAGCTGCGCCGTACAGCTTGTCATAGTCGATGCCGGGACGGCTTACCCGACAGGCGCCCATGCTGCAGCTGACATTTAAAGCTTGTCCGCGCCAGTTGAATTGTTCCAACTCAAGTAAAAGCTGATGAAAACGGCGCTCCACCTCCTGTTGAGAGGCATCTGCCAGAGCCAGCATGAACTCATCACCGCCGATGCGGGCCGCACCAAGGGCGCCGGGGAACAGGGCATGGAGTTTTATAGCGGTTTCCTGCAGGACGTAGTCGCCGCAGGGGTGTCCGAAGACGTCGTTGATCCTTTTAAAATCGTCCAGATCCAGAATAAGCAGAAAGATCTCCGAGCCCGCTTCCGCGGATGTCAGGTGCGGTTCCACCCTGTGGCGGAAGGCGGTAGCATTCATGAGCCCCGTCAGGGGATCTTTTTCTACCAGCTCTTGGAGCCGCCGGTTCATCTGGCTGATCTCCCTTCGCTGGCAGATTGTCACCACGGCATGTCGGAAGCTGGTCATGGAGACGGCAAGGGAAACGATGGCGGTAAAAGTCAGGT
This sequence comes from uncultured Oscillospiraceae bacterium, assembly GCA_904420145.1. Lineage (GTDB taxonomy): Bacteria > Bacillota > Clostridia > Oscillospirales > Oscillospiraceae > CAJFPI01. The sequence goes on from CAJFUI010000046.1 coordinate 7,764, forward strand.
TGATGACTTTGCCGCTGCTCAGGAGCCCGCCGGCCAGCCCCATGAACATGCCGTAGGACAGACCATAGGCGGCCAGACTGTAAGAGATGGGCATTTGAATGAAGACCGCCAGACCCAACATCGCTGTGACGAAAATGGTGGTCTCCGCCTCCGGATTTCGGATCAGATCGTAGGCGTTGATCCCCGCGTGCCAGCAGAGGGCAAAGAGTGCCATCCCATATTGGATAGTCCATTGAACCCGGAGAGAGCCCCGGCGAAGCAGCCAGCGGAGGAACAGGTAAACGGCTGCTGCCATCCACAAAAGGAAGTACATGGTAAAGTAGATCCGATTGTTTAGGGTCCCCAGACCGGAGGAGGACCAGAGCAGCACCCGGAGCATGTTAAATAGCTCCATGCCGAAGATCATGATGCAGATCACCAGCAGGGAGAGGCGGTTCCTCCGTAAAGTGTCCTGCCAAAATTCCTCCTGAATCTCAAGTGGGATCTGGAAAAATTCTTTCAAACGCGCACTCATTTTGTTCCCCATTCCTTTTTTTGCATTCTACTTGACACAACACAGGCGGGCCGGCATCAGGCAGAACGCAGTTCCTCTCGCAGGGCCAGCGGTCAAGCGGGAGAACAGCACTCTATAGAAGGCGAGCCCAATCCTCCGCTTCGTCGCAGTTCCTTCCTTTCCGGCGGCGCTCCGGAGAAGGCCCCAGGGATAGGGAAGGGAGCCGCTCCGAATACACCTTGACGTTTCTCTCATTTCGAGTATACTGTAACATGTCCACCTATGGACAAGTCAAGACTTGGGAGAGAGTCGAAATGAAAGATTTGTTTACCGTTCATCAAGTCAGCCGCTGCTGCGGCGTCTCCCGCGCCACCATCCTGCGCCTGGAGAGCAAGGGGCTGCTCCGGCCGGCGCTGATCGACGAGCAGAGCGGCTACCGCTACTACGACAACCACAACGTCAGCCGGATCATGCAGATCCAGCTGTTTTTGAAGATGGGCATGCCCTACGAGGAGATCCAGCTCTATTACCGCGCGGGCGGCGCCTCCCGGGAGCTGCTGGAGCAGGCGGAGCTCCGGCTCTCCACCATGAAGCGGGTCTGCGAGGAGATCCGGCTGCGGATGGAAAACAAGGAGCAGCTCACCTTTGAGTACGTCAACCTGCCCCGGTATGTCTGCTTCACCGGGGCCTTCCGGGGCGACACCGCGGAGAGCCACTACTGGGCCATGTACAACCTCTACCACCAGGCCGTGGAGCGGGGCTGCCGCCTGCTGGCCACCGAGCCTTTGTTCCTCATCAGCCGGCGGGACGATTTTATCCGGGGGAGCTTCATAGAAGAGGAGATAGACATCACCTGCTGTATCCCTCTGGAGCCGGACGCCGCACCCAAGGACGCCGTGGTCTATCCCGCCTGCCGGGCCTTCTCCTGTCTGTACCACGGCAATTACACCCATCGTGCGGAGGTCTTCAACGCCTTCGGGGCGAAAATACGGGAGCTGGGCATCCGCCCCGCGGGAGATGTGCGGACGCTGGGGCTGGTAGCCTCCTACACCGGACAGGACATCTCTGCCGACAACTACCTGACCCGCCTGGCGGTACCGGTGGAGGAATAGGGAAGGGGAGAGGCAGGGCGCGGGGCAGCGCTGCGCTCTTCCTCTTGGAGGCAGCTTCTAAAGGTAAAAGAATGCTTGTGGAGTCAGCCTGTGAGGCGGCCCCCTGTGTCACTTATTGTTTTTCTGTTTTTCTATTGTTTATGCCTGATTCATTTTCATTTAGTTTTTTCGTGTTTCCTGTCCCCTTAATTCAAGATTTTTATCTGAAAAATCAAGCGGTCAGTCTTTTCTGAAGAATGGAGCTTCGACAAAAAGAAAAACCGCTGAAGCCAAAAGGCTTCAGCGGTTTTTCTTTTTAAGATGGTGGAGATAAGCGGGATCGAACCGCTGACCTCTTGAATGCCATTCAAGCGCTCTCCCAAAGCATGATTTCTATGCCCCCACCAAA
>CAJFUI010000047.1 GCA_904420145.1 uncultured Oscillospiraceae bacterium
GGTGCGAGTGACGGGACTTGAACCCGTACGACGGTTGTCACACGCCCCTCAAACGTGCCTGTCTACCAGTTCCAGCACACTCGCATCTTTTATAGTCCTCCAACGGACAGCAGATTTATTATAGCCATTTGCCGCCCCTTTGTCAACCTTTAATTTCCCAAATTTCCGCAGAATATGGGAGCCGTGCAGGGGGGCCTACGGCCTCCTCCCTACAGCGCCCCGAGGGTCTCCCCGATGGGGGCGGTGATGGTGAGATCCGCTCCCGCGGACTCCAGCGGCGTCTTGTTGATCACCACAAGGCGGTTCCCTTGGTAGTAGCGCACCAGTCCCGCCGCCGGGTAGACCACAAGGGAGGTGCCGCCGATGAGCAGCAGGTCCGCCGCGGCGATGGCCTCCACCGACTGCTCGATGGTCCGTTGGCTGAGCCCCTCCTCATAGAGGACCACGTCGGGCTTGATGGGGCCGCCGCAGTCGCAGCGGGGGATACCGGTGGTGTGAAGGATGTGCTCCGCGCTGTAGAAGCTGCCGCAGCGCTGGCAGTAGTTCCGGTGGACGCTGCCGTGGAGCTCCAAGACGTTCTTGCTCCCCGCCTTCTGGTGGAGGCCGTCGATGTTCTGGGTCACCACCGCCAGCAGCTTCCCCTCCGCCTCCCACTCCGCCAGCTTCCGGTGGGCGGCGTTGGGCTGGGCGTCCAAATACAGCATCTTGTTGCGGTAAAAGCGCCAGAACTCTTCGGGGTTGCTTTTGTAGAAGCTATGGCTTAAAATAGTCTCCGGCGGATAGTCGTACTGCTGGTGGTAGAGTCCATCGGTGCTGCGAAAGTCGGGGATCCCCGACTCCGTGCTGCAGCCCGCGCCGGTAAAGGCCACGATGCGGCGGCTCTCCCCCACCCACTGGGACAGAATCTCCAGGTTCGTCATGCTGCACCCCTTCCTTTCTCATTCGTTGAACCTATGCTGCAAAGGAGTTTTCCACTATGAATATTCAAATTTTCGGCTCCTCCAAATGCTTTGACACCAAAAAGGCCGAGCGCTACTTCAAGGAGCGGCGCATCAAGTACCAGTATATCGACCTTGTGAAAAAGGGCTTCTCCCCCGGGGAGTACCGCAGCGTCCGCGCCAAGCTCTCCTACGAGGACCTGGTGAATACTAAGTGCCGGGCCTATCAGGAGCTGTACATGGCCTACATTACCCCGGAGGCGGCGGAGGAAAAGCTCTTTGATAACCCCCAGCTCTTCCGCACCCCCATCGTCCGCAACGGGCGGGAGGTCACTGTGGGCTACTGCCCGGAGATCTGGGCCAAATGGGAATAGCGCTTTTTCCAGAGGGAAGGCACCGCCTTCCCTCTGATGCTGTCAAAAAACAAGAACTTTTTGACAGCATCAAAAATACCGCTGCTTTTTCATGGCGAAGCGATGAAAAAGTCACCGCCCATCAGACGTAGCTCTTCTCCACGTGGACCACGGCGAAATAGTTGCCCTCCATCCCCTCCACAAGCTCCCGGATCTGCTGGGCGATCTCCCGGTCCGAGGCCTTCATGCCAAAGGGCACCATGGCGTCAAAGATCAGGTTGGTGTGGGTAGGGCCCTCCACCATGCGGAAGTCGTGGATGCCGATGCGCTCGTCGATCCCCTTGACCAGTTTCTCCACGGTCTTTCGGATTTCCGCAGTGGCCTCGTCGGTAGTCACAGGGTCCATGTGGATGGTAGCGAGGCAGTGCATGGTGGAGGCCAGCTCATTCTCCACCGTATCCACTACGTCGTGGAGGGTCTGCATTTCCCCGTCGGCGGGGACCTCGGCGTGGAGGGTAATCATCAGCCGTCCGGGGCCGTAGTCGTGGACAATCAGGTCGTGGATACCGATGATCTCCGGGTGGGAGAGGACTAAGTGCTCCACCTCCTTGACAAATTCCGGATCAGGGGGCTGGCCAAGGAGGGGGCTGATGGTGTCTTTGGCGGCACCGTACCCCGCTCGCAGCACAAAGCAGGCCACCAGCAGGCCGAACCAGCCGTCTAAAAGCAGCCCCGTATAGTGGCTGACCACCGTGGCAATCATCACCACCGTCGTAGCCGCCGCGTCGCTGAGGCTGTCAGCGGCGGTGGCTCTCATGGATGAGGAGTCGATCTTTTTCCCAATCGACCGGTTATAGAAGCTCATATAGAGCTTCACGACGACAGAGACGCCTAAAATCACCAGAATCAGCGGGCTGAAGGCCACCTCCTCCGGCGAAAGGATTTTTTCCACGCTGCTCTGGAGGAGCTCCACCCCCATAAGCAGGATCAGCAGGGAGACAATCAGTCCGGAGATATACTCAATCCGCCCGTGGCCGAAGGGGTGGTCCCGGTCCGGCTGCTGTGCGGCCAGCTTGAATCCCAGCAGGGACACCACCGAGGAGCCGGCGTCAGAGAGGTTGTTGAAGGCGTCGGCGGTAATGGCGATGGAGCCGCTGAGCATACCGGCAAACAACTTTCCCGCAAAGAGCAGGAGGTTTAAAAAAATCCCCATCAGTCCGCAGAGGATCCCGTAGCCCTGCCGGACGGAGGGCTTTCGCACCTCCCGGTAGTCCGGGATAAAGCGGCGCGCTAATAGTTCAATCACATTGATTCCAGCCTTTCTAAATCATTCCGTATGCACCCGGCCCCTTGGCGGCGGCGCCAGACGAACTCTGCCGCGTCCGTCCGCCCCTGTCGGGGTAGAAGAAGTGCTTGGTCAATCTGAGCAGAGGGCTACTTCCCGGGAATGGTCAGGGTGTACTGGCAGCACAGGCGGTCCAAATCTTCGTCGGTGGCCGCCGGCAGGCGCAGCTTTCCCCCACACTGCCGGCACACCAAGTCCACCGCTGCACCGTGGACCTCCACGGCACAGCTCTTGCTGCCGCAGGTACAGGAGATGCCGCCGCGCTTGGCGATATCCCGCAGTTCTGAGAGGACCTCGTACATAATGACGTTGTCTACGAATACCTCGCTGCCGTCCTCCTGCTGCTTCCGCTTTTCCGCGGTGATCTCCAGCTCCCGCATGGCGGCGCGGACCGCGCCGTCCTCGCCGATGTAGCAGCACAGCTCCTTGGTGTCCGGACAGCTCAGGGCGATGCCCTTGCCTTGGAGCATGGCCTCTCGGCTCACCTCGGCGATGTGCTCCCCGCCGCAGATCCCACAGGGCACCGTCAGGCGAAAGCGCTGTCCGTCCGTCTCTGAGATAAATTCCGACTCCCCGCAGTCACAGACCACGGCGGCCGCCGCAGCGGACAGGGCAAAGGCCGTCCGCTCTCCGATGACCACCTTGCCGCACTTGGGACAGAGATAGCCGATGGTTCTCTTCTCCTCCATCTTATGCCTCCTCAGCCTCCCTCCGTCCAAAGGGACGGCGCTGGGGCTGTTTTTTTAATGGTATTTCCGTGGAATCCCGATCCACCGTACTTTTGTAGATTATACGTCATCCCCGCCGTTTTTTCCAGTCCTTTGCCGAAAAAATCCATAAGCGCCGTTTCGGACGCGAAGCGGCATTTTTTCTGTCTGCCGGCAGTATACCCTCCTAAACGCCAAGGCCGCTCTCTCCCGCTTTCCGCAATCCCCTGGCCCCGCCTCGGAAAAAAGCGCCATGGCCGCGGCTATTTTCCAGATTACTGGGCACACTATCTCCAAACCGCTTTGAAAAGTGAGGGATATCCATGGAGAAAAAAATCGGCGGCCAAACCCTGCGGCTCAGCCATCCCCCCGCCATCATCGCCTGCGCCAACATCGGCGGCAAACAGGAGGGGGAGGGTCCCCTTGCCGATTACTTTGACGAGCTCAGCGAGGACAGCTTCTTCGGGGAAAAGACCTGGGAGAAGGCGGAGTCTACCATGCAGAAGCGGGTTCTCAACCGCGCCTTAGAAAAGGCGGGGCTGCGGGCAAAGGACGTGGATTTCGTCTTCGCGGGGGACCTGCTCAACCAGTGCATCGGCTCCTCCTTCAGCCTGCGGGACTTCGGCATCCCCTTCTACGGCCTCTACGGCGCCTGCTCTACCATGGGGGAGAGCCTGGCCCTGGCCTCCCTGCTCTTAGACGGCGGCTTTGGCAAAATCATCGCGGCCATGACCTCCTCCCACTTCTGCACCGCTGAGCGGCAGTACCGCATGCCTGTTCCCTACGGCAACCAGCGCACCCCCACCGCCCAGTGGACTGCCACCGCCGCCGGCTGCTCCCTCCTTGCCGCCGGCGGCAAGGGACCGGTGATTACCCATGTCACCTGCGGAAAGGTCATCGACAAGGGGATCTGCGACGCCAACAACATGGGAGCGGCCATGGCCCCCGCGGCCTACGACACCCTGTCCGCCTTCTTTCAGGATACCCAGACCTCTCCGGGGGACTACGACCTGATTGCCACTGGGGACTTGGGGCGGCTGGGCCACGACATTGTGGTGGACCTCTTCCGCGCCGACGGGATAGAAATGGGAGAAAACTACACCGACTGCGGCCTGCTGCTCTATGATCTCAAGCAGCAGGACATGCACTGCGGGGCCAGCGGCTGCGGCTGCAGCGCCTCGGTTCTCAACGGCTACCTGCTGCGCCAGATGGAGGAGCGGAGCTGGAAAAAGCTCCTCTTCGCCCCCACCGGGGCCCTTCTCTCTCCCACCTCCTCCTTCCAGGGGGAGAGCGTCCCCGGTATCTGCCATGCGGTGCTCATCGAACAACGAAGCTGAAAGGACGGAACCATGAATGGACTATCTCAACGCCTTCCTGTGCGGCGGAATTTTATGTGCCATCGGCCAGATTTTCATCGACAAAACCCAGCTGACCCCGGCGCGGATCCTGGTGGGGTATGTGGTCACCGGCGTCTTTCTGCAGGCCATCGGTGTCTACGAACACATTGTGGCCTGGGGCGGGGCGGGTGCTACCGTCCCCCTGACGGGCTTTGGCTATAACCTGGCCAAGGGCGTGGAGCGTGCGGTGGGGGAGGACGGCTGGCTGGGCATCTTCACCGGCGGTTTCACCGCCTCCGCCGCGGGCATCGCCTCTGCGGTGCTCTTTGGCTTTCTCGCCGCGCTGCTCTTCAAACCCGGCGAAAAGCGGTAGGGCAGGGAGCGGAGTCCGGCAGGCGGCCGGTCTCCGCTCCTTGTCAAAACTGCCCGCCGCGGCACCTTCCGGAGGCGCCGTTTGGAGCAGCCCGCGCAAAATACCCCCGCCCCCTATTTTTTTGCTTGACAAATACCCCCCAAGGGTATATAGTGGTGGCAGACAGATCGAGAGGAGGCTTTTCTATGGACCAATGCTGCTGCAGCGGCAAGACCAAGCACCGAACCCCTGAGGAACACCGCCAGCTTTGTAACCGCCTCAGCCGGATTGAGGGGCAGATCCGCGGGCTGAAGGAGATGCTGGAGAAGGACGCCTACTGTCCGGATATCCTGATTCAGGTCTCCGCCGCCACCGCCGCCCTCAACAGCTTCAGCAAGGAACTGCTGGCCAGTCACATCAAAACCTGTGTTGCGGATAACATCCGCCATGGCAACGACGAGGTCATCGACGAGCTGGTGTGTGTGCTGCAGAAATTGATGAAATAGTCCCTTGTCAGCGGAGGGCACCGCCGGCGGCGTCCGTCCGGCCATGTGGGTGCTCCTCCACGAGTGAGTCCTCTATTTTTCCCATAAACCATTTCCGCCGTCTAAGACGGTATCTCGATATTCCTATTCCTTGAAAACGAGGTGTTCTCTATGAAACACGATACCTTTGCCGTCACCGGCATGACCCCACAAAATCTCCGATTTTGCGGGGACCCCGCATTTTAACTTCCTCGGGCGGAGTGAATCCGCCCTGCGGCAAGGTTTCCCTCCGGGAAACCCTTGTACGCCGCACTTGCGGCGCAATTTCGCTGATTTCTCTTTAGAAACGAGGTGTTCCTATGAAACACGATACCTTTGCTGTCACCGGCATGACCTGCTCGGCCTGCTCGGCCCACGTGGAGAAGTCCGTCTGCCACTTAGCCGGCGTCTCCTCCGTCAGCGTCAACCTGCTGAGCGGCAGCATGGCGGTGGACTACGACGAGTCCGCCGTCTCCCCGGATCAAATCATCGCCGCCGTAGTAGAGGGGGGCTACGGCGCGGAGCTGGCTTCCGATGCCAGCCGCGGCCGCCAGAAGGAGGCCAGCGACAAGCACATCGCATGGATGAAAAAGCGCCTGATCATCTCTATCGTCTTTCTCATCCCCCTGTTCTACATCGCCATGGGGCACATGATGGGCCTGCCCCTCCCGGCCTTCCTGATGCCGGACAGCATGGCCGGGTTCTTCCGCTTTGTCGCCGCCCAGGTGATTCTGCTGATTCCCATTTTGGTTGTCAACTGGTCCTATTTCTCTGTGGGCTTCAAGCGGCTCTTTCAGCTGGCCCCCAATATGGACTCCCTGGTGGCCCTGGGCGCCGCTGCCGGCATTGTTTACAGCGCCATCACGGTCATCCAAGGCAATGTCTCCCACATGCCGGAGCTCTACTTTGAGTCCGCCGGCATGATCCTCGCCCTCGTCACCGTGGGGAAATACATGGAGGCCCGGAGCAAGGGCAAGACCAGCGAGGCCATGGCCGCCCTCATCGCCCTGGCCCCGGAGTCCGCTGTGGTCCTCCGGGACGGCAGGGAGGTCACCCTCCCTATTGGCGAGGTAGTGGAGGGGGACACTGTCATCGTCCGCCAGGGCGGGCGCATCCCTGTAGACGGTGTGGTCACCGGCGGCCACGGGGCGGTGGATGAGAGCGCCATCACCGGCGAGAGCCTCCCCGTGGAGAAGGCGGAGGGGGACAGCGTCATCGCCGCCACCATCAACAAGGCCGGCTATCTCGAGATCAAGGCCGGCCGGGTGGGCAAGGACACCACCCTCTCCCAGATCATCAAGCTGATGGAGGAGGCGTCCTCCTCCAAGGCCCCCATCGCCAAGTTAGCCGACAAGGTCAGCGGTATCTTCGTCCCCACGGTGATCGCCATCGCCGTCATCGCAGGGCTGCTGTGGTACTTTGTGGGGCACCAGAACGTCAGCTTCTCCCTCTCCATCGCCATCGCCGTGCTGGTGATCTCCTGCCCCTGCGCCTTGGGGCTGGCCACCCCCGTGGCCATCATGGTGGGCACCGGCAAGGCCGCCCAGCACGGGATCCTGATTAAATCCGCCGAAGCCTTAGAGATCCTCCACCACGTGGACACGGTGGTCATGGATAAGACCGGCACCGTCACTGAGGGAAGACCTAAGGTCACTGATCTCTACAGCGCCCCGGGCGTCAGCGAGGAGGAGTTCCTGCACCTCGCCGCCTCGGCAGAGGCCCTCAGCGAGCACCCCTTAGCCCATGCTGTGGTGGAGTGCGCCAAGGAGCGCGGCCTTACGCTCCTGGAGGCAGCGGATTTCGCCGCCACCCCCGGCGGCGGTGTGGAGGCCACCGTGGCGGGCAAAAAGCTCCTCGCCGGCAACCGCCGTCTCTTTGAGGGGCGTCAGGTGGACCTCTCCGCCTTCGACGCGGTCAGCGAGCAGGCAACTGAGGCAGGTAAGACGCCGCTGTACTTCGTCTCCGACGGGCAGCTGCTGGGGATGCTGGCGGTGGCGGACACGGTGAAGCCCACCAGCGAGAGCGCCATCGCGCAGATGAAGAAAATGGGCATCGACGTGGTGCTCCTCACCGGAGACAACCGCCGCACCGCCAACGCCATCGGCCGGCAGCTGGGAATCCGCCATGTGATTGCCGAGGTGCTGCCCCAGGACAAGGAGAAATGCGTGGCGGACCTGCAGAAGCAGGGCAAGAAGGTAGCCATGGTGGGCGACGGTATCAACGACGCCCCGGCCCTGGCCCGCTCAGATGTGGGCATTGCCATCGGCGCAGGCACCGACATCGCCATCGAATCCAGCGACGTGGTGCTCATGAAGAGCGACCTCACCGATGCGGTCAGTGCCATTGAGCTCAGCCGTGCCGTGATTCGCAATATCAAGCAGAACCTCTTCTGGGCCTTCTTCTACAACGCCATCGGCATCCCCATCGCCGCCGGCGTGTTCTATCTCCCCTTCGCCTTTAAGCTCAATCCCATGTTCGCCGCCGCGGCCATGAGCCTGAGCAGCGTGTGCGTGGTGTCCAACGCCCTGCGCCTGCGCCGCTGGAAGCCCAGTCTGGAGGCCGCACAACCCAATGAATCCACGCCCGCCCCTGCAGCGGACGACAAACAAAAGGAGGAAACAACTATGGAAAAGACAATTGTGATTAAGGGCATGATGTGCGCCCACTGCCAAGCCCACGTGGAGAAGGCCCTCAACGCCCTCCCCGGTGTCACCGCCACGGTGAATCTGGAAGCCGGCACCGCTACTGTCAAGGGCGACGCCAGCAACGAGGCCCTCACCAAGGCCGTGGTGGACGCAGGCTACGAGGTGGTGGAGATCAAGTAACGCCGCCGCAAAGAGAAGAGCAGGCCCTTTCATCAGGACCTGCTCTTTTTGTCTCTACTTCTTCTCCGCAAGGGTCTGCCGCAGCTTCCGGCGGATGGTCAGCACCCGGCCAACATGGTAATTGGTCACAATGTCTATCTCATCCGGCTCCTTCGGCGGCGGCTGGTCCGCCACCTTGGCTCCGCAGTTGGCAAGACGCTGCCTCGTCTCCCCGCTCAGTCGGCCCGGCCGCTCCAAATGGCTGAGCACCTCCAGCTCCGTCACCAGTGCCTTGGCCAGCTCGTCACATCGCTGCAGCCGGCTCAGCTCCCGCATATGCCGCTTCCAGTAGGGCAGCCGCTGGCCGGCAAACACTGACAGCTGCGTCTCAATCTCCTCGATCCGGCGGTTCATCTTCTCCGCGTCCGGCAGATCCCCGTCGCCGTCGAAGTAGTCCTCCAAAAACTCCATCAGATCCCTGTCCAGGCTGCGGATGCTCTCCCGGATCTGGCGGCTGTTGTCATAGGGGAAAAAGAGCATGTTGATCACAAGGCCAATGGCAAGGCCGATGGTAGTATCCCAGATGCGCCCTAAGGCATATTCCGCCGGAACAATATCCGCCGTTGTGCAGATGGTCACCAGGATAATGCAGGGCAGCGCCGGGGAGAGGGTCAGCTGCAGGGCGTTATAGGCCGTGATAATGACGATGACCCCCAGCCCGATCACCCAGATCGAGTCGATGGGCAGTCGGCTCATAAGCACACCGAAGACGGCGCCGAAGATCACGCCGCAGATCTGGGTCAAACAGCTGCGCACGGACTTGGTGAAGGTGGGCTCCATGGCGGACAGTGCGCCGATGAGGGCAAAGATCAGCTTGCTGCCGGAGGCGCCGTACTGGTCCACCACCCACAATGCGATCACCACCGCGATGGCGGACTTGATGGTCCGCAGTCCGATGCGAATTGGTATTTGCTTCCTGGTCTTGTTTCCTCGCAACCGTTTTCCTCCTATTACATGAATGTCTCAAAACGGGAAAACCGCAGTCAGCCTGTCTTCTCCATCGGCTCCTCCGGCACGGCGCCGATGACGTACCGGCCTCTTCCCTGCTGCTTGGCCAAATACAGCAGATGGTCAGCCGAGCGGTACAGCCCGTCAATGGTTTGAGAGGCCGTGATAGGCTGCGCGCCGATGCTGCAGGCCATCCGGTGGTCCTCCCCCAGCTTAATGGTCTGGATATTGGCAAGGGCGCTCTGCAGCCGCTCCTCCAGCTCCTCTCTGGCCATAGAAGTCAGCAGCAGGGCGAACTCATCACCGCCCACCCGTCCGATGAAGCCATCCGCCGCCAAGACCGACTCCAGCATGGACGCCGCCGCACGCAGGGCCCGGTCCCCTACCGGATGGCCGTACCGGTCGTTGATCTCCTTGAAGTGGTCAATATCTACCATGACGAAGTAGGCGCCGCTCTGGTCGCCGATCCCCTTCAGAGCCCTGCCGCAGGACTGGAAAAAGGCGCTGCGGCTTAAGGCGCCTGTCAGGGCGTCTGTCCGGGCCTCCCGGTCCCGGTAGGTGGCATACCGCCGGTTGAAGATGAGGAAAATAATCACCAGCGCCATCATAGCGAGAATGCCGATCAGAAACTGGATCTGCAGATGGAGCAGGTCCGCATACTCCGTATCGCTCAGGCGGATGCCGTCCTGGTTCAAAACCGACCCCATCCGGTTGACGAAATAGATCGCCACCGCCACAGAGGAGATCAGCACCAGCAAAATGGCGCCGAGCAGCGACAGCATATGGTAGCGCTCCCCCATCCGAAAACTCCGTGCGGCCTCCACCCGGATCAAAAACTGGGTCCACGCTTTGGAACTCATCAGATACCAGACTAACAGCACGATTCCCGCTGTGACCAGATCCGTCAGAATGCCGTTCAGGCTTCGGAGGCTCCGGAGGGCGCTGAGGGGTGTGTAGCCCGTCTCCGGAAAAAAGGCCCACAGGGCGCTGTACACCAAGGCGGAGTGGATCTGGGCCCCCGCAAAGGAGATGATCCCTACCCAGAGGCCGGGGTGTTTCGCCCTTCTGGCCGCTGTGTAGAGCAGTCCCACCACAAGGCCGAACAGGGCACGGCTGCCCACGCTGAGCAGGACGCTCTTCAGGGGCTGTCCGCTCATCGCAGGGGAAAACAGCTGGTCAAAGGCCATGATATAATGGGCGGAGGCCTTCCACATACTGGCTAAGCCAAAGACAGTTCCTAAAATGGCAGATTCCAGCGGCCCCATCAGCGCGCCAGCCAGCAAAACCGGAATGTAGGCAATCGTGACAGAGATGGGCTCCACATGAAAATATCCCAAAAAGGAAAAAGACATCAGCAGTTCCAACGCCACCAATGTCCCCAGCAGATACCAGCGGATGCTGCCGCTCCACCGCCTCGGTACACGTCCCATACAACCTCCTCCTTCCACAGCTTGTCGTCGAGCTTGATCTCTTACAAGCCGCCAAATTCAGCCGAACTCCCGCTTCATTTCGATACTTATTATAATTTTTTATTATACGACAGAATAGGGGGAACCACAAGTGGCAAATGCCACAATCGCCATGCATCCTCAATGGACAGGCGGGCGGGAGAGAGGGCGCTTCGCCGCGGCCGTGCCGTCGGCGATTCCAGCAGGCCATGGGCAGGGAAAAAGCTGCAGGACAGGGGCCATGGCGTACCCCCTCCGCGCTTAGTCCATACGTCTCATTGCTGCCTGATACCCGAGGCCCCACTGCTCCATGGCGCTGATGATGGGGCGCATAGAGTCACCCAGCTCGCTCAGGGAGTACTCCACCCGGGGCGGGACCTCCGGATAGACCGTCCGGAGGACGATGCCGTCCTCCTCCATGGAGCGCAGGCTGTCAGTCAGGACCTTCTGGCTGATCCCCTCCAGATCCTTTTTCAGCTCGTTAAACCGCCAGGGCCGGGCCAGCAGATTGCGGAGGATCAGCAGCTTCCACTTGCTCCCAATCAGCTGTACGGTAGTGGCCACAGGACAGGCCGGCATTTCTTCTTTGGTCAGCATATCCGCTCCTCCTTACGGTGTGATGCAGCCTGTTGATGTTGCCCCCATTATATATGCTGCCTTCCTATCCGGTCAAGGGGTTACAAAAAGGTGACTCGGTCATAAAAAAGTGCGTACTTGTGGGCACAAATTGGGCCCGCTATACTGAAAACAGAGATCAGGAAACGCCTGATTTCCAAAGGAAAAATATAAGGAGGAACTGATTATGGGACTGAAGAATCTGTTTGGCTGGAGCAGCAAGACCGAGGAGAAGGCGTCTTCCGCCTGTGGGAGCGCCTGCGGCGCCGGGGATAAGCCCGCCGAGCCATCCTCGGCCTGCGGAGCCGCCGCCCCCAAGCCCACCGCCTGCGGAGCCGCCGCCCCCAAGCCCACCGCCTGCGGAAGTGCCTGCGGCGCCGGCGGCAAGCAGTAAGCGCCCGCGCCCCCGCGGGGCAGCCTGCGGGGGCGCACTTCCCAAGGGACGGAGTCTGCTCCGTGGTTTGGGAAATGCGCCCCCCTCTCAAAAAACAAGCAATCAGGAGGTAACTGGAGATGGAATACTTCGCGTTTCAGTGGCACATCACCGACGCGTGCGACCAGCGGTGCAAGCACTGCTACATTTTTGCCGAGGACACCCGCAAGAAGCTGGACGCCATGACCTGGCCCCAGATGCAGGACACCTTTTACAACTGCCTGGACTTCTGTGAGGTCTGCCACCGCCGGCCCTACTTCTACCTCACCGGCGGCGACCCCATCCTGCACCCCAGCTTCTGGGACCTGCTGGGACTGATGAAGGAGCACCATATCCCCTTCACCATCCTGGGCAATCCGTTCCACCTGAACGACACGGTGTGCAGGCGGCTGAAGGAGTACGGCTGCGAGAAGTACCAGCTCTCCCTGGACGGCCTGCGCCAGACCCACGACTGGTTCCGCAAGCCCGGCAGCTTCGACTGCACCCTGGAGAAGATCACCTGCCTCAAGGGGGCGGGTATCCGGGCGGTCATCATGACTACGGTCTCCGGCGCCAACATCGACGAGATTCCGGCGCTCATCGACACCGTGGTGGCCCACAAGGCGGACGTGTTCGCCTTTTCCCGCTACTGCCCCACCAGCGAAGAGAAGGACGTGGGCATCGAGCCGCTGCGCTACCGGCAGCTCCTGGCCGACTGCGACAGGAAGTTCAAGGAGTACGAGGCCGCAGGCTGTGAGACTTATTTCAACAAGAAGGACCACCTGTGGACTCTGTACGAGTATGAGACGGGCGAGTTCCGCATCCCGGAGAACGCGCAGGAGGGCATGATCTACGGCGGATGCAACTGCGGCAACTGCCATCTGACCATCCTGCCCACCGGCGACGTGTACGCCTGCCGCCGGGTGCTCAGCAGCAAGGTAGGAAATGCGTTCAGCGACCGGCTGGCCGACCTGTGGGTGTGTCAGGTGGAGCAGTACCGGGACTACGCCGGGTTTGAGAAGTGCGCCAAGTGCGAGCTGCTGGCCTGGTGCCGGGGCTGTCCGGCGGTGGCCAGCGGGCGGGACGGAAATTTCTACGCCGCCGATCCCCAGTGCTGGAAGGAGGTGTCCGCATGATCCCCAAAACCATGAACGCTGTCCTGCTCACCGGGCCCACCCCGGCGGAGGAGATCCGGTTGACCGAAGTCCCTGTGCCGGAGGTGCGGCCCGGCTGGGTGCTGGTAAAGGTCAAAGCCTTCGGCCTGAACCACTCCGAGCAGATTTTGCGGCTGGGCGAGATCCGGGCGGACTACATCCA
>CAJFUI010000048.1 GCA_904420145.1 uncultured Oscillospiraceae bacterium
GGTATTGTGCGCCGCATTGACGACCTGGGGCGGGTGGTAATCCCTAAGGAGATTCGGCGCACTATGCGGATCCGCGAAGGCGACCCGCTGGAGATCTACACCAGCCGCGACGGCGAGGTGATCTTTAAGAAGTATTCTCTCATGGGCGGTCTGGACGACTTTGCCGCCCAATTCTGCGAGACCCTGAGCAAGAGCACAGGCTCTCTCGCGGCGGTCAGTGACCGGGACTCCATCATCGCCGTGGCCGGCGGAGGAAAGCGGGATCTGCTGGGCAAGCGGATCAGCAGTGAACTGGAGCAGATCATGGAGGACCGGAAAATCTATCAGCAGCAGAGCGGCGAGCGCTGCGTCTTTGTCACCGACTCCGGTGAAAAATACTGTGCCACTGTGGCCGCACCCATTATCTCCGAAGGGGACACCCTTGGTCTGGTGCTCTTTATCAGCGACAGCACCGACAGCAAGCCCACTGGGGAGACAGAGTACAAGCTGGCCCAGACCATCGCCGCATTTTTAGGCAAGCACATGGAGGGATAGACGGTCTGCCTGCTCTGCAGGCGGGCGCATCCTCCCCATATGGAAAAGGGAGTCCGCTCCATGGGAGGGGCTCCCTTTTTCTGTATCTTTAAGGGGCCGCTCCGGCTGGAACGGCCCCGAAAAATTCTTCTCTGTCTGTCTCAAGAATTGTCCCGGCGGATGGGCTGGCGCAGCAGCAGTCGTCCAAGGGCCTTGGCGTCAAAGGGCCAGATAGGATACATATACCCCTTGCCCACAATGGGCTTGGTGGTAAAGAGCAAAATCAACATCAACAGCATGCCGATACCAAATCCCCACCAGTCCCAGAGGGCGATGAGCAGCAGCAGTACCATGCGCATGAGCTTGAAGGCGTAGCCCATCTCAAAGCTGGGCTGGGCAAAGCTGGCGATGGCTACAAAGGCCATATAGACCAGCACCTCCGGCACCAGCCAGCGGGCTTGGACGGCAAAATCTCCCAAAATCAGCGCGCCGAGCATAGAGAAGGAGTTGCTGAGAACATCCGGTGTATTCAGTGAGGCCAGCTTCAAGAGGTCTACCACAAACTCCACCAGCAGCAGCTGTACCAGAAGCGGGACATAAGCTTCCCCCTCCACGGTAATGAATGACAGACACTCCGGCACCTTGTGAGGACTTTTTGCTAAGAGGTACCAGATAGGGGTGATGACCAGGGACAGGATGAACACCGCGATGCGGATATAGCGCAGATAGGTGCCGATCAGAGGCGGGAAGTAGTAATCGTTGGCCTCCTCCATGAAGTCGAAGAAGTGGGTGGGCAGCAGCATCACTGAGGGGGAGTTGTCCACCAGCAGCACCACATAGCCCTCCATGATGCAGGCCGCCGCTGTATCCGGCCGTTCGGTATAGCGCACCTTAGGGAAAGGGTTGTACCATTGAGGTGCCATCATGGCCTCTGCCATACTCTCCTGGCTCATGGCGATGGTGCCCACGTCAATTGTTTCAATCTTGCTGCGTACCTCTTTCAGAAGGTTCTGGTCCACCCGATCGTCCATATAGGCCAGCACCACGTCCGAACGCCCCTCAGCTCCCACCTTGTGGTTCTCTAAGGTCAGATGCTCATCTCGGATGCGGCGGCGGATTAGACAGGTGTTGTTCAGCAGGATCTCCACAAAGCCGTCGTGGGCACCCCGCAGCACCCGGCCGTCTGTGGGCTCCTGGATACCCCGTCCCGGGAAGGTTTTGGCGTCAATGAGGGCGCACTGATCAAACCCCTCTATGACCAGAGCCATCTTCCCCAAAAACACCCCGGTTAAAATGTTGCGCACATTTCCTTCGGCATTGACCTCCCCGAAGGTGACAAAACGGCGGATCACCTCGTCCATGGAGGAGATCCCCTCCATATCCTTGTCCTGGACCTGCAACAGAAAGGAGACAATCCGCTCGATAGTGCCGTCGTCGCCGTAGCCGTCTATCACATACATCCGCGCCGCCGTGCCGCCGATGAGCAGATCCCTTGCAATCACGTCAAAATTCCGCCCGACGCCAATCTTCTCATCCAACAGCGTCTGATTCTCCTGCAGGCTTTTTGACAGTTTTTCTTCCATAGGAAACCTCCCGCATTTTTCCATTTGCCCTATCAGTATGGACAAAAAAATAAAAAATATATCCCCCCACGCGGCTTGCGGCGGAAATTTCCCCGTGCTATCCTGACTGCGAACAAAAAAGGAGACAAAGGAGCGACACCTATGCAGCTGCAGCCTGAGAAGGTAAAAGATTTTTTTGACCGGCTGGCCTCCACCTGGGACAGCACCCGGGAGCCCAATTACCCTGTAATCGAACGCATCTTAGATGCCGCCGGCATCACCGCCGGGGTCACGGTCTTAGATGCCGCCTGCGGAACGGGGGTGCTCTTCCCTTCCTGCCTCCGCCGGGGGGTGCGCCATCTCACCGGGGTGGATCTGTCACCGGAGATGATCCGCATCGCCGGGGAAAAATTCACTGACCCACGCCTCACTCTCCTCACCGGCGACGCGGAGGCCCTGCCCCTTCCCCGATATGACCGCATCATCCTCTTCAATGCCTTCCCCCACTTCCCCCATCCCCAGAGGCTGATTGCCTCCCTGTCCGGCCGTCTGCTCCCCGGTGGGCGGCTGACCATCGCCCACGACCGCAGCCGCTTCGCCGTCAACGGCCACCATGAGCAGGAGGCCTCAGAGGTCTCCCTGGGCCTCTCCCCCGCCGGCACAGTGGCGGAGTGGTTTGCCCCTCACCTCACTGTAGACACTGCCGTGGACAATGACACCTGCTATATTGTCTCCGGCGCCATCAGCGCCCGGCCTGATTTTGCGTAAGAATCCGATTGATAAAGTTAAGAAAGGAGTCCCCCATGTCCAACAGCAAAAAACTGGTCCTGGCCGCTTTATGTGCAGCGCTGTGCATTGTCCTGCCCATGGCCTTCCACACAGTACCCAACGCCGGGTCCATCTTTCTGCCCATGCACATCCCCGTGCTGCTGTGCGGTTTCGTCTGCGGCTGGCCCTACGGCCTCGCCTGCGGTGTGCTCGGCCCTCTTCTATCCAGCCTTACCACCGGTATGCCGCCGGCAGCGATCCTGCCCTCTATGGTCTGCGAGCTGGCGGTGTACGGGCTGGTCACCGGGTTTCTCTTCCCACGGATCAAAACCGGACGGAGGGCCGCTGACATCTATCTGACCCTGCTTACCGCCATGGTCTGCGGCCGCGTCTTCTACGGTGTGCTCAACGCCCTGATTTTCCGGGCTGGGGCCTATTCCATGGAGCTCTGGCTCTCCGCCGCTCTGACCACGGCGCTGCCTGGGATCGTCATCCAGCTGATTGTGGTCCCTGTGATCCTTTTAGCGCTGGAGAAATCCCGGCTGCTCCGCTGAGCGGCTCTTTCCTCCAACCAAGCGGCAGAAGGCCTGGCGGACCGCCAGGCCTTCTGTCGCTTTCCGTCTAAAAAGCAGGAGCGGGTTAACCTTTTGTGAAATTCTTCTGCGGCGTATTGCAAAAGCTGCGCATGGTGGGTATAATACATATTATGCTTTCTAATAGATGAGGAGAAAGATTGATGGATACAAAAAAGTGGGAGGCGCTGCTGACCGCTGTGGAGGCCGGCAGCTTCACCAAGGCCGCCGAGCGGCTGGGCTACACCCAGTCAGGACTGACCCACATGATGCACGCTTTGGAGCGGGAGACCGGTCTTTCCCTGCTGGTGCGGGACCGCTACGGTGTGCGGCTGACGCCGGCGGGCGAGCGGCTACTCCCCACCATCCGGGACTTCCAGCAGGCCGCCAAGCGGCTGGAAAACCAGATCGCCCTGGTGAGCAGCACCAGGAAGGAGAGCATCCGGGTGGCCGCCTACTCCAGCATGTGTATGCACTGGCTGCCGGCCATCGTCTCCAAATTCCGCCGGGACTACCCCGACATCAGCGTGGATATCCGCATGGGCAGCGTGGATGAGACCTACACCTGGCTGCAGGAGGACTCGGTGGATCTCTCCTTTGTCAGCAACCAGAACCGGGAGGGCTTTGACTGGGTCCCCCTGTGGGATGACCCCCTGCTGGCCATCCTGCCTCCGGACTACCCAATCGGCGATCGCACGTCCTTCCCCATTTCGGAGTTTGACGGGCGGGAGTTTCTCATGCCCTCCCTGGGCTTTGATTACGACATTCTGCCCTATTTCCATCAAGCCAACGTCTCCCCGGACATCCGGGACACCTCTGTGGACGACGCCACGGTGATCTCTATGGTGGAGCTGGGTCTGGGCTACAGCATCCTCTCCGACCTCATTCTGCAGGGCCGTCAGGACAACATCATCGCCCTGCCCCTCTCCCCGTCTGCCAGCCGGTCCCTGGGCATCGCCGTGCGTCCGGCCAAGCGGGCCAACCCCATTCTCTCCCAGTTTATCTCCTACTCCCGAGATGTGGTCCGCAGCATCCACTCCCCCCAGGGGGCTCCCCTCAATACAAAAGAAAAGAGAGCGTAACGCAGCATGTTAACCTTTTACCCTGTCAATGTCAGAAATTCCCTGAAGCTGAGAAAGTACTACAAAACCTGCTCCTACCGCCTGTGTGAGTACTCCGTAGGCGTCAAGCTCATGTGGCGCCACCACTTCAGCCCCCTCTTCGCCGAGGCCGCCGGCTGCCTGATCGTCAAAAACTGCTCCCACGGCGTCACCACCTTCGACTACCCTGTGCCCCTGCCCGAGGCCGGGGACGTCTCCGCCGCCCTCGATGAGATCGACGCCTACTGCCGGGAGCAGGGGATCTGCCCCTCCTTTGTGCAGGTCCCCGAGGAGGCCCTGCCCACTGTCCTCGCCCGCTACCCCTACACCCGCATCGACAGCAGCCGTCTCTGGCAGGACTACCTCTACCGGGCGGAGGACCTGATGACCTTCGCCGGCCGGCGCTACTCCGGCCAGCGCAACCACATCAACAAGTTTCAAAAGCTCTATCCCGACGCCGCCTTCCGCCCCATCACGCCCGCGGACAAGGAGGAACTGGAGGCGTTTTGGGACGCCTTCCACCGGGCCTTCAACAAGGAGAACGCTATGGCGAAGAAGGAGTTGTGCTATGCCCGGAAGCTGACCCGCCAGATCGGGAAGTCCTGGGTCCTCGCCGGCGCCATCGAGTTGGACGGGCACTTCATCGCCATCTCCCTGGGGGAGATCTGCGGCGACACCCTGATCTGCCACATTGAGAAGGCTCTGCCGGAGTACGAGGGACTCTACCCCACCATGGTTCAGTCCTTCGCCGCCCACTTTGCCGGCGGCTGCGCCTATATCAACCGGGAGGACGACGGCGCGGACAAGGGTCTGCGCACCAGCAAGACCCAGTACCGCCCCGCCATGATGGGGAAGAAGTATATCGTCCGCACGGTGACGGAGTTGGACCGGCTCTCTGCCATCCCCACCCTCCGCACCGACCGGCTGACCCTCGACGCTATCACCCCTGCGGATATTCCCAGCTACAACCGTCTGTGTCTCGACGACGAGCGCAACCGCCTGTGGGGCTATGACTACCGCAAGGATCTGAAGGGCCCCCTGACCGACGGCTACTTCTATCGGGTGGCCCGCAACGATTTCAAGCGCCGCCTGGCCATCAACTTTGCCATCCGCTTAGACGGGGCCCTCATCGGTGAGGCGGTGCTCTACCGCTTTGACTGCAGGGGAGCGGCAGAGCTGGGCTGCCGGATTCTGCCGGAGTACGCCGGCCACGGCTACGGCGCTGAGGCCTTTTCAAGGGTGGCCGACTGGTCCCTCTACGAGCTGGGGCTTTATCGCCTGGAGGCCAAGTGCTACAAGGAGAATGCCACCTCCAAGCGCATGCTGGAGGCCTCCATGCGCCAGATTGGGGAGGATGAGTCGTTCTATTTCTTTGAAAAGCTGATCTGACAGATAAAAGGAGCTGCCGCGAATGCCGAAGCGCATTCTGCGGCAGTTCCTTTTTCATGGGCACCACAAAGCCCGTCCATGCGGCAAAAGCTCTCCTATTTTCTTCTCCCTCCCTCTCCTTGATTTACTCTTTACTTTTTCTCCTTTTGATGCTACAATGGCCTCTACATGCAAAAACAAGACCAGTAAGGAGCCTATTCTATGAACAAACGCGTTATCATAACCGCTGACAGCGTCTGTGACCTCTCCCCGGAACTGCGGGAGCGCTACGGGATCCAGGTTTTGCCCCTTACCGTGCTGGAGGGGGAGCGCGCCTATAAGGACGGGGTGGACCTCACTCCGGACCTCATCTACCGTATCTACCGGGAGGAGGGACTTCTGCCCAAAACCACCGCCATCTCCCCCCAGGAGTTTATCGACTATTTCACCCCCATCCTCGCCGAGGGCTGCGAGGTGGTGCACCTTGACATCAGCTCCAAGCTCTCCGGCACCTATCAGAACGCCTGCATTGCCGCCCAAGAGCTGCCCGGCTTCTACCCGGTGGACACCATGCACCTGAGCAACAGCATGGCCCTGATGCTCTTTGAGGCCTGCCGCCTCCGGGATGAGGGCCGCTCCGCCCATGAGATTGTGGACTACATCTTAGCCTACCGGGAGAAGGTACACACCAGCTTTGTGCTGGACACCCTGGAATTCATGTGGAAGGGCGGCCGCTGCAGCGGCGTCACCGCTCTGGGCGCCAACCTGCTCCAGATCAAGCCCTGCATTGAGATGGTGGACGGGGAGCTGAAGGTGGGGCGCAAATACCGGGGCGCTATTGACAAGGTCTATGCCCAGTATATCCGCGACAAGCTGGCCACGGCGAACATCGACACCCGGGTGGCCACCCTAACCCACTCTGGCGGTGTGAAAACGGAGACTATTGACTCCCTGCGAAAACTGATTTTGGACCTGGTCCCCTTCGAGACCCTCCATGTCATGCAGACTGGCTGCACCGTATCCAGCCACTGCGGCCCCGGTACCCTCGGTGTGCTCTTTGCCACCCGCTGATCCCCTGCGGGGATCCTCATCAAAAGGGATT
Organism: uncultured Oscillospiraceae bacterium; assembly: GCA_904420145.1. Classification (GTDB taxonomy): domain Bacteria; phylum Bacillota; class Clostridia; order Oscillospirales; family Oscillospiraceae; genus CAJFPI01. The sequence continues at coordinate 6,986 of CAJFUI010000048.1, forward strand.
AGGACCGCCACAGCTTTTGCCTGTGACGGTCCTGCCGCTTCTCTTATTGTTCTTTTTTCTCTTTGTCCCCCTCCTCTGAAGGCTCTTCCCTTTTCGCTCCCTCATCCTCCTTGGCAGAATCCTCTGCCGCCGCAGCTTCCTCCTGCTGTTCCCGCGCTTTCCTCTCTTGCGTGCGCAGCTCCTCATCGCTCACCGGCGCGTGGGTGCGGTAGTTATAGGCGTGAACCGGCAGTCCCTTCTTCTTCAGGCGGTAGGCGCAGAACCTGCGCACGCCGGTATAGATACAGGCGAACAGGGGCACGCCGATGAACATTCCCAGAAGCCCCCACAGGCCGCCGCCGATTAAAATGGCCACAATGACCCAGAAGCTGGGAATCCCGGTGCGCCCGCCGAGGATTTTCGGCTCAATGACATTCCCGTCCAACTGCTGGAGGATCAGGATGTAGATGATGAAATAGAGGCATTTGACCGGATTGTCCAGCAGAATGATAAAGCCGCTGGGAATCGCCCCGAGGAAGGGGCCGAAGAAGGGGATCACATTGGTCACGCCCATGATGACGCTGACCAGAGGAGTATAGGGGATCCCCATGATGCTGCAGCCCACAAAGCACAGGCTGCCGATCACCATGGCATCCAAGAGCTTCCCCCGGACAAAACCGCTGAAAATCTGGTTGACCTCCTTGGTGCCGCGGATAATCTGGGCAGAGCGCTCCTTGGAAAACAGGCTGTAAACAAGCTTGCAGCCGGCCGCGGCGAACCCCTCCTTCATCGCCAGGAGGTAGACGGAAACAATGATGCCCACCAGAAGGTTTTTGAAAAAGTTGAATACCCCTAAAATCCCGGTGGTGACATGGGTGGTCAGCTCCGTCAAAGCAGTCTGGAGCTGGGGCAGCATGGTGTTGCGGAACCAGTGGATAGCGTCCTGATAGTAGGTGTCAATCATGTTAACGATCCAGTCCTTGGACGCGGGGTTGTCCTCTAAAAACTTCTGCACCCACCCTACGATGGTATTGTAGTATGTCTCCATATTCCCTACAAGGGAGACGATGCTGGCATAGAGCTGGGGCAGCAGCAGCCGCAGCAGTACATAGAAGCCCATGAGCACCAGCACCCAGGTGGCGAAAATACTGACTGCCCGGGGCAGCTTACCCCGGCGCTTCCGCGGATCCGGAAACAGGAGTTTCTCAATGCCGTTGACCACCGGGGTGAGGAGATAGGCCATCACAAAGCCGTAGCTCACCGGGGCAAGGATGGTGATCAATCTTCCCAAATACCAGAACAAAATACTGTTGCGAAAGACAATATCATAAAAGACCAGCACCCCGCAGACCACCGCGAAGGCGGTCAGCCCCCAGTACAGATACTGCCGGTTTTGCCGCATTCCACCATCCCCCTGCATTTTTCCTTATTTTCCCTTTTAGTTTACCCGACTTTGAAAAGAATTGCAATACCCCTCATCCTTGTGCTATACTTCCTTCACAGCAAGTACAGTTCCTCCCCGCGCAATTTCTATTTTTGGATAGAAAGGGTGTCCTCCATGAGCAAAGAGCTTCTGCTGATTGTCAATCCCCGGGCGGGAAAAAACCGCTCCCGCGCCTTCTTTTTTGATGTGTTCTCCGTCTTCTCCGAGGCAGGGTACTCCATCCGCCTGCGGCAGACCGGCGGTCCTGGGGACGCAGAGCGCATCGCCCGGGAGGAGGGGGGCGCCTATGATCTGGTCGTCTGCTACGGCGGCGACGGCACGCTGAACCAGACGGTCAGCGGCCTGCTCTCCCTGCCGGAGGCGCCGCCTCTTGGCTATATTGCCGGCGGCAGCACCAACGACTTTGCCGCAAGCCTCCGCCTCCCCTCTGATCCTGTGCGCACCGCGGAGCGGATTGTCTCCAGTGAGGGACGGCTCCTTGATGTAGGCCGCTTCAATGACCACTATTTTATGTATGTGGCCACCTTCGGTGCCTTTACCAAGGCCTCCTACTCCGCGCCCCAGACGGCGAAAAACGACTTAGGCCACCTGGCCTACATCATTGAGGGGGTCAAGGATCTCTCCTCTCTCCGCTTCTATCCGGCCCGGGTGGAGGCCGATGGCGAGGTGTTTGATGGACGCTTCCTTTTCTGCGCCATTGCCAATTCCACTTCCCTCGGCGGACTATTGAAGCTGAAGGAGAACATGGTGGTGATGGACGATGGGAAATTTGAGCTGCTGCTGATCCCCGAACCCAAATCCGTAGCCGCCCTCAATGATATGATCAAGGCCCTGCTGCTCCAGGACTTCTCCGGAAATGAGGGACTGATCATGCGCCATGCCTCCCGCATCTCGGTCACTACCCCCTCAGAACTGGACTGGTCTCTCGATGGGGAGCGGGCCCCCGGTATCCGCCAGGCGGAGATTGTGAATCTCCAGCAGCGGCTGCGGATGCAGATATAGATATTCCCACACGCAGAGAGGGCGGACACCGCGGTGTCCGCCCTCCAACTGTTAAACTGGGGAGGCGCTGCGCCTGTCCGGCCATTACAGCTGGGTAAACAGATAGACGGCGCCGCCGACGGCCACAACCACTCCCACAACGGCCGTAATGAGGTAAATCTTGCGGGACTCCCGGTCCTCCCTCTCCTTGACCATGTAGTATGCGCCCCCTGCTAAGATCGCCAGCCCTGCAAGGAGCACCACAGCGGAAATGATCATTTCTTTTTCCTCCATTTCAATAAAAATGCTGAGTTGATGATGACAAGCACGGAACCGGCATTGTGCACCAGCGCCCCCACAACGGGGTTCAAAATGCCGGTAATCGCCAGAATAATAGCCGCGAAGTTCAGGGACATGGAAAAGATCAAATTGAGCCGGATGGTCCGCATCATCCGCTTGGACAGGCAGAGCAGATGAGGCAGCTCCGTGATCTCGTCGCTGACCAGTGCGATGTCGGCGGCATCCACGGCAATATCGCTGCCGATGCCGCCCATGGCGATGCCCACATAGGCCTTCTTCAGGGCCGGCGCGTCATTGACACCGTCGCCGATCATGCACACCTGCCGCCCCCGCCTCTGGGCATCGTCAATATAGCGCAGCTTCTCCTCCGGGAGACAGCCCGCCCGAAAGTCGCGGATGGAGAGCTCCTTGGCGATGTGTGCCGCGGCGGAGGCGTGGTCCCCGGTCAGCAGCACGGGAGCCACGCCCGCCGCCTTGACCTGCCGGATCATCTCCGCCGCGTTTTCCCGCAGGGTGTCGGCCAGGGCCAAAAAACCTGCCAGCTGTCCGTCCACAGCGATATAGATTACGGTGCAGCCTTCCTGCTCATAGACATGGGCCTTCGGGCGGGCCGCCGGATCGGCTGCCTGCTCCCCCTCCATGAGTTCCCAGTTCCCCGCCGTCACCAGCCTGCCCGCCACTACCGCCTTGACCCCCTGTCCCGGCAGCATCTGAAACTGCTCCGAGGCAGGGATCTCGCCGCCTCCCGCCTGACAGCAGCGGACCACCGCCTTGCCAAGGGGGTGCTCCGAGCGCTGCTCGGCCCCGGCGGCCAGGGCGTAGAGCTCCTCCTCCGGAAGATCCGGCAGCAGCGAACACACCGCCGTCACCTCCGGCGTCCCGTAGGTCAGCGTCCCCGTCTTGTCAAAGACCACCCGGGAGACGGCGGCCAGCCGCTCCAAGGCGTCCCCCTCCCGGACTAAGAAGCCGTGGCGGGTGGCGTTGCCGATGGCCGCCATAATCGCCGTGGGGGTGGCCAGCACCAGCGCGCAGGGGCAGAATACCACTAAGATGGTGACCGAGCGGATGACCTCGTGGGTGATGAGTCCTGTCAGCACCGCCGCGCTCAGGGCGATCACCACAATCCATGTGGCCCAGCGGTCGGCAAGGCCCACGATCTTGGCCTTGCCCGCATCGGCGGACTGCACCAGCCGGATCATGCGCTGGATGGAGCTGTCCTCCCCCACCCGCACCGCCTCCATATCAAAGGAGCCGAACTGGTTGACCGTGCCGCTGAAGACCTCGTCCCCCTCCTTCTTATCCACCGGCAGAGACTCCCCGGTCATCACCGCTTGATTGACGGAGGTCCGCCCGGTGCGGATCACGCCGTCTACCGGAATGGTCTCCCCGGGCAGCACCCGGAGCAGCTCCCCTACCTTTACCGCCTCCGCGGGAATGATCTGCTCCCCGTCAGGGCGGATTATCCGGGCGGTGCGGGGCGTCAGGCGGACCAGCTTTTCAATGCCCGCCCGTGCCCGGGCCACCGTCAGGTCCTCCAGCAGGCCGCCCAGCTGCATGATAAAGGCCACCTCACCGGCGGCAAAGTCCTCGCCGATGACCACAGAGGCGATCAGTGCGATAGACACCAGCACATCCGCCTTGATGTCAAAGGCCGTCACCAGCCCGATAACTGCCTCCAAAAGAATAGGGACGCCGCAGAGGATAATGGCGATCCACGCCATATCAAAGGGAAATGGCGCAATCTCCAAGATGCTGGCCAGCAGTCCCGCTCCTCCCAGCAGCAAGCACACAACCTCCCGCTTGACGCCGCCCCATTCCAACAGTTTTTCGAGTGTTTTCATAGCGCACCTCCTATACCCCAAGGGGTACTGGTATATTATACCTATAGGGGTATACCCTGTCAAGAGGTAAAAACCTTCCTGCACGAAAATCTGCCAGAATATCCGGCTGGCCTCCAGCACATGAAGCTTTGTGCACGGAGCTGTCCGGGACCATAGGACGAGAGCTGAAATTTTTGCCGCTGCCGTCTTTGACAGCACAGCTCCCTTCGGGTCCCTCTGCACAGCAAAAGAGACGCCCACAGTTCTTGGGCGTCTCTTTTCTCTCTTTTGAAGGATAAGGGGCATTACGTCATGTTGGCAAAGCGCTCCACCGCCTTGGTGAAGTTGGCGACGGTCTGGTCGGCGTCGCCGTGCTCGATGCCGTCCCGGACACAGTGCTTGATGTGCCCCTCCAGCACCACCTGGCCCACCTTGTGCAGGGCGGACTTAGCCGCGTTGATCTGGGCGAGAATGTCCTCACAGGGCACGTCCTCGTCCACCATCCGGTCGATGGCCTGCACCTGTCCGATGATCTTTTTCAGCCTGCGGTGCAGGTTGTCCGCATCCATACATTGTCTCATCGCCGCACCTCCTCTGGTCCTATGGGGTATGGATATTTTGTTCCATTATACCCATACCCGCATCCCTTGTCAACCAAAGCCCCCCGCCGTCACTTCCGGCTGTTCACCAGGTAGTAGGGCTGCCGCTCAAAGTCGTCCATGTTTTTGTACCACGCCTGCATGTAGGGCTTGAGCTTCTGCATATTCTCCGCATAGCGGCGGGCGCCCTCCGGCTGCTCCTTCTGGGCAAAGCGGCGGATTTCATCATACAGCGCCTCCTCGTCGATGGTCTGGCACTTCCCATGGCTGATGACATGGACACCATTGACAAACACATGGGAGACAAAGCGGCCGAGGGCACGGTGGATCATGGTCTGGGCCGGATCGGCGCCGGGCACCACACAGGGCTTGTGCTCGATCTCCTCCAAGTCCAGCAAAACCACATCCGCCAGCATGCCCGGCGCGAGGGCGCCCACCTTCCCCTGCAGGCCCAGAGACTTGGCAGCGTTTTTGGTACCCATGGCAAAGACCTCATTGGCGGTCAGGGCCTTGTTCTCCACCAGATCGAAGCCGCTGAGCCGGGAGAGGTAGTAGATCATCCGCAGCTCCATGAAGGGGTCCTCATCGTCGTTGATTCCCTTCTCGTCGATGCCCAGGGCCACATTGACCCCGGCGCGCTGGAGATACCACGCCGGGGAGATGCCGTTGCGCATGGCCAGGTTGCAGCTGGCGTGGTGGGTGATAGAGGCCCCCCGGTCCCGGAGAATCTCAATGTCGTGCTCATCTAAGTACACCGCATGGCCGAGAGTCAGGTTGTCGTCCACCACGCCTAAATCATCCATGCGCTGGAGCAGGGACATGCCGAACTTCTTCAGCCCGTACCCCCGCTGGATAGGCGTCTGAAGGGTGTGGATATGGATGGGGATGTGGCCGTGGTCCTCGGCGGCCTGCTTCGTTCTGACAAGAAGCTCGTCCGTGCACCCGTGGGCCCAGCAGGGGCCCAGAAAGATCTTGGTCATATCGGAGTTGTAGTCTGTAAACAGCCCCTCGAACCAGTCGAAGAACATGTCCCGGGCCCGCTGCTTGTCAAAGAAGATCAAAGGGCGGGTAAATTCCTTCAGCTCCGCCGGCAGCGTCTCATAGAAGGCTTCGTCGTCGCTGGCGATCATATTGATATCACGAATCCCCGGGGAGTAGGCCACACGGAGCCCCGTCCTGCGGTAGGCCTCCAGCTGCCGCACGGAGGTGTCGTAGGCGGTCTCGTCACAGGTCATGCCCATCACATTGTGGTGCATGGTGGTGCAGCCGTTGGCGAGGTGGCGCACCGCCGCCAGGGGGGCGGCCAGCTCTGGAGGCAGGGCGATGCACTGGCTCCAGTCGTAGAGGGAGTTCTCCAAGTAGTCAAAGCCGATCTTCCGCTGGACATGGGACAGCCCGTTGCCGTGGGAGTGGGCGTCAATGAGGCCCGGCAGCACGGCGTACTCGTCCCCGCCCAGGACCTCCGCCTCCGGGTGGGCGCGGCACAGCGCCTTCGCGTCCCCCACCTCTTGGACCGTCTCGCCGTCTAAGTAGACCGCTGCGTGCAAAAGGGGCTTGGCCGCCTCCGCGCCAAAGCTGGTATAGACATATTTACCCTTGAGAATATAAGACATCGCCTGTTCCTCCCCACTGATTTTTTCACATGCGGCGCTCCATCCGCCGCGTCCGGTATATCCGGCCATCTATCAGACAGTATACTCCATCTGCCGATCCGCTGCAAGGGGGAGTGCTCAGTCCTCCTCCGCCGGCCCCAGCAGAACCGACGCCACAGCGCAGAGGATGCCGCCCACGGCGAACACCCACCACGCGGTATCCCACAGGTCCCTCGTAAGGCCCAGCCCCACATACACGGCGGTGGCCATCAGCATAATGACGCCGCAGGCCCGGCCCACCCGCTCATTCCGGCGCTTATCCTCCTCGGAGGGGTGGAACTCCCGCTTATTGGTCCGGTTGTACTTGTCGATTTGATACTTTTCCTCCTGCATCCCCGCATAAATAAAGGAGGTCACCGCCCCGGCCACAATCAGCAGAAAGGCGGAGCCGGACAGAAGCTCATAGAACTCCTTCTCCGGGAACACGGAGAAAAACAGCAGCATGACAATGACGCCGAACAAAATGGCCCCCACGCCTCCGGCGATGTACCAGACAAAGCGGCTGTGGAAGGCGTCCCTCTCCTCCTGCGTATAAAAATCCGGCACAACAGGATGGCGCTTGCGGAAGTTGTCGTGCTGGATGCCGCCGGCAATCAGCACCACCACGGCCACGGTGAGGATCAGCAGAAACAGCGCGGTAGCGATGGCCTCCGGCAGTCCTAAGGCCATGGTGAGCATCATCAGCGCCACCCCTGCTAAGATGCCCGCCACCGGCGCCGCCACCTGCCAGGTGAAGATGTTCATGTGCCGGTCGTACCCGGCGGTATCCGTCCGCTCCTCCTCCGCCGCCGCGTCCCCCCGCAGAAGGGTGTCCATGGAGACGGAGAACAGGTCGCAGAGCTTCAGGATGGTGTCCATCTCAGGAAAACTGGCACTGGACTCCCACTTGCTGACACTCTGGCGGGAGACGCCTAAGGTCTCTGCCAGCTGCTCTTGAGTGAGGTTCTGCCGGCTGCGGAGAAATTGAAGATTTTCAGAAAAAGCCATGGGAAGGGTTCCTCCTTGTGTTTGGTTGCCATCATCCTACCCCAGCAGGAGGCGCAACACCACCGATTCGCTGTTGCGTTTGGAGAAAATCCTGTCAATTTGCAGTTGCGCGGCACTATTTTATCATGTGCCGCCCCGCTTTCACAAGGAAAACTTGACTTTTCCCTGCCGGACCGATACAATAAGAATTCGGTATCATCGGTAACACCTTTATATAGAAATGGAGAGATATTATGGCACAGGATAAGAGACAAGTGGAGGCCATCACCGCCCGAGATGTGGACTTTGCCCAGTGGTTCACCGATGTGTGTACCAAGGCGGAGCTCATCGACTACTCCTCCATCAAGGGCATGTTCATCTACCGCCCCTACGGCTACGCCATCTGGGAGAATATCCA
>CAJFUI010000049.1 GCA_904420145.1 uncultured Oscillospiraceae bacterium
CCCATGGCGGCAAAGCGGCGAAAGTGGGGGGCGAGGGCTTTGGCGCTGCATACAAACAGGGATAGATCCATATCCCGGTGGGCACCGGTGGTGCGCCGGTCCACAAGGCCCGGTTTAGGGGTAAAGGAGACCTCGGAGAGCAGCGCCTCCTCCGCCAGACAGGACAGGCGGTCGGCGGCAAAGCCCCGCAGCAGCTCCTCCGTGCGCAGCTGCAGCGCCTCCAGAGCGTGGGCGCGGCTGCGGGCACATATGGCGGCCGGCCCGCCGCAGAGGAGGCACCTGCGCGGCTGCGGCCTGGAGAGCTTTCTGCCGTCTGTGTCCAGCACGTCTAAATCATACAAGCGGCCGACAGGCGCCCCCTCCTCTATGGAGAGGCAGACCTCTTTGAGCGCCGGGGCCGTCTGCCGGAAGGCCAGCAGAGCCTCACAGCCAGTGGGCTGGTAGAGGCACTGCCGGTACAGAGGCTCCCCCAGCTGCGTCTCGAGCCGGCGCAGAGCCGCGCGGAAGGCAAAGCGGATCAGCGGCGTATCCTTTACCGGTCCGGGGATGTTCATGGTAAAGGAGACCAGCGGCGCGCCGAAGCGGCGGAGCAGCTGCTTCTGCCGCGCCGAGCGTTCCTCCCGGGATAGGAGGACCTGCTCCAATGTAACCTCTCCCATGTACAGCTCAGACATGCTTACCCCCGCTCCGTCAGATGGACCGCGCCGCCCCTCCCACGGCCCTGCCGCCTTTTGACAAAGAGCTCCCCGCACACCCGTGTACGGAGAGCTCTGAGGGAAACCGTTCTTCCGTTGCGGGATTTTTCGGGCGGAACCAAGGGGGCTCTATCCGATGGTCGGAGAGCGCTTTCCCTTAGCGGCCTGCGGACGCGGAAAACCACAGGAATCAAAAAGACGGCTGCAGAATATTGGTAATGGATTGATAGGCCTTCTCGGACAAAGGGAGAGCTCGCTCCAGCAGGATCTCGCCCTGGGCCTGATAGTGCCGGGCCAAGGCCTTGTCCTTTAAGGAGCCTACGTTGATCAGCACATTGAGCCAAGCTCCCCGCAGGCAGGCGCCGAGGGATGCCGCGGCCACGCCCAGGTCGCTGGCGGCGTTTTCATTGAAGCGGCCAAGGAGCGCCGCGGTCAGCTCCAGCCCTTGGGCGGACAGCTCCATCATCAAAAGAGGGGTCTCGGTGCACAGCGCCAGCCCCTTCTGGATGGCCGCGGAGCGCTCCAGACGCTCCTCCTCCGTGGCCTTGGGCATGGCGTAGGCCGCGCTGACGGTCAAAAAGGCCTCGGTGTCCTGGTCGATCACCTCAAGAAAGCGCTGCCGCAGAGCCTCCGCCTTGGCGCGGGTCTCCTCGGCCAAGGCTTGGTGGGCGGCGTACTTGGCCTTTCCCACGGTCAAAGCGCACACCATGGCGGTGAGGGCGGCTCCCTGCGCGCCCATCAAAGCGGAGGCGGAGCCGCCGCCGGGGGCGGGGGAGTCGGAGGACAGGGATTGGGTGAAGGTCTGCACCTGCTGCTCCACTAACTTCATAGGGCACCCCTTTACTCCATGCCGATCAGGTGATACTCCATCACCTGCTTGCGGCAGTCAAAGTTCTCTAACTTCAGATAGTATTCCGCGCAGTCCAGCAGGGCCTTGGCGGGGGTGAGGCCCACCAGCTCGCTGCCGATGATGCGCACGCCGTAGCGGTCGGCCAGGGCCCGGACCATCTCAAAGACGTAGTAGATAGGGGTGCCCTCGTAGTTGACCATGTTCATAGACACCTGGGCGATGTTGCGGTCGGTGAGCATAACGCCGATGGCCTTGCAGTACTGGAAGCCGCCGCTGGAGGCCCGAATGGCCCGGGCGATTTGGTTGGCGATCTCCAGGTCGGAGGTGTCCAAATTGATGTTGTAGGCGATCAGGGGCATCCGGGCGCCGATGGCGATGATGCCGGCGGTGGGGTGGATCTTCCGCTCGCCGTAGTCCGGCGCCCAGTCCGGCTGGAGCAGCTTCTCCGGCATCCCCTCAAACTGGCCCTTGCGGCAGGCTGCCAGGTTGCGCCGCTCAGGGCGGGTGGCGGAGTCCTCATAGAGGAAGGAGGGGACCTGCAGCTCCTCCCAGATGCGCTGGGCCACCTGCTTGCTCAGCGCGATGCACTCCTCTAAGGTGACATCCATGGTGGGGACAAAGGGGACCACGTCGGTGGCGCCCATGCGGGGGTGCTGCCCCTTGTGCTTGGTCATGTCAATGGCGGCGGTGGCCGTCTTGGCCAGCTGGAAGGCCACCTCCCCGATGGACTCGGGGGAGCCTACCATGGTGAACACGCAGCGGTTGTGGTCGCCGTCGGACTGTACGTCCAAAACCGTGCAGCCAGGGACGCTGTTGGCGGTGTCCACCAGCTGCTGGAAAACAGCGGGATCCTGCTCCCTGCTGACGCTGAAATTGGGGATGCACTCTACCAGTCTTGCCATATGTTCCTCCTATCAGGACAGGCCGCCCTTGGCGGCTTTTGTATAGATCTGTCCGCGTTTGATCACGTTTCGCACCAAATTGCTGCCGAAGCGGTAGCAGATGTAGTTGAGGTCCTCTGCCTCCCAGATCACAAGGTCGGCCTGTTTGCCTGCCTCCACCGAGCCAATGCGGTCCGCCATATCGATGGCGGCGGCGCCGTTGAGGGTCACGGCGGTGAGCACCTCCTCGGGGGTGAGCTTATACTTGAGGCAGCCAAGGTTCATCACCAGCTGCATGTTCAGGCAGGGGCAGGAGCCGGGGTTAAAGTCGGTGGCCATGGCAACCGGCACCCCGGCCTCCACCATAGCCCGGGCGGGGGCGAAGGCGGCGCCGAGGTAAAAGCTGGTGGCCGGCAGGAGGCAGGCAATGACGCCGCCCTTCGCTAAGCTCTTGATCCCCTCGGGGGGGCAGACGATCAGGTGCTCGGCGGAGATGGCTCCAACCTCCCCGGCCAGCACCGAGCCGCCGATGGGCTCAATCTCGTCAGCGTGGATCTTAGGCCGCAGGCCGCATCTGAGGCCGGCCTCTAAAATCTGGCGGGACTCATCCACCGTGAAGGTGTCCGCCTCGCAAAACACGTCGCAGAATTTGGCGATGCCCTGCTCCTTCACGGCGGGCAGCATCTCCTCGCAGACCAGACGGACATATTCCTTCCGGTTTTGCTTGTACTCGGCGGGGATGAGGTGGGCCCCCATGAAGGTGGCGGCGATATCCATGGGGTGCTCCTGCTGGAGCCGCCGGATGGTCCTGAGCTGCTTGAGCTCGTGCTCCGTGGCCAGCCCGTAGCCGCTCTTGGCCTCGCAGGCGGTGGTGCCGAAGGCCATCATCTCATCGAGGGCCAGCCGGGCCTTCTCCGTCAGCGTCTCCTCGCTGGCTGTCCGGGTGGCGTTGGTGGTGGACTGGATGCCCCCGCCGGCATTCTGGATCTCCAGGTAGGTCTTGCCGTGGAGCTTCAGCCCCAGCTCGTTCTGCCGCCAGCCGCCGAAGACCAGGTGGGTGTGGGCGTCCACCAAACCGGGGGTAACGAGGGCGCCGCCGGCATCCAAGGTCTCGCCGGCGCAGGCCGGGGGCGTGCCGGTCCCCACCTGGGCGATCACGCCGTCCTCTATCAGGATCCAGGCGCCGCGGAGGGTCCGGATCTCTCCCTGGGCGCCGCCGCTTTTGGCGGCGGTGCCTGCGGGGGTGGCAAGGGTGCCGATATTGGTAATAAGTAAGGTGTTCATCGTTCCTCCATACCGCTGGAAGGCGGGGCTCACTGGTGCTCCGCGGCCTTCACCGCAGCCTCTACCACCGCGTCATCCGCCAGGTAGGGCAGGGTGATGTGGTCCTGTCCGGCGTAGAGCTTATTGTACTCCGCAGCGGTGGTCAGGGCGTTCTCGTTCCGGGCCCAAGAGCGGCGGGCCACGCCCACCATGGTATCCCAGGGCATGGCCATCCGCAGGATGGCGTCCACCCGCTCGGAGCCGTCCAGCACCATGCCGAAGCCGCCGTTGATGGCCCGGCCGATGCCGGTGCCGCCGCCGTTGTGGAGGGCGATGTAGCTCATGCCTCGGGCGGCGTTGCCGGCGAAGCACTGGGTGGCCATGTCAGCCATGATGTTGGAGCCGTCCTTGATGTTGGAGGTCTCACGGAAGGGGGCGTCAGTGCCGCCGGTATCATGGTGGTCGCGGCCAAGGATGACGGGGCCGATCTGGCCGCTGCGGACCATCTCGTTGAACTTCAGAGCGATATTCATGCGGCCCAAGGCGTCCTGGTACAGGATGCGGCACTGGGTGCCCACCACCAGCTTGTTTTTCTTGGCGTCCCGGACCCAGACGTAGTTGTCGTAGTCCTGATAGCGGCGGTTGTGGGACTTAATGTACTCTGCGGCGGCAGCATCGGTCTTGTCCAGGTCCTCGGGGTTCCGGGACAGGCAGCACCAGCGGAAGGGACCGTAGCCGAAGTCGAAGAGGCAGGGACCGAGAATGTCCTCCACATAGGAGGGGAAGATGAAGCCGTCCAGGTCGTTCTCGCCGTTCTTGCAGATGGACTTCACACCGGTGTCGTACACGGCCTTCAGGAAGGAGTTGCCATAGTCGAAGAAGTAGGTGCCCCGGTCGTGGAGCTTGCAGATCATCTCATAGTGGTGTTGCAGGGTCTTGTCCACCAGTTTGGCAAAGCCCTGGGGGTCCTTGTCCAGCATCTCCGTGCGCTCCTCGAAGGTCAGGCCCTGGGGGCAGTAGCCGCCGTCGTAGGGCACGTGGCAGGAGGTCTGGTCGCTGAGCAGGTCCACGTGGATGTTGTGGTCATACAGGTACTCCAGCAGGTCCACCACGTTGCCGTGGTAGGCCACGGCGCAGGGCTTCTTGGCCTCCATGTGTTCCCTGGCGATCTTCCAGGCCTCGTCCAAGCTGTCGGTGCGGTGGCTGACCCAGCCCTGGGTGTAGCGGGTGTCAATGCGGGAGTCGTCCACCTCGGCGATGATGGCGGCGGCGCCGGCAATCTCAGCGGCCTTGCCCTGGGCGCCGGACATGCCGCCGAGACCCGCGGAGACAAACAGCCGCCCGGCTAAATTGCCGTCCTCAGGAATACCCAGCTTCAGCCGGCCGGCGTTGAGGAGGGTGTTGAAGGTGCCGTGGACGATGCCCTGAGGGCCGATGTACATCCAGCCGCCGGCGGTCATTTGGCCATAGTTGGCCACGCCGAGGGCGGCGGCCCGGTTGAAGTTCTTCTGGTCGTCAAACTCGCCGATCATCAGGCCGTTGGTGATGACCACCCGGGGGGCCAGCTTGTGGGAGTGGAACAGGCCCAGGGGGTGGCCGGACATAACCACCAGGGTCTGCTCGTCGGTGAGGACCTCCAGGTACTTCTTAATGAGGCGGTACTGCATCCAGTTTTGGCAGACCTGCCCGGTCTCGCCGTAGGTCACCAGCTCATAGGGGTACAAAGCCACGTCGAAGTCCAGGTTGTTGTCGATCATCACCTGAATGGCTCTGCCCTCGATGCAGGCACCCTTGTACTCATCGATGGGCTTGCCGTAGAGCTTGCCCGCCGGGCGGAAGCGGTAGCCGTAGATGCGGCCGTGCTCCTCCAGCTCCTGGGCAAACTCCTTGGCCATCTTCTCATGGTGGTCAGGGTGGATGTAACGCAGAGCGTTTTTAATCGCCAAAGCCTTGTCGGCCTCGCTCAGGCGGGATTCCCGGCGGGGCGCCCGGCGGTACTGGGGATCAAAGGCCGGGTAGTCGGGCAGCTCATAATCGAGCTTGATGGTCATAGCGCCGTTGTCATAGTACTCCATTGTGGACCTCCTTATTGATCTGAGTCTATCTGTTTTTGCCGGACGGGCAGGAATTCTTCCAATTGACGGTGGTGGGGCAAAATGGTAAAATAAATCTATCTATATTTGCAGAGGGGAGGGGACCGTATGACGCCCCGTCTGGATCAAAAACAGGCCGAAAATATCGAGGAATTGCTGGACGCGATTTTGTCCCTCCGGGACAAGGAGGAGTGCCGCGCCTTTCTGCGGGACCTGTGCACCATGCAGGAGCTGATCAGCTTCTCCCAGCGGCTTCAGGTGGCCAAGCGCCTGCTGGCCGGGGAGACCTACGAGTCCATCCGTCAGCAGCTCCCGGTGAGCAGCTCCACCATCACCCGCATCAATACCGCGCTGCAGTTTGGGCCCGGCGGCTACCGCTCGGTCCTTGGCCGCATGGGCGGCAACTCCTCAGAGGAGAGCGGGGAGGATTAGCAAAACTCCGGTACAATTTTGCGGGCCAGCTCCAGCAGCTCGCCGCTGCGGACCATGGACTCCACTGCCCGGATGTCTGGCCAGATTTCCCGGTCCACCTCTATAAAGGCCACCTTCTCCCGCACATGGCTGTAGAGGGCCTCGTCCACCGCCGAGAGGCCGGTGCCATAGCCGCCCACGCGGCGGCGGATATCCACCGCCTGGCAGGCGGTGAGCAGCTCATAGGCCAGGACGGAGAGGGTGTTCTCCAAAATCGTGCCGGCCTTCCGGGCCGCGGTGGTGCCCATGGAGACGAAGTCCTCCTGATTGGCAGAGGAGGGGATGGAGTCCACCGAGGCCGGGTGGGCCAGGACTTTGTTCTCCGAGACCATGGAGGCCGCAGTGTACTGTACGATCATAAAGCCGCTGTTGACCCCGCCGTTGGTGGTCAAAAACGGAGTCAGGCCATTGGAGAGGGCGGCATTGACCATGCGCTCAATGCGCCGCTCAGAGATGCTGGCGATCTCAGAGCAGGCAATGCCCAAAAAGTCGAAGGGCAGGGCCATGGGCTCACCATGGAAATTTCCGCCGGAGATGACCGCCTCATCCTCACAGAAGAGAAGAGGGTTGTCGGTGACAGCGTTGAGCTCGATGTCTACCTTATTTTTAACAAACTCCAGTGCGTCCCGAATGGCGCCGTGGACCTGAGGGATGCAGCGCAGGGAGTAGGCGTCCTGCACCCGAGCGCCCTGACAGCGCTCCAAAATCTCGGAGCCGGCAGTTAAAAGACGCATGTTCTTCGCCACTTGGATTTGACCTAAGTGGCCGCGGACGGTGTGCATCCGCTCCTGGAAAGCGTCTAACTGCCCGGTGAGGGCGGTGAGGGTCAAAGAGCTGATGAGATCGGCCAGCTGGGCTGCCTGCAGGGTGTCATAGAGGTGCAGCGCGCCTACGCTGGTCATGGCGCAGGTGCCGTTGGTGAGGCCCAGCCCCTCCTTGTTCATGAGGGTGTCGAGGGTGGGAATGCCGCCCTTTTTCATGGCCGCCGCGCCGCTGAGGCGCTCCCCCTGGTAGAAGGCCTCGCCCCGGCCCAGCAGAACGAGAGACATGTGGGACAGGGGAGCCAGATCTCCCGAGGCGCCGAGGGAGCCCTTCTGGGGTACTACGGGGGTTACGCCCCGGTTGAGCATTTCGATGAGGGTCTCCACGATCACGGGGCGCACGCCGCTGACGCCGGCGCACAGGGCGTTGGCCCGCAGCAGCATCATACCCCGGACCTGCTCCTCACTGTAGGGCTCGCCGGTGCCGGTGCAGTGGCTGAGGATCAGATTGGTAGAGAGCTGGCTGCTGAGCTCCTCCGATACGGCCACAGTGGCGAAGTCGCCAAAGCCTGTGGTAATGCCATAGGCCACCCGTTTCTCCTCCGCGATTTTTTCTGCCAAAGCTCTGGAATGGACGATGGCCTCCCGCGCATGGGGAGCGAGCTCCACCCGGGCACCGAAGCGGGTCACGGCTACAAGAGCCTCTAAGGTTAAGCTGTGCCCATCCAAGACGACGGTATGTATCGTTTGGGGATTTTCCATAATCGTTCCTCCATGTAAACGATATAGCTTTGTATATCGTGTTCTCTTTTTTCAGTTTACATGGCGGCTGGGGACTTTTCAATCCAAAGCTTTCGATTGAGGGCGGGCAGTTTTCTATTACAGCACAGCGGTTCGTTAGTGTTCTAAAGAGAGGGAGGACAGAGGAATATGAACAGTATGACGTGGAAAAAGCTGTCCCCGGAGGACTATGTGGTGAGCCGGTGGTCCGGCGGGACAACCACACAGGTGGCCATCGCTCCGGAGGGGGCCGTGTATGCGGACCGGTATTTTTTGTGGCGTGTCAGCTCTGCCAGTGTGGAGCTGGAGGAGTCCGAGTTTACGCCCCTGCCGGACTACTGGCGCTGGATCTCTACGTTAGAAGGAGAGATGAGGCTGTCTCACAACGGCGCTCTGCCGGTTCTCCTCGCCCCCTATGAGGTGCACCAGTTCGACGGCGGTGCGGCCACCCGCTCCTGGGGCCGCTGTACGGACTACAATCTGATGCTGCGCAAGGGAGAAGCTCGGGGACTCCTCCGCCCGGTGTGCCTTGCCGCCGGAGACAGCACGGAGATCGCCTTTGAAAGCGCCGAGAGCAGCGCGTTTCCCCAAGCAACGCTGCTGCTCTTCTGCGGTGCGGGGACGGCTGCGGTCACCATAGCGGGGGAGGAGGTCAGATTGGAGGAGCGGACGTCCCTGCTGGTGCGGGACGCGTTCCCCTGCCACCTGCAGGCGCTGGCGCTGGAGGACGCGGCCCTTTTGATCGCCGAGATGCAGACCCGATAGGTAGGAGAAATTTGACGGAATCCGCGGAGTCGGATTCCGCCTTTTTTTGTGCTGAGGTTCTGCAGAGAGGGCGGAGAGCAGCTTTGGCGCTATTTAGTGTCGTCCTGCACGTTCCACTGCTTCTCCTGCTGGGCGTCTAATTTTTTGAGGTTTTCCTCGGCATCGTCCCCTACACACCCCACCAAGAGATAGCGGCGGCCGAAGCGGTCGTAGATAAAGTGGTGCAGCAGGTGGAAGTTGTGGATCTGGCCGGTGGAGGCCACGTGGATCCGGGGACCGGTGCAGGGGTGCAGGCGGCCGCCGATAGAGACGTGGCGGTTGTCCTCGTAGGCTACAGGGAGATTGGCCGCGATCAATTCATTGACCTTTGCCTCCAGCGCCTCGATATCAAACTCTGGTGCCCGGTCGGGAAAGCTGATGACAAAGCCGTGGCGCACATCGTCATGGCCGCAGCGCACAAGATCCTCCGGGGACATGCAGAACTCGCACAGGTCCTCGGCGGTGTGAGCCATGAGACGGTAGGGGAGGGATTCATAGACGGCCTTACGGATCTCCTGGGGCTCCGGACCAAAGAGGTTGGGCCGGGAGATCATGATCTGCTCGCCTACGCCGATGAGCAGATTGGCGTTAAAGCCCAGCAGAGGGTAAACCAGATCAAAGTGCTCCACGACTACCCGTTTGCCGTTTTGGAGAGCTTGATTAATGGCGTCAGCCAAGACGCTCATCTGGGTAAAGCCGTTTTCAAAGCGGATGTCCACATGATAGGTGTGGGGGGCAAAGTATCCAATCTGGCTGTCCTGCTCCAACAGGGGCAGGGGACGGACGTAGACGCCGTCGTCGTCGTTGGTCAGCTCCAGCCCGGGGAACATGCCCCGGATCAGAGCACTCTTGCCGGAGCCGGCCTCCCCAATGATGCCGATGAGCTTATCGAAAGGGGACAGATATAGCTGAGCGAGCTGCATACCCAGTGCGTACATGCGGTTGTGGCCCCGGGGGGCGAAGTAGCTGCTGAGAATATGGCTTGCCTGACGGTCCTTCATGGCGTTTCCTCCTTTTTTCGGCTGCGCAGATAGGCAAGAGTGGCGGAGGGCACAAGGGAGCGGATGCGGTCCCAGTCCCCCGCCTTTAAAGCTGCCCGGACAGCGCTGGCGCTGATGGGGAAGCCGCCGCGCTCCAGCCTCGGCACCTCTACAACCTCTACGCCTCGGGTGGGCAGATGGGCCCTCAGGGTATCGTTGTACTGCTTAGTCAGGGGGGAGAGAGGCTCGGTGCCCACGTAGCGGCGGACAATGGAAAATTTCGGGACAAAGCAGCGCAGAAAGATCTCTATGTCCAAAAGGCAGTGGAGCTCCTCCGCCTGCTCCCGGTCCTGGAGAAAATAGGTGGGGAAGGTGGCATGGGAGATCAGGTAGGGCCCTGTGGGCAGTACGGTGACGTTGGGGAGATCTGCCGTGCCCCGGCGCACCAGCTCCAGCCGGTCCGCGGCGGGGAAGGGGCCGGACTCCTCTGACAGGACAAACACATACAGCCGACCGCAGTCCTTGGCTGCGGTCTCAATCAAATACCGGTGGCCCAAGGTGAAAGGGCTGCAGTTCATCACGGCGGCCCCCACCGGGCCGGAGGAGGGCTCTGCCGGCAGAGCCTCCAAAAAGCGGCGGATACCGTCCCTTTGATTCTCCATCAGCAGCACGTGGTCCGTCTGGGCCACGGGATAGAAGAGCAGGGAGGAGAATAGGGCGCGGTTCTCCGGCTTGGTGTACAGAAACAGGTGGCGGAGGCCTGCATGGAAGGCCTCCTGCCGCAGAGCGGTGAGCACCTTCGCCGTCAGATCTTCCCCTTGTCGGCCTGCCTCCACGGCGATGCACTTGAGCACGTTGCCCTGCCGGGAGCCGGTGGCGATCACATGGCCGTCCTCCGAGAGCAGTACAGTCTGCTCCACGGCCTCCTCCGCCAGGCCGGCCCGGGCCAAAAAGTCCCGCCAGAGGGCCCGCTTGACCCCCTGGGGAGGGGAGAGCAGCTCAATATCCGCCATGGCCGCCTCCCCCCTCCGGCGCGCCGCGGTCGGGCCTCCTCCGGATCTGCCGGAGCAAAAGGCCGACTGCCAGCCCCAGCGCCGCCGGGACAACCCAGCCAAAGCTCTGCCTGGCCAAGGGGAGCCACTTCCCGGCAATTTCCACCACCCCATTGAGATGCAGGGCGGCCTTAGCTGCGGCGGGCAGGGCCCGAAAGAGGTCAAACAGCGCGGCTGCTGCGGTGGCGCCGAGCGTCCACCGCAGAACCGTCCGGTCGTTGTCAAAAAAGCGGCCGAACAGCGTCAGGAGGATCAGCGCGATGGACAGGGGGTAGAGGAACATCAGCACCGGCTGGGAGTAGGCGATGATGGCCTCCAGCCCTAAGTTGGCAATGAGGAGGGACAGCACACAGAATGCCACGGCCCACACCCGATAGGAGGGGCCCTTGGGGAAGAGCTTTACAAAGGTCTCTGAGCAGCTGGTAATCAGCCCAACCGCCGTTTTCAGGCAGGCCAACGTGACCGTGATAGCCAAAATGGCCGCCCCGGCGCCGCCGAAATAGTGTTCTGCCACCTGGGCGAGGATTTCCCCGCCGTTGCCACTGACAGCAAAGGCGCCCCGGCTCTGGGCGCCGACAACCGCTACCAGCAGGTAGATCAGGGCCATCAGCAGCGCGCTGAAGATCCCGGCGCGTACGGTGCTCTTTGCCACCTCGGCGGGCTCCTCGATGCCAAGGCGGCGAATCACATCCACCATGATAATGCCAAAGGCCAGGCCGGCCAAGGCGTCCATGGTGTTGTAGCCCTCCAAAAGCCCGGTGGAAAAAGCGCCGGCGGCATAGGCGTTCAAGGGCTCCGCCGCGGAAATTTCTCCCGGCGGGGAGAGCAGGGCCCGCAGAAGGAGTACGACGAGAAAGCAGAGAAACAGGGGATTAAGAACCTTGCCCACCCAGGTCAGAATCTCCCCCGGCCGAAGGGAGAGGAGGAGCACCGCGGTGAAAAACAGCAGGGAGAAAACAGCCAGCCCCGCCCCCTGGGCGGACGCAGGCAGAATCCGCTGGATCCCTACGGTATAGGAGACTGTGGCGCACCGGGGAATGGCAAAAAACGGACCGATGGTGAGATAGAGGGCGCAGGTAAAAAAGAGGCCGTACCGCCGCCCTGGGCGGCTGCTCAGGCCCAAGAGACCGTCCTCCTGGCTGATGCCTAAGGCCGCCACCCCCAAAAGGGGCAGCCCCACGCCGGTGATGAGAAAGCCGACGGCGGCAGTATAGACGCTGCGTCCGGCCAGCTGCCCCATGGAGGCGGGAAAGATCAGGTTGCCCGCGCCGAAAAACAGGCCGAAGAGCATGCTGGCCACGGCGGCAGTCTCTCGAAAAGTCAGCTTTTTCACAGCACACCTCCCATAAAAAGGCGCAGTATAAGGTTGAACAGAGATTATGCTATCGATTATACCGTGCTTTCTGCCTCCGGTAAACCCCTATTTGTGAGATCAGCAGGCGGATAGAAGATCAGCAAGACCTCGTGAGCCATGCGCGTACCGCAGAAATAAACCTGGAGCACCTGCCATAGGCGAAAGCTTAGATCCTGCTGCACCGGCGGCACAAGGAATATGATTATCTGTTAAATCTTAAAAAAACAAGGTCTCGGCTCCACGGAGCCGAGACCTTGTTTTTTGATGTGCTATCTGTGTATCACGGGAAGATTACTTCCGGGGGAACTTGATCGCAGCCTGGGCGGCGGCCAGACGGGCGATGGGCACACGGAAGGGGCTGCAGGACACATAGTCCACGCCCACCTTGTGGAAGAACTCCACGCTGGCGGGGTCGCCGCCGTGCTCGCCGCAGACGCCGAGGTGGATGTCGGGGTTGGCTTCGCGGCCCAGCTTGGAGGCCATCTCCACCAGCTTGCCAACGCCTACCTGATCCAGCTTGGCAAAGGGATCGTTCTCGTAGATCTTGCGGTCATAGTAGGCGCCGAGGAACTTGCCGGCGTCGTCACGGGAGAAGCCGAAGGTCATCTGGGTCAAATCGTTGGTGCCGAAGGAGAAGAAGTCGGCCTCCTTGGCGATCTCATCGGCGGTCAGGGCCGCACGGGGGATCTCGATCATGGTGCCCACCTTGTACTTCATATCGGAACCGGCGGCCTTGATGATCTCATCGGCGGTCTTTACCACCACGCTCTTGACGAACTTGAGCTCCTTGGCCTCACCCACCAGGGGGATCATGATCTCGGGGACCATATTCCAGTCGGGGTGCTTGGCCTGCACGTTCAGCGCGGCCTTGATGACGGCGCGGGTCTGCATGGCGGCGATCTCCGGATAGGTGACAGCCAGACGGCAGCCGCGATGGCCCATCATGGGGTTGAACTCGTGGAGGGAGGCGATGATGGCCTTAATCTCCTCTACGCTCTTGCCCATATCCTTGGCCAGCTGCGCGATGTCAGCTTCATCGGTGGGCAGGAACTCGTGGAGCGGGGGATCCAGGAAGCGGACGGTCATGGAGCGGCCCTCCAGAGCCTCGTACATGGCCTCAAAGTCGCCCTGCTGCATGGGCTCGAGGACGGCCAGAGCGGCCTCCCGCTGCTCCACGGTGTCGGAGCAGATCATACGGCGAATGGCGGGGATGCGGTCCTCCTCAAAGAACATGTGCTCAGTACGGCACAGGCCGATGCCCTCGGCGCCGAACTTTACAGCCTGCTTGGTGTCGTGGGGGTTGTCGGCGTTGGTGCGCACCTTCAGGCAGCGGTAGCTGTCTGCCCAAGCCATCACGCGGCCGAACTCGCCGCCGATAACAGCGTCGGTGGTGGGGATGGCGCCGTCGTAGATGTTGCCGGTGGAGCCGTCGATGGAGATCCAGTCGCCCTCGTGGTAGGTCTTGCCGGCCAGCTCGAACTGCTTGTTCTCCTCGTCCATCTTGATGTCGCCGCAGCCGGAGACGCAGCACTTGCCCATGCCGCGGGCCACAACGGCGGCGTGGGAGGTCATGCCGCCGCGGACGGTCAGGATGCCCTGCGCGGCCTTCATGCCCTCGATATCCTCAGGGGAGGTCTCCAGACGGACCAGAACCACCTTCTCGCCACGGTCATTCCACTCCTTGGCGTCCTCAGCAGTGAAGACGATCTTGCCGCTGGCAGCACCCGGGGAGGCGCCCAGAGCCTTGCCCATGACGGCGCTCTTCTTGATGGCCTCGGCATCAAACTGGGGATGGAGCAGAGTGTCCAGAGTGCGGGGATCGATCATGGCCACGGCCTGCTTCTCGTCGATCATGCCCTCATCCACCAGGTCGCAGGCGATCTTCAGAGCGGCGGCAGGGGTGCGCTTGCCGTTGCGGGTCTGGAGCATGTAGAGCTTGCCGTTCTCCACGGTGAACTCCATATCCTGCATGTCGTGGTAGTGGTTCTCCAGGGTCTTGCAGACCTGCTCGAACTGGGCAAAGGCCTCGGGGAACTTGTCGGCCATCTCCTGGATGGGCATGGGGGTCCGGATGCCGGCCACCACGTCCTCGCCCTGGGCATTGGTCAAAAACTCACCGAAGAGCTTCTTCTCACCGGTGGCAGGGTTGCGGGTAAAGGCCACGCCGGTGCCGCAGTCGTCGCCCATGTTGCCGAAGGCCATGGACTGCACGTTGACAGCGGTGCCCCAGGAGTAGGGGATGTCGTTGTCCCGGCGGTACACGTTGGCGCGGGGGTTGTCCCAGGAGCGGAACACGGCCTTGATGGCGCCCATCAGCTGCTCCTTGGGGTCGGCGGGGAAGTCCTGGCCGATCTTGGACTTGTACTCGGCCTTAAACTGGCCGGCCAGCTCCTGCAGGTCGTCGGCGGTCAGCTCCACGTCCTGGGTGACGCCGCGCTTCTCCTTCATCTGGTCGATGAGCTGCTCGAAGTACTTCTTGCCCACTTCCATGACCACGTCGGAGTACATCTGGATGAA
>CAJFUI010000050.1 GCA_904420145.1 uncultured Oscillospiraceae bacterium
CCGTGCAGGACGAGGTGAAGAAGCTCACCGGCAAGGAGGGCTTCAAGGGCATCAACCCCGACGAGTGTGTGGCCATCGGCGCGGCCATTCAGGCTGGCGTCCTCACCGGCGATGTGAAGGGCCTGCTGCTGCTGGATGTGACGCCCCTGTCTCTGGGTATTGAGACCATGGGCGGCGTGTGCACCCGCCTGATCGAGCGCAACACCACTATTCCCACCAAGAAGAGCCAGATCTTCTCCACCGCTGCCGACAACCAGACCAGCGTGGAGGTCAACGTCCTCCAAGGCGAGCGTGAGATGGCCGCCGCCAACAAGAGCCTGGGCCGCTTCCACTTGGACGGCATCGCGCCGGCCCGCCGGGGCGTGCCTCAGATCGAGGTGACCTTCGATATCGACGCCAACGGCATTGTCAACGTCAGCGCCAAGGATTTGGGCACCGGTAAGGAGCAGCACATTACCATCACCTCCTCCACCAACATGTCCAAGGAGGATATTGAGAAGGCCGTGAAGGAGGCCGAGCAGTACGCCGCTGAGGATGCCAAGGTGAAAGAGGCTGTGGAGGCCCGTAACAACGCCGACCAGATGGTCTATCAGGCGGAGAAGACCCTCGGCGAGGTGGACGACAAGATTCCCGCCGATGAGAAGGCCAAGGTGCAGAGCGCCATTGACAAGCTCAAGGAGACCCTGAAGGGGCAGGATACCGCCGCTATTAAGGCGGACACCGAGGCCCTGACCCAGGCGTTCTACGCCGTCAGCGAGAAACTCTATCAGCAGAACAATCCCCAGGGCGGTGCTGCCGGCGACATGGGCGGCCAGCAGGGCGGTTCCGACGGCGGTCAGCAGTACTACGACGCTGATTATAAGGTCGTAGACGATGATGGCAACAAGTAAGCCAAACGGACATTTTTCCAATGGGACGGGGGATTTCCTCCGCCCCATTTGGGCCGTTTGGGGAACCGCTCACCCCATAATCGAAATTATGTGGTGACTTGAGAGATTGGATGTGATACAATGGCAGAGCAAAAACGGGATTACTATGAGGTGCTGGGTGTCAGCCGCAGCGCCTCGGACGACGAAATTAAAAAGGCATACCGCAAATTAGCGAAGAAATATCATCCCGACCTGAACCCGGGCAACGCCGAGGCGGAGAAGAACTTCAAGGAGGTCAACGAGGCCTACGAGGTCCTCAGTGACGCCAACAAAAAGACCCGCTATGACCAGTTCGGCCACGCCGGCGTGGATCCCAACTTCAATGCCGGGGGCGGCGGCTTTGGGGGCGGGTTCGGCGACTTTGACTTCGGCGATTTGGGGGATTTGTTTGGCTCCTTCTTCGGCGGCGGGTTCGGCGGCGGCCGTAGCGCCGCCCGGAACGGTCCCCAACGGGGGGAGAGCCTCCGCGTGGCGCTGACCATCTCCTTTGAGGAGGCGGCCTTCGGCTGCGAGAAGGAGGTTACCATAGACCGGGTGGAGGCCTGTCCCACCTGCCATGGCAGCGGCTGCGCCGCAGGTACCACCGCTGAGACCTGCTCCCAGTGCGGCGGCAGCGGCCAGGTGCAGCAGCGGCGGCAGACGCCTATGGGGGTCTTTTCCACCACCACGGTCTGTCCCAAGTGCGGCGGCAAGGGGAAGATTATCCACACCCCCTGCCCCGACTGCGGCGGCCAAGGGCAGAAGCGCCGGCGCAAGACCATTCAGGTCAACATCCCCGCCGGCATCGACACCGACCAGACCATCTCCCTGCGGGGGCAGGGGAACGCCGGCAAGAACGGCGGCCCGGCAGGCGATCTGCTGATTATCATTAACGTCCGCCCCCACGAGCTGTTCCGCCGGGAGGGCAACGACGTCTGGTGCGAGGCGCCGATTACCTTCACCCAGGCAGTCCTCGGCGGTGAGATGGAGATCCCTACTATCGATGGCAAGGTGAAGTATACCATTCCCGAAGGGACCCAGACGGGTTCCACCTTCCGCTTGCGGGGGAAGGGGATTCCCGTTCTCAACGGCCGGGGCCGGGGCGACCAGTATGTGACGGTGAACATCGAGACCCCCCGGAATTTGACAAAGGATCAGAAGGAGAAGCTGAGGAAGTTCAGCGAATCCCTTGGGGAGCACAACTATGAGGTGCGCAAGAACTTCTTCCAGAAATTTAAGAAATGAGCAGGTACATTGCTGATGTCCATACCCACTCCCGCTGTTCGCCGGACGCAAACTATTCCATGTCCGAAATGGCGGAGGCGGCGGTAAAGGCGGGGTTGGACGAGATCTGCTTCACCGACCATGTGGATCTGCGCAGCTGGCGGGACTATGTGCCGCCGGAGCGCTTTGACTGGACGCCCATGGTGGAGGAGTACCGCCGTGCCGTGGACCAGTGGGGCCACCGGATCAAGATCCGCTTAGGGGCGGAGATGGGGGAGCTGTGCACGGACTTTGCCAAGGCGGAGCGCTATCAGGAGGATATGCCGCCCATCGACTTTATCATCGGCTCCCTCCATGTGATGAGCGGCCGCTTCGGCTATCGGGATTTTACCCATGTTGACGAAGTGGCCGACCAGTTCGACGAGGCGGTGGCCGACTATCTCGCTGAGGAGCTGACCCATGTGGAATGGGGGCGCTTCTCTGTGGTGGGCCACCTGACACTGCCTTTGCGCTACGCCAATGAGCGTTACCACATGGACCGCTCCTTTGCCGGCCATATGGAGGCGGTGGAGCAGGTGCTCCGGGCGGTGGTGGACAAGGGCCTCGGCATCGAGTGCAACACCAACCGGGGCGGCATGTTCCTGCCGGACGGGGACATTCTGCGGCTGTACCGGCGGCTGGGCGGGGAGATCGTTACCCTCGGCAGCGACGCCCACCGCCCCAGCCATGTGGCACTCGGCATCCGGGAGGGCATGGAGCTGCTGCGCGCCTGCGGCTTCCGCTACTATTGCACCTTTCAACAGATGAAACCGGAATTTCATCCACTATAAACCAAAGAGAGAGGAAAAAACCATGAAGATTGCAGTTGCGTCAGACCACGGCGGATTTGCCCTGAAGCAGGAGGTGGCGGCCTATCTGAAGGAGCTGGGCCACGAGGTGAAGGATTTTGGCTGCTATGAGCCTGCCCGCTGTGATTACCCGGATCTGGGTATAGCGGCGGCGGAGGCGGTGGCCTCCGGCGAGTGCGAGCGGGGCATTGTCATGTGCTCCACCGGCATTGGCATGTCCATCGCAGCCAATAAGGTGCGGGGGATCCGCTGCGCTCTTTGCGGCGATCTGTTCAGCGCGGAGATGACCCGCCGCCACAACAACGCCAATATGCTGGCCATGGGCGCCTTCCTGACGCCGCCCCAGCTGGCGCAGCGGATCATCGATGTGTTTCTCAACACGGAGTTTGAAGCCGGCGGCCGCCATGAGCGCCGGATCAACCGCTTAGCGGAGCTGGAACAGCGCTGAGGGAGGCAAAATACTTGGCGGAAAGGGGGGAGATGCCCATGAGAAGTCAGAGAGGCTACCACAGCTACCGGGGACGAAGGAATGTCGGCAAGGTAGCGCTGGTGGTTCTGCTGGTGCTGATTTTGGTACTGGCAGGTGCCTATTTATTTCTTCAGGACCATATTGTCTATGAGTCCGACGGAAGCATCCATGTGGATCTGCCCTTTTTCCAGCGGGAGGAACCTTCTGCCGACCTGGCCGGCGAGGAGGACGTCCCGCCAGTGGAGATTCTGCATGGTGAGGAAGGGGGGCAGGCATCAGAGCCTCTGATCGCCCAGTCCCTATCCGCTGCCGATCTCTGTGATACGGCTGCCGACGCCCTCCTCACCTTGGAGGCGGATTGCAACGGCGTGGTGGTGGAGGTGAAGGAGGACAACGGGTTCTTCCACTACACCACCGAACATGCCAGACAGGGGGCTACTGCGGAGGATGCCGTGGGCCGATCCCGCCTGCAGGACGCCTTGGCTGCCGCAGAAGCGGAGGGCCTTAGGACCATCGCCCGCATGAACTGCTTCCATGACAGCTTTTTTGCCTACTCCAATATGGCCGGCGCCGGCATCTGCCAGAGCAGCGGCTATATTTGGTACGACAACCGCAGCAGCTACTGGATTGATCCCTCCAAGGAGGCCGCCCAAGAATATCTCTATGCTGTGGCGGAGGAGTGTGTGGCCATGGGCTTTGACGAGCTGCTCCTGACGGAGTTCACCTACCCCACGGAGGGCAACCTCAGTCAGATCGACTACTCGGAGATGACGACAACCAAGGAGGAGGCCCTCAGCGCCTTCTTGACCGGACTGCGGGAGACCGTGGGGGACGGGACGGCTATCTCCATTGAGCTGACAGAGGAGCTGATCCTCGCCGGCAGCGACGAGACCGCGGGGCTGGTGCTGTCGGAGCTGATCCCCTTGGTGGACCATATCTATGTGGCCGCTGAGGACGAGCAGGCCGTACTGGCGGCGGTAGAGGCTGCGGGGGCGGAGCAGGCGGAGGACCTCATCGTCTGGGAGCGCCCTGACCGCTACGTTTCGGCATCAGCGGAAGAATAGGAATTTATAAAAACAGACAGTACGGAGCGTGCTCCAAGCTGTCTGTTTTTGCCATGTATGCAAATTTTGACAATATTGTCCCATTTGTACGATTTTACCAAAAACTTTTTATATAAAATATCCAAAAGGGGAAAGAAAGGTTTGTGGAGGATGCAAAAATTGTAAAAGATGACGCATAATATCCTTGTATCCAACATGTTTTTGTGATATATTTAACTAAAAATCTTAACAGGAAATTTATTCCAGAGTCATTGGCGGGGAGCTTGCTTCGGTCTGCTCCCCTGCATATTACAACAAAAGGCGGTGAAGAAATGTCGATAGAGGCGATCCGTGAGATCCAAGATGTGGAGAAGTCCATGGATGGTTCCCGTGGGGAGGCCCGCGCAAAGGCGCAGAAAATAATTGCCGATGCGGAGGGCCAAGGGCGCGAGCTGCTGCAGCGGCGACAGGAGGCGGCTGCGGCGCGGGAAGCGGAGGAGATGCGGGATGCTGGGGAGCAGGCTCAGAAGCGCCGGGAGGAGATCTTGGCGGCCGCCGGGGAGGAGTGCCGGCGTCTCGAAGCTGCGGCTGCAGAGCACATGGCTGCGGCGGTCAAAAGCATCGTGGAAAGGGTGGTAGAGAGCTGATGTCCATCGTCAAAATGAAACGGGTCCGGATCATCGCGATGGAGAAAGACAAAAGCGAACTGATGGACGCCCTGCTGCGCGCCGGCTGTGTGGAGGTCCGGGAGCCAGAGCCAGTGTCAGAGGACGAGAGCTGGGGCGATCTGCTCCAGCGCAGTACCTCCGACCTCTCTGAGGCGCGTCTCCAGCAGAACGAGCTCAAGCAGGCCATGAGCACCCTCCAGCGTTTTGCGCCCCAGAAGAGCAGTCTCCTTTCCCCCCGCCCGCAGATCGGCGAGCGGGAGTTTCTGGACCGGGAGGCCCTGAAGCGGGGGCTTTGTCTGGCGGATGAAATCAACGGCCACGCTGAGGCCATTGGCCAACTGGGAGTTCGGGAGGCCCGGCTGCGAGCGGAGCGCGCTGGATTGCTGCCATGGGAGAACTACGATGTTCCGCTGGAGTTGCGGGGGACGAAAACCGTGGAGATTCTGCTGGGAACGGTGCCAAACTCCACGGATTTCCACACGATGGCCGGCGCCGTAGCGGAAAGTGCCGAGGCCTCCGCCCTCACCCTGCTGGGGCAGGATGGGGAGCAGCAGTACTTGGAGGTGCTCTGTCACCAGAGCTGCCGAACTGAAGCGCTGGAGACCTTGCGGAGCTTTGGCTTTGCCTTTGCCCAGCTGCGGGAGCTCACCGGGACCATCCGGGAAAATTTGGAGCGGCTTGACAAAGCGCTGGCCGACATCCGTTCGGAACAGGAGAGTCAGCAGGAGCAGATCCGCGCCTTAGGCGGACGAATGGGGGAGCTGAAGCTCTGCAGCGACCGGCTGCAGCAGGTCATCTCCACGGAGAGCGCCAAGGAGAAGCTGCTGGTTGCCGACAGCATCCTCTATTTGGATGGCTGGGTTCCCGACTCTGAGGCCGCTGGGCTGGAGGGCCTTTTAGTGAAGTATGACTGCGCCTATGAGCTGCGGGAGCCTGTGGAGGAGGAGTACCCCATAGTACCGGTGCAGCTGAAAAACGGGCCGCTGACAAAACCGCTGAACATGGTCACGGAGATGTACTCCCTCCCCGCTTATGACGGCGTGGACCCCAATCCCCTGATGGCACCCTTCTTTGTCACATTTTTTGGGCTGATGATGGCGGATATGGCCTATGGCATCATCATGATGGTTGGGGGCTGGTTCCTATTGAAGAAGATGCACGCCAAAGGCACCATGGCGCATATCGGGGGCCTTGGACTGCTGTGCGGCGCCACGACGTTTCTGTTCGGGGCGTTGACGGGAGGCTTCTTTGGAGACTTTATTCCCCAGATTGCCAAGATTATCAATCCTGCCAGCACCCTTACGCTGCCTGCCCTCTTTACCCCCTTAGATGACACTATCGCTATTTTAGTGGGATCACTGGTGCTGGGGGTGATCCAAATTTTCACCGGCATGGGGATCAGCGTAGTCAGAAAGATACAGAGCGGCGATTTTGTTGACGCACTATTCAGCGAGATCACATGGTGGATTATCTTGGCCGGTATCGCCTTAGCCATTTTTGGCATCGGTACGGTAGCTGGCGTTCCGGTGGTGCTGGTCGTAGGCGTGTTGATGCTGGCCATTGGCGGAACCCGAAATGCCAAAGGGTTTGGCAAGGTCACCAGTTTTATCGGTCTCGTCTATAACGGCGTCAGCGGCTATTTCAGCGATACCTTTTCTTACGCCCGCCTGATGGCCCTGATGCTGGCCGGCAGCGTGATTGCCCAAGTGTTCAACACCCTTGGCGCCGTCACTGGAAATGTGGTGGGCTTTGTACTGATTTCTCTGGTGGGGAATACGCTGAATCTGGTGCTGAACCTGCTGGGGTGTTATGTCCACGATCTGCGCCTGCAGTGTTTGGAATTCTTCGGGCGTTTTTATAAAGAGGGCGGCAAGCCCTTCAGACCTCTGGCAATTCAGACAAAATATGTGGATATTATGAAGGAGGAACAGTAAAATGGTAGAATTCTTTGAGATGTTTGGCGGTACGAGCTTAGCGCTTGTAGGCGCGGCATTGACGGTGTGCCTGTGCTGCATCGGCTCCGCTAAGGGCACCGGCATGACAGGTGAGGCCGCTGCTGGCCTGCTCAGCGAGGCCCCTGAGCATTTCTCCAAGTGCTTGATTCTCCAAGTGCTGCCCGGTACCCAAGGATTGTATGGCCTTGTGGTGTGGTTCTTTGCGCTTTACACCATGGGTGCCTTCTCCGGTGGTATTCAGCCTTTGACCATGGCGGAGGGAATGGCGATCTTCGCCTCCTGCATCCCCATGGCGCTGGGCGGCTGGCTCTCCGCCCTTTATCAGGCGAGAGTAGCCTCTGCCTCCATCAATATCGTGGCCAAGAAGCCCGATGACGCGGCAAAGGGGATTATTCTCTGTGGCGTTGTGGAGTTCTACGCTATTTTGTCTTTGCTTGCTTCCATCCTGCTGCTGATGAACGCGCTGTAATGGGCGCAGCCACAAGGGAAAGGCGGTAACAGCTACATGAAGGGAATTGAGAAAATTACCGCGCGCATTGAACAGGACGCCCAAAACGATATTTCTGCCATTTTGCAGGAGGCGGAGGCCAAGGCCGCCGCGGTGCGGGAGGAGTATGAGGCCAAGGCCGCCGCAGCGGACAAACAGGCGGAGGAGAGCAGCCGGCGTTCCGCCCAGCAGCGGCTGGAGCGTTTGGAGAGTGCCGCCCAGCTGGAGGCGAAGAAGCAGATTCTCGCTGCTAAGCAGGCGTGCATGGAGCGGGCCTTCACCGAGGCGCTGCACCAGCTGCTGACCCTGCCGGAGGCGGAATATGTGGAAACCTTGGCTAAGATTGCCGTTCGTGCCGCTAAGACCGGACGGGAGGAGGTCATCATGAACCGCCGGGACCACGATGCCGTGGGCGCAAAGGTGGTGGAGCGGGCCAACGCACTGCTGGCCGAAGCCGTGGCACCGGAACTCCCCGCGGAAATCAAGGAGACGAAGGCCGGCGGGCTCCTTTCGAAGGTCGTCACGGGAGCCAGCGCCCTCCTGCAGGGCACCGCCATGCTCCATCTCTCCGCCGAGGTGAGGGAGATAGAGGGCGGCCTTATCCTGAAGGATGGGAATGTGGAGGTCAACTGCGCCTTTGAAACCCAGCTGCGTATTTTGCGGGAGAGCATGGCCGCTGAGGTGGCTAAGACGCTCTTCCCGTGACAAAGGCTGTCCCAAGAGATTTCCCAGGCGCCGCACGCCATCCCCAGGGGGGAGCTTCCCTGCTCTGCGGCGCCGGAGGGAGCGGTAAGGAAAGGAGGATGGCTTTTGAGAAGAAAAAAGATGAAGGACACCGACTATCTCTTTTTGTCCGCTAAGCTGCGGGCCATGGAGAACAACCTCCTGACGGCGGGGCGGATGGAGCGCATGATCGACGCGCCCACCGCCGCCGAGGCGGCCCGGGTGCTCTCGGAGATCGGCTATGGGGAATTTTCCCCGGACAGCGAGAGTGCCCTCAGCGAGGCTCTCGCCGCCGAGCGGGAGAAGACCTTTGAGGAGCTGAGGCATTTCATGCCGGACCACTCTGTGATCGACGTGTTCCGGGTGAAATATGACTACCACAATCTGAAGGCGGTGCTGAAGGCGCAGGCTATGGGCCTTCCCTGTGAGGGGCTGCTGATCGATGCCGGCCGGGTGGACCCAAAGGCGCTGCTGGAGGCCCTGCGGGAGGGGGACTATGCCGGGCTGCCGGAGGAGCTGGCCGCTGCGGCCCAGGAGGCGGCGGAGGTGCTCGGCACCACCAAGGATCCCCAGCGCAGCGACTTTGTGCTGGACCGGGCCTACTACCGGGAGATGCTCCGCTGTGCCGAGGAGACCGGCAGCGCGTTTCTCCGCCGCTATGTGCAGATGACCATTGACGCGGCCAACCTCCGCAGCGCGGTGCGTACCCTGCGCATGGGCAAGGGGGGCGATTTCCTGCGCCGGGTGCTGGTGGACGGCGGAACCATCCCAGCAGAGCGGGTGACAGCGGCGGCATTGGGAAGCGGTTTGGGAGAGCTTTACCGGACTACCGAGCTGCGTGCCGCCGCGGAATACGGCACTGCGGCCATTCAGGGAGGGAGCCTCACCGATTTTGAGAAGGCCTGCGACGACGCGGTGACCCGGTTTGTCGCCAAGGCTAAACAGGTCCCCTTCGGCGTGGAGGTGGCCATTGGCTATTTAGCGGCCAAAGAGATCGAGTTTACCGCCGTCCGTATGATTATGTCCAGCCGCATGGCCGGCATAGACGGCGAGATCATCAGGGAAAGGCTGCGTGAGTCCTATGTATAGTATTGCGGTGCTGGGAGACCGGGACAGCGTCCTTGGGTTCAAAGCGCTGGGACTGGATACGGTGTTTGTGGAGGATGTGGAGACCGCACGCCATGAGCTCCACCGTTTGGCAAGGGAGAACTGTGCCATTATCTATATCACCGAGCAGCTGGCCAAGGATCTGACGGCGGATATCGCGAAATATAAGGATTCCCTCACCCCGGCGGTGATTTTGATTCCGGGAAAGACCGGCAGTCTGGGCCTTGGCTCCTCTGCGCTGCAGAGCGCTGTGGAGCGGGCCGTGGGGGCGGATATCGCTTAAAAAGGGGCATGGGGAGCTTCCGGCGGTGCGTGAGCTGAAAGCGCATGCAGCATAGGGGAGCTTGGGGGGCTGAGACCCGCCTCAAATGAGATCGGCCGCCCCGCGTGAAACGCGGCGAGCGAAGCGAGGACTTTTCTGCCGGCGTAAGCCGGCGGGAGAGTAGCGGCGGCCTTGAAAACGAAGTTTTCAGGAAAGGCAGTGAAGGAATGAGTCAAGGCAAGATCATCAAAGTATCCGGTCCGCTGGTGGTAGCGGACGGCTTGGCGGACGCCAATATGGCGGACGTGGTCCGGGTGGGCGAGCAGCGGCTGATCGGTGAGATTTTGAACATGACAGGGGACCGGGCCTCGATTCAGGTCTATGAGGAGACCTCGGGCCTCGGTCCCGGCGCCGCCGTGGAGACCACCGGCTCCCCTCTGAGCGTGGAGCTGGGTCCCGGCATTATTGAGAATATTTACGACGGTATCCAGCGGCCTCTGGAGGAGATTGTCAAGCGCACCGGCGCCAACCTCCAAAGAGGCGTAGAGGTGCCGGCCCTTGACCGGGAGAAGAAATGGGCCTACACTCCGGCGGCTAAGGTGGGCGACCGGGTCGTCGGCGGCGATGTTTTGGGCACCGTCCCCGAGACCGCCGTGGTTCTCCATAAGATTATGGTGCCCAACGGTGTCTCCGGTACTGTGGAGTGGGCCATCGAGGCTGGGGATTACACCATCGAAACGGTGGTGGCTAAGGTGCGGACGGACAAGGGGGAGCTCCGGGAGCTGACCATGGTCCAGAAGTGGCCGGTCCGCGTGGGACGCCCCTACAAGAAAAAGCACAACCCCACAGTTCCCCTCCAGTCCGGCCAGCGGGTGATTGACACCATGTTCCCCATCGCCAAGGGCGGTACCGCCGCCGTCCCCGGACCCTTCGGCTCCGGCAAGACGGTGGTGCAGCACCAGCTGGCCAAGTGGTCTGATGTGGACATCGTGGTCTACGTGGGCTGCGGCGAGCGGGGCAACGAGATGACCGACGTGCTCCGGGAGTTCCCGGAGCTCACCGACCCCCGCACCGGGGAGACGCTGATGAAGCGGACGGTGCTGATTGCCAACACTTCCGACATGCCCGTGGCCGCCCGTGAGGCCAGCGTCTACACCGGCATCACCATCGCCGAGTACTTCCGCGACATGGGCTACGATGTGGCGGTTATCGCTGACTCTACCTCCCGCTGGGCCGAGGCCCTCCGTGAGATGTCCGGCCGTCTGGAGGAGATGCCCGGCGAGGAGGGGTACCCCGCTTATCTGGCCAGCCGCCTGGCCCAGTTCTATGAGCGTGCCGGTGTGGTGGAGTGTATGGGCAGCGAGGTGCGCCAAGGCAGCCTCACCGCCGTGGGCGCTGTGTCCCCTCCGGGCGGCGACCTCTCTGAGCCGGTGAGCCAGGCCACCATGCGCATTGTCAAGGTGTTCTGGGCCTTGGATTCCTCCTTGGCCTACCGGCGCCATTTCCCCTCCATCAACTGGCTCACCTCCTACAGCCTGTATTTAGATACCCTGAAGGCGTGGTTTGACGAGCACTTCGGCCCGGACTTTATGGCCAACCGCAACCAGGCCATGGCCCTGCTGCAGGAGGAGGCCAGCCTCAATGAGATCGTCCAGCTGGTGGGCAAGGACGCCCTCAGCGCCGCTGACCAGCTGACGCTGGAGGTGGCCAAGATGGTCCGGGAGGACTTCCTCCAGCAGAACGCCTTTATGGATGTGGACAGCTACTCCAGCTTCGACCGCCAGAGCCGCATGCTGGCCATGATTTTGGAGTATAATCAGCTCTGCCGGGCCGCTCTGGAGAAGAACGCGGAGCTGCAGGAGCTGTTTGACATCTCCGCCAAGGAGGAGATCGGCCGGGCCAAGTATGTGGAGGCCGACCGTTACGTGGAGGCCTACGCCGCCATAGAGGAGAAGATGAAGGCGGAAATCGCCGCGGTAGTGGAGAAAGGTGGTGCTGAGGCATGATGAAGGAATACCGTACCATCCACGAGGTCTCCGGCCCTCTGATGGTGGTGGAGCAGGTGGAGGGCGTCACCTACGATGAGCTGGGGGAGATCGAGCTCACCGACGGCACCGTCCGCCGCTGTCAGGTGCTGGAGGTCAACGGGGACAAGGCGGTGGTCCAGCTGTTCGAGTCCTCCGCCGGCATCAATCTGGCCGAGTCCAGGATCCGCTTCCTGGGTCACCCCCTCCAGCTGGGGGTGTCCATGGATATGCTGGGCCGGGTGTTCAACGGCATGGGCCGGCCTATCGACGGCGGCCCCGCCATCCTGGCCGACGAGTACCGGGATATCAACGGCCTGGCCATGAACCCC
>CAJFUI010000051.1 GCA_904420145.1 uncultured Oscillospiraceae bacterium
CGGGTCGCCTTCGCGGATCCGCATAGTGCGCCGAATCTCCTTAGGGATTACCACCCGCCCCAGGTCGTCAATGCGGCGCACAATACCGGTTGCTTTCATAGTTTCTTCCTCCTGTCTTTGGAACAGCCGTCCGGTCAAGGGGCGGCCGCCAAATTTCTAAGACGGCCTTAGTATCCGCAGGATTTGGCAGGGTATGCAGAGCAATCCCCAAGTTTCTCCGCCGGAGACGGTGGATATATTTGACTTTTTTTGCAAATCATCCCGCAGATAGCAGGGGAGGAGACGGTTCCCGGCAGGCGGCAGGTGCGCCGTCCCGGCGCTGCAGCGCGCCTGCACCGCTGGGAGCGGCACATGGCCAATTTTGCTGTGCGCTTGCATCGCAAAAAAAGACTGGGCCAACCCTATATGGGGCTGGCCCAGTTGTTTAAGCATTTGCTCCGCATGCGCTGCTGCCGAGGGAGGTGGAATCCGCTGCCCGTCAGCGGTTTACCCGTGGGTCAGCAGCATCCGATCCGTGTCCAGCTCTGCGCCCACAGTCTCCCGGTAGAGTGACAGCAGTCCCGGCACATCCAAGGCCTCTCGTTCGCTGCCGGACAGGTCCAGCACGATCTTTCCCTGCTCCAGCATGATCGTGCGGGTGCCCATGGAAAGCGCCGCACCGATGTTGTGGGTGACCATCATGGTGGTCATGTGGTTCTCCGAGACGATGTCCTTGGTGATCTGCAAAACCCGCTCGGCCACCACCGGGTCCAGCGCCGCCGTGTGCTCGTCCAGCAGCAGCACCCGGGGGGCGTTGATGGTGGCCATCAGCAGCGTCACCGCCTGGCGCTGTCCGCCGGAGAGGAGGCCGATCCGGGTCTTCATCCGGTCCTCCAGCCCCATGTTCAGGCGGGCCAGCTGCTCACGGAAGAGAGCGCGCCGCTGGCGGGACAAGGCTGGGCGCAGCAGTCCGCCGCCCGCCCGGGCATAGGCCAAGGCCACATTCTCCTCCAGCGTCAGATCAGGGGCGGTACCCCGCATGGGGTCCTGAAAGATCCGGGCGATCCGCCGGGCCCGCCTGTGCTCGGGAACGTAGGTGAGCTCCTCGCCGTCCAGCAGGATATGGCCCCGGTCCACGAAGAAGCTGCCGGCGATGGCGCTGAGCAGGGTGGACTTGCCCGCGCCGTTGGAGCCGATAATGGTGACAAACTCCCCGTCGGAGAGGGTGAGGTCCACCCCGCGGAGGGCGTGGTGGGCGTTGACCGTGCCCGGCTGAAAGGTTTTATCGATCTTCTGCAGCGTCAGCATGTCCGATTCTCCTTTCTCGCCCGGCGTCCCCGCACCGCCGCGGAGGCCGCCGGCAGCGCCAGGGTCGCCGCGATGATCAGCGCGGACAGCAGCCGCAGGGCGTTGGCGCTGAGGAGGTTGTACCGCAGGGCCAAGGCCAAGATGATGCGGTAGACCACCGAGCCCAGCACCGCGCTGACAAGGCCGAGCTTCACGCCCCGCCGTCCGCACAGGACCTCGCCGATGATCACCGAGGCCAGCCCGATGACGATCATGCCGCTGCCCGCGTTCACGTCGCCGTAGCCCTGGCACTGGGCGAGGATCCCGCCGGACAGGGCCACCAGGGCGTTGGCTAACGCCAGAGCGGCGAAGCGCACCGCCGTGGTATTGATGGAGGAGGCGCGGACCATGTCTTCATTGGAGCCCGCCGCCCGGATGCACAGCCCGCCCACGGTCTGGAAGAAGGCCATCACCAGCAGCAGGATCACCACAGTCACCGCCGCAACCGCAGCCGCCTCGCCCCCCAGCTGCTCAAAAAACTTGGAGTCGTTGAGGAGGGAGACGTTGGGGCCGCCCAGCACGGTGATGTTCACCGTGTACAGCCCGCTCATGGTCAGAATTCCCGCAAGGATGGGGTGGATACGGCACACCGTCTGCAGAAAGGCCGTGACCGCCCCGGCGAGGCCCCCTGCCGCCGCCGCGCACAGCAGGGCGGCAAAGGGGTGTCCGGCGGCGCAGAACACCGTGGACACCGCCATGCCGAGGGTGAACGAGCCGTCCACCGTCAGATCGGGCAGGTTGAGAATGCGGAAGGTGATGAACACCCCCAGCGCCAGCAGGGCGTACTCCAGCCCCAACAGGGCCGAGTCCAGCAAAAATTCCATGGTCCTTCCTCCTTTGTCCGCCGGAGCGAAAGCTTAGCTGATCACAGTTACGGAGCCATCCGAAGGCAGGGTGATCTGCAGGGTGTCCGCCGCCGACTGGCTGCACACGTACTGGAACTCGTCCAGCGCCTCGGCGGGCACATCGGCTACGTCTGCCCCCTGCAAAATCTCATAGGCCATCTCCGCCGAGCGCTCCCCCAGTTGGGTGTTGGAGACGGAGACGCAGGCCAGGGCCCCGGACTGCACCATTACCGGGTCGGAGCCGTAGACCGGGATGCCGGCGGCGTTGGCGGCCTCCACCACCTGGGGCATGGCGCTCTGCACCGTGGAGTCGATGGGGATGTAGATGGCGTCCACCCGGCCGGCCAAGGACTGGGCCGCCTGCTGTACCTCGTTGGAGGAGGCCACGGTGACTTCCTCATAGGCCATGTTCACGGAGTTCAAGTAGGTCTTGGCCTTCTCCGCAGTCAAAACGGCGTTCTGCTCCCCGGAGCAGTAGAGGATCCTCACAGTCTCGATGCCAGGGGTCAGCTGGTCGGCCAAGGTGAAGATCTCGTCCACCGGCACGATGTTGGAGGTGCCGGTGGCGTTCTTGTCCGGGGAGGCCATGTCGCTCATGATGCCCGCCGAGACCGGGTCGGTCACGGAGATGAAAACTACCGGGGCCTCTACGCCGGCGTTGACCACAGCCTGGGTGGCCGGGGTGACGATGGGCACGATCAGGTCATAGTCCGCCGTCTTCAGGTCGGAGGCGATGGAGTTGAGGGTGGACATATCCCCCTGGGCGTTGAGAATCTCGAAAGTGGCCGTGCCGCCGGTGAGCTCGGTAAGCTTATTTTGGAAGCTCTCGATCATCTCGGTGAAGGCGTCGTTGTCCACCAGCTGCACAAAGGCCACCTTGGCCCCCTCGTCCTCGGCGTCCGCACCGCCGCCGTCTGCGGCGGCATTATTGGTCCCGTTCTGGCCGCAGGCGGTGAGAGCCAGCAGGCACAGGCTGAGCAGCAGGGCTGCAAATCGATTTCTTTTCATGTTGGAGTCCTCCTTTGTTTTGTTGCGGACGGACAAAAAAATGCCCGTCCTTAGAATTTCTTCCAAGGACAGGCAGAAACATTTCCTTTGCCTGCGGTGCCACCTTGATTCGCGCAAAATTATGCGCGCACTCTGCGGAATGCCAACACATCCCTCTCCGATAACGGGGAGTACCGTTGCGCTATACTGAGCTCTCGGGGCTGTTCCCGCGCACCCTCAGCGGTCCATTTATCCGATGCGCTGCTGTCAGGATTCCACCATCCCCGGCTCTCTGGGCGCTCGCTTCCCGGTTTTACATCCGCCTCTTTAGTTTGTTGAAGACAGCATAGCACCAAATTTCTTCCATGACAAGACTTTTTTTCTTACAATTTGCGTGGTATGCTGATAGTATATTTTGTAGTGGTTGCATAAGAATGTGCCGCGCGAATCAAAAAAGAGAGGTGGGGTCATCATGATCCGTCACATTTTGTTCTGGCAGCTGCGGGAGGAATTTCGCGCCGGGGAGGCCCAGAAGAAAAGGGCCTTGGAGGTTCTGCGGGCCTCTGTGGACACGCTGAAGGCCATCGAGGGCCTGCGACGGGCGGAGATCGGGCCGAACTTGGCCGGCGGGGAATATGATCTGGTATTTTACTCCGAGTTTGACGATGATGCCGCGCTGGAGGCCTTCCGGGAGCACCCACTCCACGTGGCCCACCGGGAGCGCTGCGCCCCCTATGTCACCGGCCGGTTGGCCGGAGACCTGGCGGCAGAGCCGTGAGGCGCTGCCGCCTCAGCGATGGCAGGCTTACCTAAAAAGCCGTCTGTATCAATTCTGATACAGACGGCTTTTTTCTTCTGCTGGATGCCGCGGCAATGAGACGGGCCTTTTCAGCTGCCAATATAGGTGTATTGGTTGGAACGGCTTAGGGCCTCCCCCTCGTCGGTGATCTGCACCACAGAAACTGCGTCCAAGGGCTCCAGCACGGCATCGGGAAGCAGAAGGGTGCTGCTGTTGATGTAGATGGTGTCATTTCGGAGGATACCGTTGATGGAGATACGGCTGCTCTCGGTAAAGTGTTCTCCGGTGACATAGACCTCATCGTGGAGATTTTCTGCCCGCTGGACCTTAATCGGCACCACCCCCATCTGCAGCTTGGTGGGCTCGAAGGGCAGCACCCCCTCGTAGGCGTAGTGATTGCCGTAGAGGATGTCGTACTCTAAAATCTCCAAATCCTCCTGGTAGGTGGGGTTGCTCTCCCGCTCCTGGTGCAGGCGGATCAAAACGCCATTGTGGTAATCCAGACGGTCTGCCACCTCCGCCATCAGCTGGTAGGCCTCTAAATCCTTGTCCTCCTTCTCGAGTCCAATGTTGCTCCAGATGATGTACTCGGTTTGGAGCAGACCGCCCTCGGTGAGCATGTCCTCGGTCAGCTCAAAGTTGGGCAGGTGGTCGCCGAAGAGCACCAGCACTGTGGGCTCATCCCGCTCCTCTAAGGCGGTGACCAGCTGGCCGATAAAGGCGTCAGTTTCATAGATTTGGTTGATATAGTAGGCAAAGCTCACCGGATGGATGCCCTCCGGCACGCCGGTGACCTCAATGGATTGATCTGGATCAATGACTTCGGTGGGGTATTTGCCGTGGGGCTGGACAGAGACGGTGTAAACCAGATCCTGTCCCGGCGTGGTGTCCAAAGCCCTGAGAATCTCCTCGGTGAGGATAGAGTCCTTGGCCCACCCGAGGGCATTGCGCTTTACATGCTCCATATACTCAATGGAGGTGAAGGTGTCAAAGCCCAGGTTGGCGTAGACCTTGTTGCGGTCGTAGAAGGTGGCCGTGTGGTTGTGGATGGCGTGGCAGACGTAGCCCTCCTCCTTGAGAATATAGTTCACCGACTCACAGACATTGGACTGGAGTATGGTCTCATACGGATATTCTCCGGTTCCGAAATAGTCCAAGCTCATGCCGGAGATCACCTCAAATTCGCTGTTGGCCGTGCCGCCTCCGATGGAGGGGACGGTGAGGAAGCCGGTGGAACAGGTCTCCTGCAGGCGGTTAAAGTTGAGAACAGGGTTTCGGGAGTAATACACCCCGGAGAGATTGTTGACATCGAAGAAGGACTCTAACTGTACCACCACAATGTTCGGCTTTTTCCCTTCTGCGGCTGGCAGCAGATTGCTCTCCTCGTCCAAATCCCCTACCACTGTATCCACCTCCTCGGAGGAGTAGTCCTCCGGTTTCTCGATGCCCCGGTCGAAAATACTGGTGCAGAAGCAGTAGACAAAGCCGTAGTCGTTGTAAGCGTCGGGGAGGCTTTCAAACTGGGTGGAAAGAATGCCGGTATTGGTAAAGAGCGCTGTAGTGCTCCAGACAAACAGGCTGGCGGCAATACAGCCGATGCCGGTGCGCACATAGTCCACCGGCGCCGTCTTAGGCAGCTTTAAAAAGGCCAGCACCAGACCGGCCAGCACCGCAAGGACCGCCAGGACGATCAGGATGATCTCAAAGGGGTTCAAGTAGACGTGGAGAATGCTGAATACTGAGAAGATCAGGGAAAAGTCCACCGCCGTCAGCGGCGTCACCCGGAACCCCTTGAGCACGCACTGCACAACACCGAGCGTCAGCCACAAGGAGGACACCAGCAGCACGAAAAACCAACGGCGGCGAAACAGATACGACACAGAGATGGTCAACAAAATGACACCGGTGCCGTAAAGAAAGGGAAGGGGTGCGTTCCAAAGAAAACGCACCCCGCCGCTCCAGGAGCGGCGGCAAAGGCTCTCTAAAACTAAGTTCAAAAACAGAGACAGCAGCACTGCATACAGCACCTGATGAGATGCGGCGAAGGCCGCGGCCGCTCGGGCGGAGCGGGCCGTACGTACAGTAGGCATGGCAGTTCTCCTTACAGAGTATTTACAAAGAATTAACCTGTCAGGCAGACTCAGTATAGCTGGCCTTGCGGCGAAATGCAAGGCCACTGGAGAAAAATTCTGTCGGAATTTCTTGACATTGGTTTTAGAGAGCGGGGCGAAATTCCCTCCTCCCTAAAACGGGAGGGGACCGGCCTCTCCTCCTCCCTCCGGAGGCCGGCGGCAGATCAGGCCTCGCTGCGGAGGGATTGGAAAAAGCCGCTTAAGTCCTGCTGCTCCTCCGGCCGGTACAGGCAGTAGTACGTGACGTTGGCCTCCTCATCCAGAATCGGAATGTTTACCCGGTTCGGCGGTGTTCCTTCCCGCCTGATTGCTAAATCAGAGGTAAAGCAGGGCAGGGCAGAGGACTTGACCAGTTCGTTAAAGGCGAAGTCCTCCTGGACAAGGAACCGCGTATCCGCCATCTTACCGCCGGTGACGCTGTTCCAAAAGCCCAGACGGTTCCGAAGCAGCATGGTCTCCCCGTTCATGTCCGATAGGTGCAGGGCGCTGCACCCGGACAGGGGGTGTGCCGGGGGGAGGGAGAAAAACAGATGCTCCTCCTCATACTTGACGCAGGAAAGGTCAGGCTCCTCCATCTGGCAGGGGAGAACGATCAACTGGTATATCCCCTCCCGCAGGCCGCGGAGCAGCACCTCGCTGTCCCGCAGCTCAGAGGAGATAGTCATATCAGGATACAGGTCGGAGAGGGCTGGGATAATAGTCCAGAGGGGCGCCGGCGCGCAGGAGCCCACCAAAATGGTACGCCGGCTGCGGTCGAAGGAGCGGACCTGGCTTTCCATCTGCTGCAGCTGATCGAGGACCTTGCGTGCACACTCCACCGCCAGCTGCCCGTTTTCGTTCAGTGTGATTTTATTTTTCTGCCGGTCAAAGAGGGTGACGCGGAGGTCCTCCTCTATTTTTTTCATGGACCGGCTCAGAGACGGCTGGGACAAATGGATGGCCTCCGCCGCAGCGGACAGTGTCCCGTATTCAGCCACAGACAGCAGCTGCTGCAGCTGGCAGATCTCCAGCATCGGATCGCCTCCCGTGTGTTTTTAATAGGAGGATATCACAGCCTCTGCCGTTTTTCAAGTGCTTAGTATGCGTTTGATGTATAGCAGCTTTACAAATCGGCATTGTACTTTTCCGGAGCTGTGCTCTACAATAGCTTCAGAAACCTGTGAGATAATGGGGGAACGGCCATGGAATACAGCACCCTGCGAAACGGCGTGGGGATGCCTATGATAGGGTATGGGACCTTTCAGCTTCCAAACGGCGCAGAATGTGAGCGCTGCGTCAGCCAAGCGCTGGAGCTGGGCTACCGCCTGATTGATACGGCGGCGGCTTACATGAACGAGGAGGCCGTGGGCAAGGCCATCGCCAAGTGCGGCGTGCCCCGGGGCGAGCTGTTCATCACCACCAAGCTGTGGGTCCAGGACGCCAGCTACGAGGGTGCCAAGCAGGCCATTGAAACCTCTCTGAAGAAGCTGGGGCTCAACTATATCGATCTGTACCTGATCCACCAGCCCATGGGCGATTATGTCGGCGCCTACCGGGCCATGGAGGAGGCATACAAGGCCGGTAAGCTGCGGGCCATCGGCGTGTGCAACTTCTACCCCAACCGCCTGACCGACCTGTGTGAGACAGTGGAGGTTAAGCCCGCTGTCAACCAGGTGGAGCTCCACCCCTTCTTCCAGCAGGAGAACGCCCTGGCCCTCATGAAGGAGTACGGC
>CAJFUI010000052.1 GCA_904420145.1 uncultured Oscillospiraceae bacterium
CGTCACCGCCAGCCACAACCCCAAGGAGTACAACGGCTACAAGGTCTACTGGGAGGACGGCGCCCAGCTGCCCCCCCACCACGCCGCTGCCATCGCCAAAAAGATGGAGGAACTGGACATCTTCACCGGCCCTAAGACCATGGACTACGATACCGCCCTCTCCCAGGGCCTCATTGAGATCATCGGCGAGGATACGGACCGCCGCTTTATGGCCAACGTCATGGCTCAGGTCACTGACCCCGACGTGATCCCTGCTGTGGCCGACACCTTTGCCCTGGTCTACACCCCCTTCCACGGCTGCGGCTACAAGCTGGTGCCCGAGGCCCTGCAGCGCGCCGGCATCCGCCATCTCTACTGCGTGCCGGAGCAGATGGTCATCGACGGCAATTTCCCCACCGTGGTCTCCCCCAATCCGGAGAACCCCGAGGGCTTTGCCTTGGCCGTGGAGCTGGCCAAGGAGAAGGATGTGGACTTCCTCCTTGGCACCGACCCGGACAGCGACCGGGTGGGCATCATGGTCCGGGACCGCGGCGGCGTCTACCAGACGGTCACCGGCAACCAGACCGGCGTGCTGCTCCTTGACTACCTGCTGGGCGCCATGAAGCGCACCGGCAAGCTGCCCGGCAACGCCGTGGCCCTCAAGACCATCGTCACCACCGATATGGCCCGGGCCGTGGCGGAGAGCTACGGCGTCCGCTGCTTCGACACCTTCACCGGTTTTAAGTTCATGGCGGAGAAGAAGAACGCCTTAGAGGCCGCCGGCGAGGGCAAGGTGGTGTTCTCCTATGAGGAGAGCTACGGCTATATGCTGGGGGACTTCGTCCGGGACAAGGACGCCGTCACCGCCTCCCTGCTGCTGACGGAGATGGCCGCCTACTACGCCGGAAAGGGCATGAGCGTACTGGACGCCCTGGACGCCCTCTTCGTCAAGCATGGCTATTATGGCGAACAGACCCACAACCTGGTCATGCCCGGCCTCGACGGTCTCAGCGATATGGCCAAGCTGATGAAGACTCTCCGCGAGACACCCCCGCAGGAGATCGCCGGGGTGGCCGTGTTGCAGTTTAAGGACTATCAGGACGGCAGCGTGGTGGACTGCGCCACCGGTGCAAAGGGCGCCATGGAGCTCTCCGGCTCCAACGTGCTGCGCTTCGAGCTCGCCGAT
Source organism: uncultured Oscillospiraceae bacterium (assembly GCA_904420145.1). Lineage (GTDB taxonomy): Bacteria > Bacillota > Clostridia > Oscillospirales > Oscillospiraceae > CAJFPI01. The sequence goes on from CAJFUI010000052.1 coordinate 1,166, forward strand.
GGCACCAGCGTCATCGTCCGCCCCTCGGGCACCGAGCCCAAGATCAAGGTCTACGTCCTCACCAAGGGGGCCGACAAGGCCCAGCGGGATGCCAATCTATCCAAGTACGCTGGCTGGGTAAAGGCCCTGAAGCCCTGAGCGGGAGAGGAGGTCCGCGTGAAAGGCAACCTGCGTCTCTCCCTTACGCTCCGGCTCTTTGCGGATGAGAAGCCCTCTGGCACCGACATCGCCGCCCTGCTCCGCAGAATTGATACGCTCCACTCCCTGCGCGCCGCGGCCATGGCCATGGATATCCCCTACTCCCGGGCGTGGAACGCGGTGAAGCAGGCGGAGGGAAAGCTGGGCTTTCCCCTGGTGCGCTCCTCTACCGGCGGCCGCCACGGCGGCGGTGCGGCGCTGACGGAGGAGGCGGAGGCCCTGCTCGCCGCCTATGACGCCTGTCTCGCCGCCCTGCGGGAGACCGCCGAGGGGCTGTATCGGGAGCATTTGAGTCAATATTGATCCCCCTGAACCGATGAAACGGGCGGAGGGAAGGGCTGTATCAGCCCTTCCCTCCGCCCTGTTGCTTTTGGGGAGAAATCCCGCCCTGTCTCCCGCTAAGCCGCCCACAGACTTAGGCAAAAAACTTCATGGGCTGAAAGCGGTACATGGCCAATTTTACTGTGCCTTTGCAGAGCAAAAAGAAACTGCCGCAAAAGGCGCTCAGCATTTTGCGGCAGTTTTCGCTATGTCCACATTGTTCCAGTAGGTCTCGTTGCTGATGGTGTCCAGCACCAGCATAAACTCATCCCATGTGCGGCGGTTGATGCGGTAGTAGGTGCGCTTGCCCGCCTTCCGCTCGGTCACAAGGCCGCTCTCCGCCAAGGTCTTCATGTGGTGGGACATGGTGGGCTGGCTGATGGTAAATTCCTTCAGCAGCTCTCCGGCGCACTGCTCACCGTCCACCAGCCGCCGCATAATCCGCAGTCTGTGGGGATCGCTGAGCACTTTGCAGATCTCCGAAGCCTCTGTCAAATTCACAGTGGTATACCTCCTATTGACAACAGTCTATTTATATCATTTAGTGTATGGGAAAAAACAGCGGTTGTCAATCCAAAATATACCAAAATTTTTCTGCAAAAACGAGGGATTACCGTCGAAGCTCCCCCCGGTGCTGTCGAATTTCCTCCAGCAGCGCCTGACAGCCGGTGAGGATGTCCCCACAGGCCCGGTCAAAGTCCCCGGTGTACCAGGGATCTGCCACCTCCTGTTGGGGGCGGCCGGCAAACTCCATCAGCAGATGGACCTTTCCCTCCGGATCCCCGCCGCAGATGCGGCGCATATTCCGCAGGTTCGCCTGGTCCATGCCGATCAGCAGGTCACAGCGGCCGTAGTCCTCCGCCGTCAGGCGGCGGGCCGTCTTGCCGGCGCAGTCGATGCCCAGCTCCTGCAGCTTCCGCCGGGCCGGCGGGTATACCGGATTCCCGATCTCCTCCGTGCTGGTGGCCGCTGAGGCGATCTGAAGTTGGTCCTCCAGTCCGGCCTTCTTCGCCAGATCCTTCATGATAAACTCAGCCATAGGGCTGCGGCAAATATTGCCGTGGCACACGAACAGTATTTTAATCACCTGTCAAAACTCCTTGAAAGTGTTGATATTTCGAGGTTTTCGCCTTGTTTCCCGCTTGCTTCCTGCTTGTTTATCCGGCATATTCTGGTGTAAATTCGCACTGTTTCCCCGGCAAAAGTAGTAAATGGAGTAGTAAAAGGGGGGCTGTTTTGTGGTTTTACTACTCGGCGTTTACCACCCGTTTCAACTCCTTTTGTGCGTCATCAAAGCCGATGTGGGTATAGGTGTTCAGCGTAACGCCTATGTCGGAGTGGCCCATCAAGTATTGCAGGGTCTTGGGGTTCATGCCGCTTTTCGCCATGTTGGAGCAGTAAGTGTGACGGCAGACGTGGGGCGTAACCTTGGGCATTTGCACCTTGTAAATGCTGTTGTACTTCTGGCAGATGTGCTGGAAATACTTTTCCCAGTGCAAAGCTACCATGGGCATACCGTTCTTGTCCAGATACAGAAAGCCCCATTTACCGCCGATTATCGGCTCCACCTTGGGGGTCTTTCGGTTGGCGATGATGCGCTCAAAACAGGCATACACGTCGTCGGTCATGGGAAGCACCCTCGTCCCGCTGGTGGTCTTTGTAGCCTCGATAACATACTCCATCTTGCTGGTGCGCTGTAACTGATGGTCAACGGTTATCGTCCTGTTTTTCATATCCAAGTCGGCCAGCGTCAGCCCCACAAACTCGGAAATACGAAGCCCCGTTTTGAACAGGATATAAATGCCCTCGTAGTAGCGGCTAAAATGCTTGTCGTTCTTGACGAACTCCAAAAATGCCCGTTCCTGCTTTCTGGTGATTGCCTCCCGTGTCACACTGTCATTGACAATGACGGTTGCAAGCTGGAACTCAAACGGATTTTTGCGTATCAAATCATCGTCCACCGCCATCTGAAAAGCGGGCCGCACC
>CAJFUI010000053.1 GCA_904420145.1 uncultured Oscillospiraceae bacterium
GCAGAGCAGCTCCTGAATGTCCGGCTCGTCCTCTATGACAAAAATGTGTTTCATTTGCAATCACCAAGGGGAGTATACCATGGAATTGTGAATTTATCATGGAGACGGCGGGGAAAATGTACGCAAAAGCCGAAAGAAACCGCGGCGGGAGTTGCGCGTCCCCCCTTCTCTATGATAGGATAACAGCAGCTGAAAAAGCGCCGAAGGAGGGTTCTGCCATGGGGACCAGCGCATATAACCTGCAGATTTTGGGTGCCGGGGAGGAGGCCGTCCGCAGCGCCCTTCCCGGGGCGGCGGTTGGCCGCCGGTCCCGCCGCTTTGTCACCGCCTGCCTGGGGGAGACGGGCTTTCGCGCCCTGAATGGGATAGCCAGACGGCTCTCCCGGGAGTTAGGCTGCGCCGTGCTGGCGGTATCCCTGTTCGATGGGGACGTGCTGGATCTCACCCTCTTTCGGGAGGGCAGGCAGCTGGCCTACTATATAGCGGATCCGGTCCGTGACCATGTCTCCTCGGGCGCTCCCGGCCGCTTCTGCGAGGCGCTGGGCCTCCCGCCGGAAACCGCGCCAAAGCTGAAGCGGCTCTTTTCCTCCCAGAATCAGGAGGAAAAGCTGTTGATTCTGGGGGACCTGCTGGGGGCGCCCCTCCATGCCCGCTGGGATCTTTTGGACGGCCTCTCCTTCGTCCGTGCCGACGGCGCGGCGCTGGAGGCCTGGCTCGCAGAGCACCCGGCGGTCCCTAAGGTCAAAAACCGCTGCCGCTCCCGTGTCATTCAGGAGATTGCAGGGCTGACGGCTATCCCCCTCGGCGACGCCCCCTCCAAGCTGATGCCGGGCCATGATGCCGGCGGCCGCTATGTGGTTCTCCTTCGGCCGCTGCGGTATGCGGACGAGGAGACAGCCGCCTTTTTGCACTGCAGGGCGGGGGATGTGATCGGCCACCATACACACGGCGGCTTTTGGGGCCGCCCCGCCGGGGACGGCACCTTGGCGCTGTCCCCCGCGGAGGACCAGCACCTGCCGCTGCCGGAGGGCGTCCTGCCCTCTGAGCTGCACTACACCCAGTGGGACGACAGGCTGATCGTCTATGGGGACAGGTATGCTACATCCGGCCATGTCACAGCGCCCTATCAGACCGTTATTTTGTCCGACACGGTGGGGCTCCTCCCCACGCCGCTGGCCCTGGAGCTGGAGGGAGTCCCCGCCCGGGCCCTCCTCACCCCTCTGCCGGACGGCGGCTTTCTGGCCCAGACCCTTGAGACGCAGGACCTCACGGACGGTCCGCCAAAAACCGTCTGCCCTGCCGCTTTGTGCCGCTATGACGCCTCCGGAGCCCTGCGCTGGGTGCGCCCTGGGGACTGCCGCTTTATCACCGCCGTCCGCCGGCAGGGCATCTACTTTTGGGCGCTCTACGGCGCTCCCCCCTCTCTGGAGGCGGGGCTTTTCCACTTGGATTTTGACGGCAGAGAGCGATCCAGCCGCCTGATTCCCGCCCCCTGTGAGGCGTTTTACGTGCTGGGAGACACTCCCTACCTGCTGCTGAACAACGGCTATCACGTGGACGCAGCGCTCTGCCGCTTGACCCCTGCTTTACAGGAGAGCGGCCGCGTCCCCGTGCCCTATATGTCCCACATCGTCCTCTCGCCAGACGGCTCTCTCCTCTATGCCGCCGGCTTCCAGTCCGGCCTCACCGCCATCGACGCCGGCACCTTTCAGGTCCGCCGGGAGCTGCGGCGCAGGGACGGCTTTGAGAGCCCGGTGGTGGATGGAGACAACCGGCTCTGGGTAAAATACGGCGCCTGCTGGGAGTGCTACTCTCCCGATCTGGCGCTCCTCTCCCGCCACCGGCTGGCAGGGGAGATGTGCGCCGTATGGCCCGGCCCGGAGCGCTCCGTCTGCATCCTGACCGAGCAGTCCAGCAGGCGTCTAATCCGCGTCTACCAGCTGGGCTGAGGGATTGGCCTTTTCCGCCCCCAGCGCTGGCAAAGCCCCCAGTGCAGAGACGCGCGGCTCGCCGGCAAAAGGCCGCGGCGGCGGGAGGACGGACTCCCTTCCAGCCCCCTCTGCGGCCCCTGTAAAAATCCTTTGACAGGGGCGGAAAAATGGCCTATGGGCAAAGAGACCTATCAACTGAAAATTCTCCCCCGTCTTCCCCGCCCTGCCCGCGGGAGGAGTGGGGGCTGTTCGGAGGACTGATCCTATGCAGACATCTATGGAGTTAAGAGACCTGCTCCGCCGCATCGACCGGCGGGGCTATCCCGCCTACAAGGACACCAGGGGGACCTACCAATTTCCCAATTATGTGCTGTCCATCGACCACGTACAGGGGGACCCCTTCGCCGCCCCCTCCAAGCTGAGCATCCGCGTCAGCGGGAGGACGGCGGCTTTCCCGCCCTCCCTCTACCGCCTGCCCTGCCAGCGCGTCGCCCTGCAGGACGAGCTGACCAGACAGTTTGGCCGGCAGGCGGGGCAGGCCTCCTTTCAGGCCAAGGGCTCGGGTCACAGCGGACTGATCTCCCTCAGCCGCTGCGGTCAGGAGGTGCTGGAGCGCACCGCCTGTGCCCTCTATCCAAAAACGGGGGATATCCTCCTGCGGCTGGAGGTGGGCTTTCCCGCCAACGGGCGGACCATTAACGCCCGGGAGCTGGAGAAGATTCTCTTCGACCTGCTGCCCCGGTGCGTGGAGAGCGCTCTTCTCTATCGAAACTTAGACGCCAAGAGGCTGCAGTCTATCGCCGACCTGGCGGAGGACCAGCAGTTCATCCGGGAGAAACTGCCCGCGCTGGGCCTGTGCGCCTTTGTGGCCGACGGCAGCGTCCTGCCCCGGGAGAGCGGGATCTCCCAGCGGCCCATGAGGGGGGCGGTGACCTTCCGCGCGCCGGAGGAGCTGGCGGTGACGCTGGACCTCCCCCACCGGGGGAGGCTGCGGGGAATGGGGATCCCTAAGGGGATCACCCTGATCGTCGGCGGCGGCTACCACGGCAAGTCCACCCTGCTGAAGGCCCTGGAGCTGGGGGTGTACAACCACATCGCCGGGGACGGACGGGAGTACGTCATCACCGACGACACCGCCGTCAAAATCCGCTCGGAGGACGGGCGGAGCATCCAGCAGACTGACATATCCATGTTCATCAATGATCTGCCCAACGGCAAGGACACCGTCCGCTTCACCACCGAGGACGCCAGCGGCTCCACCTCCCAGGCGGCCAATGTGGTGGAGGCCATGGAGGCGGGGACCTCCCTGCTCCTCATGGACGAGGACACCAGCGCCACCAACTTCATGGTCCGGGACGAGCTGATGCAGCGGGTGATCCACCGGGATATGGAGCCCATCACCCCCTTTCTCGACCGGGTGCGGGAGCTCTACGACCGCTGCGGCGTCTCCACCGTCCTGGTGGCGGGGAGCTCGGGTGCCTTCTTCCACGTTGCCGACCACATCATCCAGATGGACCGGTATGTACCAAGGGACATCACCGCTCCGGCCAAAAAAGAGGCGGCGGCCTTCCCCCTCCACAGCACCCCCCTGCCCCCGGCGGCGGCGTCCCGGTTTGACCGCTGTCCCAAGGCCTCCCCGGAGTTCCGGGAGGGGGAGCGGGTGAAGCTCAAGAGCATGGGCCGGGACGGGGTCTCCCTGAACCGGGAGACTATCGACCTGCGGTATGTGGAGCAGCTCATGGACGGCGAGCAGTCCGCCGCTTTGGGGTACTGCCTCCTCTACGCCCAGCGGCATCTGCTAAACGGAAAGCGCCCCCTCCGGCAGGTGGTGGACGCCTTGGAGACAGTGCTGGAGCAGGAGGGGCTGGAGGCCCTGTGTGAGAGCCGTTCCGCCGTCCCCTTTCTCGCCCGGCCCCGGCGGCAGGAGATCTTCGCCTGCTTTGACCGCTGCCGCGGTCTGCGGCTGTAATCCCCGTTTTTCTGCAGATGCCGTTGTAAAAGCGGGGCCCATGGGCTACAATAGGGACAAAGACCGCTGTCGTTTCGCCGCGGCAGAACATAGACCCTGCGATATTTGGGAGGTGCGCCTATGAGACGAGTATCCCTTGTCCTTTCCCTGCTCTGCCTGCTGCTCGCTGCCTGCTCTTCGCCGGCGGTGGAGGACCCCGGCCAGCAGCAGGAGCAGGCTCTTGGTCTCCCGGCGGAGTCCTCCGGGGAGGAGCCCTCCAAGGGGGAGCGGATTCCCTTTTCAGAGGGGCAGCTCTACGCCGTGGCCCACCTGGGCTATCTAAAGATGACGGACTATGACTTCTACCGGGAGGCGTATTTGGACGGCGATCCCCCCATCCACTACTTCTCCGCCGGGGACTACTATCTGGTGATCCCCCGCTACGGCGGCATGGCGCTGGAGCTGTACTACAACGATATCGAGACCTCCGCGGCCGTCCTTGTCTATGAGGACGGGGACTGCCGGTCCTTTATCCTCCAGTGCAACGCCAGCGACATCTTCCCCGACGCCACCATCCGCCTGACCTACGAGGGAGAAAGCGCGGAATTCTCCCCCTTTATCTCCCTGATGGACGGCTCCTTGGACATCGGGGAGCGGGGGCTCCTCCTCACGAAGGAGGACTGAGGGCAAAGGAGCAGCGGAGGGCCCGCGGCAGCTGCCGCGGGCCTTCTTCGTCCCGGCGGACGGGACAGGACAAAATCGAGCACAATCCGTCGGGCCAAGCCGACGGTTTTGCCTTACCATAGGGACAGAAAGGACGGTGCGGCACATGGATTGGGCAGAGAGCATCCGGGAGGCGATCCGGTACATAGAGGCCAATCTGCGGGAGGAGCTGACCATTCAGGACGTCGCACGGCAGGCGGCCGCGTCCCCCTTCTATTTTCAGCGGGGCTTCGCCATGCTGTGCGGCATGACGGTGGGGGACTATATCCGCCAGCGGCGGCTCTCCCTGGCGGGGATCGAGGTCCTCACCACCTCCCGGCGGATCATCGATATCGCTATGGACTTCGGCTACGACTCCCCGGACAGCTTTACCAAGGCCTTCACCCGCTTCCATGGCGTCACACCCGCCGCATTGCGCAAGAGCGGAGGCGCGGTCCGGTCCTTTGCTCCGCTGAAGCTGAAAATCCGATTGGAAGGTGGTCAAAACATGGATTGCAAAATGGTAAAGAAGGACGCATTCACAGTGCTGTGCCGGGAGAGGACCTTCAAATACGAGGAGGCGGGGACTGCGGTCCCCCAGTTCTGGCGGGAGCACTTTGCCGCCGGGGGCGGCAGGACGGTCAAGGGCATGTACGGCATCAACATCGATGAGAGCATGGGCGGCAGTGAGTTCACCTACCTGATCGCGGATAACTACGACCCCGCCGCAGAGGTGCCGGAGGGCTTTGTCACCCACACCATCCCCGCCCACACCTGGGCGGTGTTCCCCTGCAGAGGGCCCATGCCAGAGACTCTGCAGGCGCTGAACCGGGAGATCTTCTCCCAGTGGCTCCCCGCCTGCACCGACTACCGCATCGCCGCCGGCATCAATGTGGAGCTCTACAGCGACGCCAGCCAGTTCGGCAGCGGCATCGACGACGCGGACTACTACTGCGAGATCTGGCTCCCGGTGGAGAAAGCCTGAGGAGGGCTTTGCCGGTGAAAAAGGGCGGCGTGAAACCGATGGTTTCACGCCGCCCTTTTCTCTTCCGTTTGGTGGTTTTCCAGCTATGCTCGCCGCCTGTCCTACCGGCCAAAGTACGTACGGATCTCCTCCATCCGCTTGGTCTGCACCACATGGAAGGGGCAGCGGCTGTCGCAGTGGCCGCACTGGATGCAGTCCTCCGCGTGCTTCCTTAGCTGCTGGTAGTGGTCTCTGGCCAGGGTGTCCCCCGCCCGGGACAGGTCGTAGTACTTGTTGATGAGGCCCACGTCCAGCCCCGCCGGACAGGGCTGACAGTGGTTGCAGTAGACACACGCGCCGGCGGCGTCCTGCGGGGTGAAGGTGCCAAGGACCGAGTAGTCCCGCTCCTCCGGGGAGGCGGTGAAAAAGCCGAGGATCCGCCTGAGGTCCTGCCGGTCTCGGACGCCGGGCAGCACGGTGAGCACGCCGGGCCTGTCGAGGGCATACTGGATGCACTGGTACTCGGTGAGGGCCTTGCCGAAGGGAGATGTCTTCCGGTCCAAGAGCTGGCCGCCGCTGAAGGCCTTCATCACCGAGATGCCCACCCCCTCCTTCTCGCAGCGGCGGTAGAGGTCCATGCGCTCCGCCGCGCCGCCGATGGCGTAGTCCCCGTGGTGGTAGTCGTAGCCGGGGTTGATGCTGAACATCAAGAGGTCGATGACCCCCATGTCCAGCACCTGGTTCACCACGCTGGGGGTGTGGGAGCTGAGGCCGATGTGCCGCACGACCCCCTGGCGCTGGAGCTGCCGGATATAGTCCAGCACGCCGCCGTCCACCACCTTTTTAAGGTCCGCCGCCTCGTCTAAGCAGTGGAGGAAGCCAAAGTCGATGTAGTCCGTTCCCAGCGCCTTGAGCTGCCAGTCCACCGAGCGCTTAATGGTGTCCAGACGGGTAGTCCAGCCGTATTTGCCGCTTCGATAGTCGGCGCCGAAGTGGATCTGAAAGTACACCTTGTCCCGGGCGCCGGCCATGGCCCTGCCGTAGGCGGCAAAGGGGGCCGCGTCCGCCGAGGCCATGTCAAAAAAGTTGACTCCCTCCTCCAGCGCCATCGCCATTGTGGCCTCGATCTCCTTCTCCCCGGCCATACCGATGGAGCTGCTCCCTATGCCGATGACACTGATCTGCTCCTCCCCGTGGGGAAGCTTGCGGTATTCCATAAAAATGCCTCCTTATTCCAAAAGCGCGGCGGATTTCCCTGTTATCGATCTGCGCAGCGCCCGCCCGCCGGCTCTCGCTGCCTCTCCGACTGCAGATTCTTTTTCTCTATTGTAAGGCTCCGGCGGCAAAAAGTAAAATACCTGTGTCGGATTATCCATCATACCCGTTTTGCATGGTAAGGAAGAGAGAGACTTGACTTCCTCCTACAAGCTGTTGGATAATAGCGTTAGCATACATCGGGCCAAAAAAGGAGGCGAGAGCTTTGGATCTGCGATTGCTGGAGCACTTTTTGGCGGTGGCGAAAACGGGAAACATCACCCGGGCCGCCGAGCAGCTCCATGTTACACAGCCCACCGTCAGCCGCCAGCTGACAGACCTGGAGGAGATGCTGGGGACCCCCCTGCTCATCCGCGGCAGGCGGCAGGTAACCCTCACCGACGCCGGAGTTCTCTTTCAGCAGCGGGCGGAGGAGATCCTTTCCCTGATGGACAAGACCCGCCGGGACCTGTCGGAGCAGGGCAGCCAACTCAGCGGCACTGTATCTCTCGGGTGTGTGGAGTCCTGCGCCTCCCGGATGCTGCCGGAGGTACTGGGGGAATTCTCCCAGCGCCACCCGGAGGTGCGCTATGAAATCTACAGCGCCGACGGGGACGACATCTGGGAGAAGCTGGACCGTGGAGAGTTAGACTTCGGCGTACTGCTGGAGCCCATTGAGGCGGCCAAGTACGACTATATCCGCCTGCCCTACTGGGAGACCTGGGGGCTGCTGCTGCGGCAGGACCACCCGCTGGCAGAGAAGACGGCCATCGGCCGGGAGGAGCTGCTCTCCGTCCCGCTGAGCCTCCCCCGGCGGGAGATCGTGCAGGATGCCATCGCCAGCTGGTTTGGCTTGGAATGGAACCAGTTGAAAGTCTTCGCCGGGCACACACTCCTCAACAACGCGGCGCTGCTGGTGGAGGCGGGACTCTGCTGTGCCGTGTGCGTAGGGGGCGCTTTCGCCATCCGGGGCGGAGAGCAGCTGTGCTTTCGCCCCTTCGCGCCGGAGCGCACCACCGGCCATGTGCTGGCATGGAAGCGAAACCGGGTGTTCCACTCGGCGGCCAGCGCCTTTCGGGACTATGTCCGGGAGGCCAAGGCGGTCCTGTAGCGCCGCGATACGCTTTAGGCATGGTACACCATCCGGCAAGGGTATTGGACTATTCTTTTCCCCTATGGTACAATGGAGGCTGGGATGGGCCAAGTCGGCAGCCGGGGCATGGCGCCGCCGGCCTGTCTGTAAAGGAATAATGATACGGCGGATGCGGTATCCTGCCACCACCGTTTCCTTCACTTGGAACAGCTGTGCGGGAGTTCACTGAAAGTATCGCCGCCATGCAGGGAGGTACACCAATGATAAAGAACAGTTTAGTTTTATTCTACTCCTGGTCCGGCAACACCCGCCGGGCAGCGGAGCTGATTGCCGAACTTGCCGGTGCCGATTTGCAGGAGCTCCGGCCGGAGGTCCCCTACCCCACGGACTACGCCGCCACCGTTCAGCGGGTCAGGGAGGAGCTGCAGGGGAAGGTCTATCCTCCGCTGCGCCCCCTCTCAGCAGATTGGACGCAGTATGAGGCCATCTTTTTGGGAACCCCCAACTGGTGCGGTACCATGGCGCCGCCGGTAGCCTCCTTTCTCGATCAGGCCATGCCTACGGACAAAAGCATTATCCCCTTCTGTACCCATGGCGGCAGCGGCGGAGCGAAAATCGCCGCCGACGTGGCCCGCTACTGCATCGGCTGCGATCTTCTCCCACTTCTGTCCCTCCATCGAGGGGAGGAGGCGCAGTGGGAGCTGTCGGTTGCAGAGTGGCTCAAGCGGGTGGAGCGCACCATAGAGCTGCTGCGCCGGGAACAGCAGGAGGGCGGTGGGTACCCCTATGGCACGTAAGGCTCTGCTGCGGCACGCGGCAGACGTGCTGATGACCGCCGATCTTCTGGCCCTGATGGCCTATATGCTCACCGAGCAGGTAGTCCACGAGTGGCTGGGCCTTGCGGCCCTTGTGCTCTTTATCCTCCACCACGTGCTGAACGGGGGATGGATCCGGGGACTTGGAAGGGGACGGTGGACGGCCCCCCGGGTACTGCAGGCGGCGGTGGTCCTGCTGCTCTTGGTGAGCATGCTGGCCCAGATGGCCAGCGGCATCGCCATGTCCCGGTACGCCCTGCCCTTTCTCTCCATCCCCCTCCCTATTTCAACTGCCCGCTTAATCCATCTGTCCTGTGCCTACTGGAGCTTCCTTCTTATCTCCCTCCACATAGGCCTCCACTGGAGCGTATTTTGGGGTATGGGGCGCAAAAAGCTGCGCCGCGGACAGCCCCTGCCGCCGTTGGGCGTGGGGCTCCTCCGGTTGCTGGCAGTCCTTTTGGCCGGCTATGGCCTCCTCTGCTTTTTCCGGCTGGGAATTCCCTCCTATCTCTTTGTACAGACGGAGTTTGCCTTCTTCGACTACAATAAAGCCCCGCTTCTGTCGGTGGCGGAACTGATCGCCGTTATGTCCCTATGGATTCTTGCAGGCTATCTCCTCCAGAAGCTGGCCCTATCCGCGGCCAAGAAAAAACGCGGCAGATAGATACCGTGAGCCGCACTGCTCACAAAACACAGCAGCCCCGGCGCCGAGTACGGCGCCGGGGCTGCTTGCTTGTTATGGAACAGGCAGAACCGATCACGACTTGATGGCGTTGCCGGTGTAGAGCTGATAGTACTTGCCCTGCTTCTCGATAAGCTCGTCGTGGGTGCCCCGCTCGATAATGCGTCCCTGCTCCATCACCATAATGCAGTTGGAGTTGCGCACGGTGCTGAGGCGGTGGGCAATGACGAAAGTGGTCCGCCCGGTCATCAAAGCGTCCATTCCGTCCTGCACCAGTTTCTCGGTACGGGTATCGATGGAGGAGGTGGCCTCATCCAAGATCAACACCGGAGGATCGGCTACGGCGGCCCGGGCGATGGCCAATAGCTGCCGCTGGCCCTGGGAGAGGTTGGCCCCGTCCCCTGTGAGCATGGTTTGATAGCCGTCGGGGAGGCGGCGGATGAAGCTGTCGGCATTGGCCAGCTGGGCGGCGGCGATGCACTCCTCATCGGAGGCCTCCAAATTGCCGTAGCGGATGTTCTCCATCACCGTACCGGTAAACAGGTGGGTATCCTGCAGCACAATGCCCAGAGACCGGCGCAGATCCGGCTTCTTGATCTTACTGATGTTGATACCGTCATAGCGGATCTTGCCGTCGGCAATATCATAGAAGCGGTTGATCAGGTTGGTGATCGTGGTTTTGCCCGCGCCGGTGGCGCCCACGAAGGCAATCTTCTGTCCGGGCTTTGCCCACAGGCTGATGTCATGGAGGACCAGCTTGCCCGGATCATAGCCGAAGTCCACATTTTCAAAAACTACGCTGCCCTGAAGCTTGGTGTAGGTGGTGGTGCCGTCGTGGTGAGGGTGCTTCCATGCCCAGACATTGGTGCGCTCAGCACACTCGTGCATCTGGCCGTCGGCGTCCTCTTTGGCATTGACCAGCTCCACATAGCCCTCATCCTTCTCAGGCACTTGATCCATCAGATCAAACACACGCTGGGCACCGGCGGCGGCAGTAACCACAAAGTTAATCTGCATGCTTACCTGAGCAATAGGGTTAGTAAAGCTCTTATTCAGCCCCACAAACGTAATGACCGTGCCTAATGTTACCCCGGCCATATTGTTGTTAATCGCCAGAATAGCCCCCACAATAGCCACCAGAGCGTAGCTCAGCCAGCCGATGTTCATATTGATGGGCATAAGCAGGTTGGCATAGCGGTTAGCCATATTGGCACTCTGGCGCAGCTCCTCATTGACCTTGTGGAAATCAGCCTTGGCCTCCTCCTCGTGGCAGAAGACCTTGACTACCTTCTGACCGTCCAGCATCTCCTCTATGAAGCCGTCTACCGCGCCAAGGGCCCTCTGCTGTTTGATAAAGTGCCGGCCGGACAGTCGGGTAAAGTTCTTTGTAACAGTCAGCATGGCCACAGCAGTGAGAATGGAAATGACGGTCAGGGCAGGACTCATAATCAGCATAGTCACAAGGGTGGCCGTCATGGAAAAGCCGGAGTTGATGACCTGGGGAATACTCTGGCTCAAAAGCTGCCGCAGGGTATCTACATCGTTGGTGTACACAGACATGATGTCGCCGTGGGCATTGGTGTCAAAGTACTTGATGGGAAGGGACTCCATCTTATGGAACAGGTCCTCCCTCAGGCGGCACAGGGTCCCCTGACTTATATTAACCATGATGCGGTTGTAGGAGAAGGAGGCGATCACCCCCACTCCCATAATGCACACCAGCTGGATGATATCACGGTACAGGCCGCTGAAGTCCTGAGAACCTGTGTCGATCATAGGCACAATATAGTCGTCGATCAGGGTTTGCGGGAAGGTGGCCCCTATTACAGTACATACCGCTGATATCAAGATGCACAGAATAACCAGTACAAACAAATATTTATAATTGTGGAGCATATAGCGGATAACCCGCTTAAGTACGGCGGGTCCGCCGTTCTGCACGCCTCTCGGATTCATAGCTGTACAGCCTCCTCTCACGCGGGTTGGTCGAAGTCGCCGCCGCCCTTGACCTGGGACTCATAAATCTCCTGGTAGATGGCGTTGGTCTTCAGCAGGTTCTTATGGGTGTCAAAGGCGTTTACATGTCCATTGTCCAGCACCAAAATTCGGTCGGCGTGCTCCACGCTGGACACCCGCTGGGCGATGATAATTTTCGTCGTTCCTGGAATCATCTCAGCAAAGGCCTTCCGGATCTTGGCATCGGTCGCCGTATCCACAGCGGAAGTAGAATCGTCCAAAATCAGCACTTTAGGCTTTTTCAGCAGGGCCCGGGCGATGCACAGCCGCTGCTTCTGGCCACCGGACACATTGTTGCCGCCCCGCTCGATACGGGTGTTATAGCCATCCGGAAAACGGTCAATGAACTCATCCGCGCAGGCAGCCGCACAGGCTTCCCTGCACTCCTCCTCAGTAGCGTTGGGATTTCCCCAGCGCAGATTATCTAAGATGGTGCCGGAAAACAGAGTATTCTTCTGCAGCACCACAGAGACCTGATTACGCAGCACTTCCATGTCGTACTGCCGCACATCCAAGCCTCCCACCTTTACGCTTCCCTGGTTCACATCGTAGAGCCGGCAGATCAGATTCACCAGACTGCTCTTACCCGAGCCGGTACCGCCAATCACACCAATCGTCTCACCTGCCTTGATATGCAGATCAATGTCGCTGAGGGCGTTTTTGCCGCTGCCGTGCTTGTAGGAGAAGCTCACATGGTCAAAGTCGATGCTCCCGTCGGCTACCTCCATGACCGGATGCTCCGGATCGTGGAGGTCCGGCACCTCGTCCAGCACTTCCCGGATCCGGCGGATGCTGGCCATGGACATGGAGATCATCACAATCACCATGGACAGCATCATCAGACTCATAAGCAGGGACATAATATAGCTGTACAGGCTGGTCAGGTCCGTGGTGCCCAGAGTGCCGTCCACCACAATGAAATGGGCCCCCAGCCAGGATACCATGATGATGCAGAAATAGACGGCAGTCATCATGGCCGGACTGTTGAAAGCCAGCAGCCCTTCTGCCTTGACAGAGAGATCGTAAAGCTTTTTAGAGGCCTTTGCAAATTTCTTGTCCTCATAATCCTCCCGGACAAAAGCCTTTACCACCCGGATGGCGGACACATTTTCCTGTACGCTGGCATTTAGGTCATCGTACTGGCGGAACACTTTGCTGAAGATCCGCAGGGTGACCACCATGATGGTTCCAATCACCACGACCAAAAAGGCCACCGCAATAAGAAATGTCAAGCTCAGCGGCCGGTTGATATAGAAACACATGGCAAAGCTGAAAATAAATGTCAGCGGGGAACGCACCGCCACACGGATGACCATCATGAATGCCTGCTGTACATTAGTGATGTCCGTGGTCATACGGGTCACAAGCCCCGGTACGCTGAACTTATCAATATTGGAAAAGGAAAAGGTCTGAATATTGGCGTAAATAGCCTCTCTCAGATTAGCGGCCAGTCCGGAGGAGGCGCTGGCTGCAAAGCGGCCCGCCGTGGCGCCGAAAATCAGGCTGAGCAGGGCCAAAGCCACCAAAATGGCTCCGTAGCGGTATACAGACGGTAAATGTCTGGCCTCCAGCCCATCGGACAAAAGCCGAGCGGTAATAAAGGGCAGCAGGATATCCATTATCACTTCCAGTGCAGTCAGGCCGATGCACAGGAAGGTGTCCTTTTTGTAGACACCCAGCTGCTGAATAACTCGTTTCACGGTTGGGATTCCTCCTTGCTATGATGTTTCGTCAGTGCGGAGAGGTTCCGCAGCATTTTCTTTTGCAGGCGGTCCAGCGTGGCCAGATCCTCTTGGGAAAAACCGAAATAGAGCTGATCCTGGGCACTGCAGATCGATCGGATCAAAAACTCCCGGACCTCCTCCCCCTTGTGGGTCCCAAACAGAATTTTTCGCCGGTCGTCCTCTACACAGGGCTCCACCCGCACATAGTCCTTCTCCCGCAGGCGCTTCACCAGTCCTGACATGGCAGCCATGGAATAGCCAAACTCCTGATGAATGTCCGTCAGGGAGACCCCCCGCTCTGAATGGGCCAAAATATACAGCAACACATGGGCTTGAATCGCTGTCAGCCCCTTCTGGGCCATGGCACGGTTCCCCAGCAGCTCCAGCTGAATGTTGATCTGCCGGTTCTCCTGAATCATAACACTTCGATCTACCTCCACGGCGGTTCACCTCCCCATTTTGTTTGGCCCCAAATAGTTTAGGCGTTTACTTTTATAGCATAAAAATAGTTGCATGTAAAATTCAAATCTGTTATCATCTATTAAAGATTTTTATTGAACTTCCGCATTATACAAAATTGCACCAAGAAGAGGAGGGGATTTTTGTTTGAATACCACACAGCTGGAATGCTTCCTTGCGGTAGCAAACTATTTAAATTTTTCCAGAGCGGCAGAACAGCTGCGCATGACCCAGCCGGCGGTGAGCCACCAAATCAACGCCTTGGAGGATGAATTAGGGGTCAAACTGTTCCACCGGACCAGCAAGCGGGTGCGGCTGACGGAGGAGGGGAAGCTGTTTCTCCATGACGCACAGCACATCGTCGGCATCGCTGTCCGGGCAAAAAAGCGCTTTGAAACCCCCTATGGGCCGGAATTTCATATACTCTCCTTAGGCTGCTACAGCTTCGCCAATCTCTCTCTCCTCCCACCAGCTCTCAAACGGCTGTCAGAGCAATATCCCGACCTCCACCCCCAGCTGCAGGCAGTTCCCTTCCAGCACCTGTACCAGATGCTGGAGGAGGACGAAGTAGATGCGGTCATCGGGTTCCGGGAACCGGAGTCAAAACGCATTTCCGCCCATTACAGGGAACTGGGCAGGGCAAGGGTGGTCTGTGTCTGTGCACCGGACCATCCTCTCTCCGGCTGCTCCTCTGTGAAAATAGAAGACCTTGCAGAGGAAAAGCTGGTACTGATCGACCCAGCCAGGACGCAGGCGGACGCAGCCCGGCTGCAGGGGCAGCTGATGGACGGCCGTTCCCCCTCGTCGGTTTACTTCTGCGAATCAGCGGAGGCAGCATCTATCTTGGTGCGGGCGGGCTTTGGTATCTCCATCCTGCCGGATCTCTTTCTTCCCCCGGAGTCCCTTCTTGCGCGGATACCGGTGGATGGGGTAACCCCTATCTCCTTTGGTATTTATTATAAGTCCATGCAGGATAATCCCCCCCTGCAAAGTCTGATTCAAATCCTTCAAAAAGGGCTCTCCACCGTCGATGGAGACGGCGGCGTATGATATGACAGCCCTTGAGATCGTATGCTGCTTCCCCTAACTCCGGAAAATATGGTATGCTTTCCCAAATGACATAGAAAGGAGGACATCTTATGAACACCTCACCCCACTACCTCTCCGACCTGCTGTTTTTCTTTGACGGCCACGGGGCGGAGCTGGAGCTGTATCAGGCGCTGTTCACCCGGCTGGAGGCGGCCTTTCCCGACGCCTCCGTCAAGGTGCAGAAGAGCCAGATCAGCTTCTACAACCGGCACCTCTTCGCCGCCGCATCGCTGCCCCTCCGCCGCAGGAAGGAGTGGCCCAAGGTCTGTATCCTTGTGACCATCGGCCTGTCCTACCGGCTCTCCTCCCCCCGTATCGCCGTGGCCACGGAGCCCTACCCCAACCGCTGGACCCACCACGTGGTGATCTCCGAGGCCGGGCAGATCGACGAGGAGCTCCTGGGCTGGCTGCGGGAGGCCTACGACTTCGCCATGGCCAAGTAGCTGTCTCTCCTGCCCGCCAAATAGAGAGGAAACCTCAGCTGCCGCGCCTGTCCTTTCCCGGGCGCAGCGGCTTGCGGCAGAAAGCAAGGGCCGCCAAGGCAGATTGCCTTGGCGGCCCTTGCTTTTTTCGGACGCCCCTCCTGTGCGGCGGGGGACAGGGGCGTCCCGTGTCTGTTAAGGCAGCAGATAGAGCTCCGACTGGGGCTGGGTCAGAAATACCCCGCCCTCCTCGGTGACATAGACCATCTCCTCCACGCAGAGGTACCCCGCGTCCACATAGGTGGCCGGCTCCACTGCGAAGACGTTCCCCGCCTTCAGCGGCTTGTCGATCAGCGGTCCGTTGCTCTTTTTGCGGAAGCACAGCAGCGCCCCGCCGTCGTGGACATAGGTGCCCACCTGATGGCCCAGTCCGTGGGGCCACTCCTGGAAGCCAAAGCCCGTGAGGTACGCCCGGGCCCGGCGGTCCGTCTCAAATCCGGTGACGCCGGGCTTCATGAAGCGCCGGGCGCCGTCTATGGTGTCGCAGACCACGCGGAAGGCCTCTTTCGCCTGCTCCGGCGCATCGGTCTCCCCCTCCCGCAGCAGGTAGTACATGCGCTGCATGTCGGAGCAGTAGCCCTGGTAGACTACGCCGAAGTCGATACACACCAGGGAGCCCCGCCGGGCAGGGATATCCGTAGGGCCGCAGTGGCCGCTGGGGGAGTCAAGGGACACCTTCACTCCCGGGCACTGGTCGATGCTCCAGGAGGGCTCCACCCCGTAAGCCTTGGCCCGGGCCTGAAAGAAGTCAAAGATTTGCCTCTCCGTGATGCCGTCCCGAATAAAATCCTTGGCGTCGTCGAAGATCTGCTGGGTGATGCGGATGGCCTCCTTGATCCGCTCCACCTCCTCCTCGGTTTTCACAGAGCGGATCTCATCCAAGATCGGCTGGGAGGACACCACCTTCCCCTGAAAGTTCAGGTGATCGAGCATATCCATAAACGCCAGGTAGTTGCCGTGGCTGAGGCCGTCCTGGGCGGGATCGTCCCTGGAAAAGTTCAGCGCGATGGTCTGACGGCTGCCCCGCCCCAGAAATTCCCCGAAGGCGTCGGAAAACTCCCGGCTGCCCGAATAGGCGATGACCTCATCAAAGACGCCCAGCTGCTTTGCCGAGGCCTCCTCCAAAAAGGAGACGATGGCGATGGCCCGCCCCCCCTTCTCCACCATCACCGCCGCCAAGCGGGAAAAGTACATGTCCGCCAGCATAGGCAGCACCGGATCCCGGGCCATGGTACTCTCCCGGGCCAGTGTCACCCACAGATCGATCTCCGTGCTCTTCATAAATTCCGCAGCCTGACAAAGCTTTTTGCGCTGCAGCATAGCATCATTCCTCCCTGCTGTTTCTTATTTTTCTGCCGAAGCAGTGATCTGTTGTTCTGGATCTGCTGCCGCCGAACCGCCGACGAAGTGGCAGGCCGCGAAGTGGTCCTTCTCCACCTCCCGCAGGGGCGGCGTCTCCTGCCTGCAGATCGCTCCACAGCGCTGGCAGCGGGTGTGGAAGCGGCAGCCGGCAGGGGGATTCACCGGAGAGGGGACGTCCCCCGTCAGCAGAATTCTCTCCCTGTCCTCCCGGCGGTCCCCGCTGGGAATGGCGGCAATCAGCGCCTGGGAGTAGGGGTGGGCGGGGCGCTCATAGATGGCGTCGTGGGGGCCTATCTCCACGATCTTTCCCAAATACATCACCGCCACCCGGTCGCTGATGTGGTGGACGATACTCAGGTTGTGGGAGATAAAGAGGTAGGTGAGGGAAAACTCCTCCTGCAGCTCCTCCAAGAGGTTGATTACCTGGGCCTGGATGGAGACGTCCAAGGCGGAGACCGCCTCGTCACAGACGATCAGCTCCGGCCGCAGTGCCAGGGCCCGGGCAATGCCCACCCGCTGCTTCTGTCCGCCGGACATCTCGTGGGGGTAGCGGGAGAAGTAGTAGGACTCCAGCCCCACCCGATCCATCAGAAAGCGCGCCCGCTCCTCCCGCTCCTTCTCCGTGCCCACGTTGTGAATACGGTAGGGCTCCATCAGAATGTCCCGCACGGTTTTGCGGGGGTTGAGGCTGGCGCTGGGGTCCTGAAAGATAAACTGCATCCGCCGGCGCATGTCCTTCATCTCCCTGCCGCCGAGGCTGCCCAGATCCTTGCCGTCAAAGAGGATCTCCCCCGCGGTGGGCTGGTAGAGGCGGATCAGTGTCCGCCCCAAGGTGCTCTTGCCGCAGCCGGACTCCCCCACAAGGCCCAGGGTCTCCCCCTGGCGGATATCAAAGGAGACATCGTCCACCGCCTTCACATAGCGGCGGTTAAAGATGGTGCTCCCGGCGGCGGGAAAGTACTTTTTCAGGCCGCTGACCTGCATCCATTTCTGTTCCTCCGGCCGCTGGGTGCCGGCAGCGGCCTGTTCTGCAGCCTGTCTGCTCACTGTGCCTCTCCTCCTTCCTCTGTTCCCGCGCTTCTTTTGCCTGTATCCCGCCAGCACCAGCAGCGCACCGCCCGTCCGCCGCCCAAATCCTCCAGCGCCGGACTTTTTTCCCGGCAGAGGTCCTTGGCATACCGGCACCGGGGCGCAAAGCTGCAGCCCTTGGGCATGGCAAAGGGGTTGGGCACCGTCCCCTCGATGGAGTAGAGCTTCGGCCGGTCCGGGCGAATGGTGGGGATAGACTGAATCAGCCCCTCGGTGTAGGGGTGGTAGGGGTGGTCAAAGAGTCCGTCGATCTCGCTGATCTCCACCACCTGCCCCGCGTACATCACCACCACCCGGTCACACATCTCGGCAATCACGCCGAGGTCGTGGGTAATCATAATGATGGAGGAGTTGAGCTCCCGCTTCAGCCGCTTCATCAGCTCCAAAATCTGCGCTTGTATGGTCACATCCAGCGCCGTGGTGGGCTCGTCGGCGATAAGGAGCTTTGGCTGGCAGATCAGCGCCATGGCGATCATCACCCGCTGGCGCATGCCGCCGGAGAGCTGATGGGGATACTCCTTGATCCGCTGCTCCGGAATGGGAATCCCCACCAGACGCATCATCTCCAGCGCCCGCTGCCGGGCCTCCTGCTTGCCACACCCCTTGTGCAGCAGCAGCGGCTCCATAATCTGCCTGCCGCAGGTGTGGATGGGGTTGAGACTGGTCATAGGCTCCTGAAAGATCATAGAGATCTCATTTCCCCGGATGCGGTTGATCTCCTCCATAGGCAGGGACAAGAGGTCTCTGCTGTCAAAGAGGATTTTGCCGCCGGTGGTCTCTCCCGGCGGATTGGGAACCAAGCGCATGATGGACAGCGCCGTCACGCTTTTGCCGCTGCCGCTCTCACCCACTACGCCTAAGGTCTCCCCCTTTTGTACGGTATAGCTGACATCACGGACCGCATTGTGGACGCCTTCCACCGTGTGAAAGGCGACACTCAGGTGCTCGATCTGCAGCAGCACCTCTCCGCGGCCGGCGTCTTGCTTCTTGCTTGCCATAGCTTTCCCCCCTTCTCTTGCTCTGCCCCATCAGGAGATGGTCTTGCGCAGCTTCGGGTCCAGATAGTCCCGGACACCGTCGCCGATAAAATTCGCCCCAAGGGAGACACTGAGGATCGCCAGTCCCGGGAAGGTGGCTACCCACCAGTAGGAAAACTGCTCCGCCCCGTTGCTTACCATCGCCCCCCACTCCGGCGCCGGCGGCGGCGAACCGAGGCCCATATAGCTCAGGGAGGCAAAGAGTAAAATAGCGTTGCCGAAATCCACAGTGGCCAGGACGATGATCGAGCCGATGCTGTTGGGGAGAATCTCCTTGAAAAAAATCCGCAGGCGGGAGGCCCCGAGAGAGCGGCTGGCTTCCACGTACTCGTTGGACTTCACCTGGATCACCATGGCCCGCATGACACGGGCATAGTTGGGCCACCAGACGATGCACATGGTCAAGAGGGTGTTAAACAGGCTGGCCCCCATGGCCGAGGCGATCACCATGGCCAAAATAATCGAAGGGAACGAGGTGAACAGCTCCCCGATGCGCATAATGATATCGTCTAAAATGCCGCCCACATAGCCGGAGAGCCCGCCGATCAGCATGCCGACTACTGCGGCAATCAGAATGCACTGGATGCCGGCGCCGATGGAGATACGGCTTCCTACCAGTACCCGGCTGAAAATATCCCGCCCTAAGGAGTCAGTGCCGAACCAGTGCTGGGCGCTGGGCGGCTGCAATCGAACAGCCATATCCTGCAGCAGGGGATCACAGGGGGCGATGAGATCCGCAAAGACCATCACCACAAGCCATGCCGCACAGATCGCCACACCGATGGCGAAGAGAGGATTAGTCCGCAGCATACGGACAAAGGAGCTGCTGCGGAGAGAGTATTTTATCTTCTTCATCAGCGATACCTCACCCGCGGGTCGAGGACACAGTACAGGATGTCCACCACCATATTGATTACTACATAGTTCAGCGCAATCAGCAGGGAAACCCCCACAATGGCCGGGAAGTCCAAATTCTGCGCCGACTTGTAGGCGTACTGTCCGATCCCCGGCCAGCCAAACACCGACTCCGCCAGCACCATGCCGCCGAGAAGGTTGCCAAAGCCCAGTCCGATTACCGTCAGCACAGAGATCAGGGAGTTTCCTAAGGCGTGTTTGACAATGACGGCCTTCTCCTTTACGCCCTTGGCCCTGGCGGTGCGGATATAGTCGAGGGAGAGCACCTCCAGCAGGCTGGAGCGGGTGGTGCGGGAGATCAGCCCCATGGTGAACAGCCCGACGCAGATCCCCGGCAGGCACAGATGCTGCAGCGCGTCCCAGAATACCGCCCAGTCCCCCGCCAAAATCGCGTCAACGGTATAGAGGCCGGTGACATGGGCCGGCGGCGTCAAATAGGCGGAGAGCCTGCCCGGCCCCGGGAAGATACCCCATTTCAGGTAGAGCAGATAGAGCAGCAGAAGGGCCATCCAGAAAACCGGGACGGATACGCCCACCACGGACACTCCCCGCAGAATCTGATCCACCGCCTTGTTCCGCTTGATAGCCGATATGACGCCAAAGAGCATGCCAAACACCACGGCAAATAGGATCCCGAAGATAGACAGCTCCAGTGTCGCCGGAAAGTAGAGCTTCAGGTCGTCCAGCACCGCCCGCTCCGTACGCAGAGAGGTGCCCAGATCCCCGTGGAGCAGATTGTTGAGATAGGTTAAGTACTGCTTGTAAAAGGGCTCATCCAGCCCCCATTTCTCCCGGTAGGCCTGTACCATCTCCTCATTGTCAATATTGCGGGCGCTGAGATTGGCCACCACCGGATCGGAGGGGACCATGTAGGAGATGATATAGACCATCAAGGAGACGCCGATGAGAAGGAAGACGGTAAAGAGCAGCCTCCTCCCCAGGTATCGCAGGATATTCATGTTGCTGCCTCCCAGTCAATTTTGCAGGCGGCACAGAGGCTGCCGCCTGCGCTCCAGCTTCTGCCGCGTACAATGTGCCCCGTGGGGGCGGAGCCGGTAAGGCCCCGCCCCTGTGTTCTCTCTTCTTATGCAGCGGCGATATTCCGCAGGTCAAAGAGGTAGCGGTTGCTGTAGTCCGCGCCGGTGATGTTGTCCCGGGTGACATACTGCGTGGCGTGCTGCATCAGCACCACAAAGGGGGATTCCTCGCTCATGATCTCGGCAATCTCATTGAAGATCTCGCTGCGGGCCTCGAGGTCCACTGTGGTCTCCGCCTCCTTGCCCAGTTCCTCCAAAGCGGGATAGCTGCCCGCCTCCCAATTTGCCCGGTCGCCTACCACGTTGCCGGGTAAAAAGGCCAGCTGTGCGCCATTGTCAGGATAGTCAGGGCTCCACATACGCAACCCCATGCTCTGGGTGCCGGTGCGGTAACCCTCCTGTGCCACGGCGCTGTCCTGAGGAATGATCTCCACGTTGATGCCGATCTCGCTGAGGTCGCTCTGCACCTTCTGCCCTAAGGTGACAAAGTCCACGCCCAAGACATTGATGGTGGGGATATAGAGCTCCACGGTAAATCCGTCGGCATAGCCCACCTCGGCCATCAGCGCCTTAGCTTTGTCCAGATCCTGCAGCGCGGTGGGATCCTGGGCGGGCAGGGAGCCGGGGAAGCCCTCGGGGAAGGGACCCACGGGGACCGTGCTGCCCTCTGCCGCCAAGGCCAGCACCCCCGGATAGTCGATGGCGTAGCGGACCGCCTGCTGGACCTTCGGGTCGGAGATGGGCCCGTACTCCTCCGCGCAGTTGAGCAGCAGATAGGAAATCGTAGCCGTCTGGGCGTGGTGGACGGTGATCCCCTCCGCCCCCTCCAGAGAGGCGGCCTGGTCCACATCCACGTTCACCGCGATATCGATGTCGCCGCCTTGGACGGTCATCACCTGGGAGGAGGTGTCCGTCACTGTCCGGATGGTGATCTTGTCGAAATAGGGCGCGGTGCCGCTGTAGTACTCGTTGCGCACCAGCACCACGTCGCTGTTGGGGGTATAGGACTCGATCCGATAGGGACCGGAGCCGGCGCTGTTGTAGTCAAACCACGTCTTTGCCGTGTCCGCAGTGGCGGCGTCCGCGGCGTTGGTGGCACCGTTGGCCTCGGCAGTCTCCCGGTCAACTGCCGCAAACATGGAGTAGGTCAACTTTGTCAGGAAAGAGGCGTCCGGCTGCTTCATATGAAAAATCAGGGTGTAGTCGCCGTCGGTCTCAATGGAGTCTATGTAGTCCGCTAAAAAGGCGGGGTTTCCCTGCAGATTGATCCCGCGCTCAATCGCCCACTTGAAGTCCTCCGCCGTCACCTCGTTGCCGCTGGAAAACTTTTGACCGGGCCGAATGGTAAAGGTGTAAGTCAAGTTATCCTCAGACACTGTATAGTCCTCTGCTGCACCGAGCACCAGCGTCTCCACATCTCCCCCCTCAAACTGCAGAAGTGTATCGTAGCAGGAGTGCAGAACCAAGTCCGCATAGGTTTCATAGGCCCGGCCGGGATCAAAGGTCTCGTAGTCCGGGTCCACGGCCATAATCAGATGCTTTTCCCCATCGGCAGAAGCACCGCCGGTCTCTGTCTGGCCCTGGCCGCCGCAGCCGGAGAGTGCGAGCAGCAGCATGACCATCGCCATTCCCTGTGCAAGGAGCCGTTTCCATCTGCGTGTCCTTTTCATGTACATACCTCCTATAGTTAATTATTTAACGAGCAGGCGGCCTGCTACCGCTCTTTCTGCCCGTTTTGAATGGGGTATGTTGTTTCTTATGAGAAACAACTAAGGAGCATGCTCCTTAAAAATGATTTCAGGCAAATATCATATATTTCTGACATGCAGCTTGTATACTTGTTTAGTACAATACCACAAAAGATCTCCTGTTGTCAACAAAAAAATTATTGAAAATACAAATTCGAACTTTTCACTGCTATGGCAAAAAGTTTGAGCTCTCCAGAGTCCTCTGCTGCGAAAGGGGGACGGCGAAGAGAGTTCTTCGCCGCCCCCCTATCATCGAAAGGCCGTAGTCTGTCAGCCCGCCGTCTCCTTAGTGCCGGGACTCACCCCTCATATTGACCGGCCCAGCTCACGAACTCCTCCACGGGCAGAGGTGGGGAGAAGTAGTAGCCCTGTACCATGTCGCAGTGGATGGACCGGAGGAATTCGATCTGCTCTTTCCCCTCGATCCCCTCCGCAACCGTCTTCAGATGCAGTTTCCCGGCCATGGCCACCACGCCCCGGATGATGTCTCGGGCTTTTTCCCCGTCCATATCAACAAAGAAGGAGCGGTCCAGCTTCAGGGTGTCCACGTCAAACTCCCGCAGCACCCCCAGGGAGGAGTAGCCCGCGCCGAAGTCGTCCATGGAGCAGAGGAAGCCCAGCTCATGCATCCGGTCAATGCCCCGTTTGATCCGTTCGTTATATTCGCTATCAAAAAACATGGACTCCGTCAGTTCAAACTCCACCGCGTGCTCCGGCAGTCCGTAGGCCTCGGATACCCGGCAGAAATCGTCTAAAAAGTCCTCCCGATAGAAGTGGCAGCGGGAGAGGTTAACAGATACGGGGTACCACGGCCGCCCCTCCTGACGCCGCTGCCGGCAGAAGAGACAGACCTGCTCAAACACATAGAGATCCAGACGGCAGATTTTTCCACTGCGTTCCAACAGCGGAATAAAGTCCGCCGGGGAGATCATACCGAGGGGCGGGTGGTTCCAGCGCACCAGCGCCTCCGCGCCGGCGATCCGCCCGCTGTCCAGAGATACCTTTGGCTGGAGGTAAACCTGAAATTCTCCGGCGGCTAAGGCATCGTCAAAGGTGGCGTCCAGCTCCTGCTCCCGCTTCAGCCGCTTCGCCACGCTGTCGTTGTAAAAGACGCAGTCCTCCTGTTCCATCTCCCCCTCGTTCCGGGCGGCAATTCTGGCCCGGTTTTGAATGGCGTGGATATCTACGCTGTCATCCAGCACCAGATAGCAGCCGGCGGCAAAACTCAGGCGGTTTCCGTTGTATTTCTTCCGCACCCGGCGGTTGATGTCCTCCTCCAAATCCCTGACCCGCCGCCGGATTGTCTCCCGGTCCTTCTCCCCTACACAGAGAAAGAAGTGGTCCGCTTCGCATCTGGCAGCAAACTCCCGCCCGCCGGTGTCCACGC
Source organism: uncultured Oscillospiraceae bacterium (assembly GCA_904420145.1). GTDB lineage: Bacteria > Bacillota > Clostridia > Oscillospirales > Oscillospiraceae > CAJFPI01. The sequence continues at coordinate 23,735 of CAJFUI010000053.1, forward strand.
TGTCCTCTATGCTCCGCAGGATGTCCCGCAGAATTTTGCTGCCTGTCTCAAAGCCCAGCTTTTCATTGATCAGCCGGAACCGCCGGACATTCAGCAGAATCACCGCGCAGCCAGTCTCCCGCTGCTCCTTTGTCAGTTGGCTGTAGCGCAGCTGGAACGCCGCGTTGTTCATCCCCCCGGTGAGGCTGTCCTCAAAGGCCAGGCGGGCCAGCTGGCGCTGGTTATCGCTGTAAATATGGTAGAGCAGCAGTAAAAACAGCAGGAAAATCAGGGCCGTGCCGCCCACAATCAGGAAGGTGCGGACCAGATAGGGGGAGACGCTCCCTGCGATCAGGTCCACCGGGACAATGGTCAAAAGCACC
>CAJFUI010000054.1 GCA_904420145.1 uncultured Oscillospiraceae bacterium
CCTCCGGTCCCTGCCAGGTGGTGCCCAAGGCCCATGTGATCGACGAGAATGTGGGCCGCTGGGAGGAGGTCAACGAGGCCGTCAAGAAGTACTCCCAGGGCGCTCTGGAGCAGGTCACGCTGTACTCCATCATGGAGGACCCCATGACCTCCTGCGGCTGCTTCGAGTGCATCTGCGGCATCGAGCCCTTCTCCAACGGCGTGATTATTGTCAACCGTGAGCACGCGGGCATGACCCCTCTGGGTATGACCTTCTCCGAGATGGCCTCCATGACCGGCGGCGGCGTGCAGACCCCCGGCTTCATGGGCCACGGCAAGCACTTCATCGCCTCCAAGAAGTTCATGAAGGCCGAGGGCGGCATCGAGCGTATCGTCTGGATGCCCAAGGCTCTGAAGGATCAGGTGGCTGACCGCGTCAACGCCACCGCCAAGGAGCTCTACGGCATCGACAACTTCTGCGACATGGTGGGCGACGAGACCATCGCCGAGGATCCCGAGACCCTGATGACCTTCCTCACCGAGAAGGGCCATCCCGTGCTGGGTATGGAGCCCATGATGTAAGCATTTCCCCTTCTGTCAGCAAAACAGGCCTGGACCATTCGTCCGGGCCTGTTTTTTCATGAGATTGCAGAAAGAGGCCCCGGGCTGTGCCCGGGGCCTCTTTTTATACTATGTAAAAGCATAACATAAATCGCTATGTGACACCTTCAGCAGCACGGCCGTGAGATCTTAAGCGCATAGGCCGAGGACGGCCCATATACGCAAAATTTCATGCGCTGCGATAGTCCTCAGAAGGTGGCCTTGATGACCGCGGCGATCTGGTCGGCGGTGAGGCCGTACTCCCGGAGGACCTCCTTGGCCTTGCCGGACTGGCCGAAGCGGTCCTGCACGCCGATCTTCTTGAACTTGCAGTTGACCTGGCCCATGAGCACATCGGCCACCGCATCGCCCAAGCCGCCGATGACGCTGTGCTCCTCCACGGTGATGACGTTGCCGCACTTCTCCGCCCATTCCTTCACGCAGGCCGCGTCGATGGGCTTGATGGTGTGGACGTTCACCACGGCCACGCTCTTGCCCTCGGCCTCCAAGAGCTTCGCGGCCTCCAGGCTCTCGCTGACCATCATGCCGCAGGCGAAGACCACCGCATCGGTGCCCTCGCGCATCACGTTGGCCTTGCCGATCTCAAAGGGGTAGTCCTCCTCAAAGACCGGGGTGGCCAGGCGGGCCAGACGCATGTACAGCGGGCCCTCAAACTCCGCGGCGGCAAAGACCGCCTTGCGGGCCTCGTTGGCGTCGGCGGGGACCACCACCGTCATGCCGGGGATCACCCGCATGAGGGCGATATCCTCAATAGCCTGATGGCTGCCGCCGTCCTCTCCCACGGAGACGCCGGCGTGGGTCATGCACAGCTTCACATTGAAGTGGGGATAGGCGATGGAGTTGCGGACCTGCTCGTAGGCCCGGCCGGCGCCGAAGATGGCGAAGGTGGAGCAGAAGGGGACCAGTCCCATGGTGCTCATACCGGCGGCCACATCCACCATGTTGGCCTCGGCAATCCCCATATTGAAAAAGCGCTGGGGATACGCCTTGGCAAACTTGTTGGTGTTGGTGGCATTGGCCAGATCCGCGTCCAGCACCACCACCTTATCGTTCTGCGCCCCCAGCTCTACCAGGGCCTCGCCGTAGGCGACTCTTGTTGCTTTCTCACTCATACTCTCAGCCCTCCAATTCCTTCAGCGCCTGGGCACGCTGCTCCTCGTTGGGAGCCTTGCCATGCCAGCCCACCTGATTCTCCATAAAGCTGACGCCCTTGCCCTTCACCGTGTGGGCCAAAATCGCCTTGGGACGGCCCGTCACCTCGGCGGAGAGGGCGGCCTCTACTGCGTCCACATCGTTGCCGTCGGCCACCTCAAAGAGCGCAAAGCCGAAAGCGCGCAGCTTGGCGGCCAGATCGCCTAAGCCCATCACCTCGTCGTTAGAGCCGTCGATCTGCAGGCCGTTGTTGTCGATCACCACCGTGAGATTGTCCAGCTTGTAGTGGTTGGCGGCCATGAACGCCTCCCATACCTGCCCCTCCTGGCACTCGCCGTCGCCGAGGAGGGTGTAGACCTTGATGTCCTTGCCCAGATGCTTGGCGCCCAGGGCCATGCCCACGGCGATGGAGACGCCCTGACCCAGAGAGCCGGTGGATGCGTCCACGCCGGGAATCTTCTTGGCATCGGGGTGCCCCTGGAGCATGCCGTGGAGCTGGCGGAAATGCTGAAATTCCGAGCGGTCAAAAAAGCCCTTCTCCGCTAAGACACCATAGTAGCAGGGGGCTGCGTGGCCCTTGCTCAAAACAAAGCGGTCCCGGTCAGGGTTTTTAGGATCCTTGGGATCCACGCGCATATGATTGAAAAAAATGGTGGTCATCAGTTCTACCGCGGACAGAGAGCCGCCGGGATGACCGCTCCCTGCGTTGGCCGTCATATTGATAATGTCGCGGCGGACAGCCTTGCAGACCTCTTTTAACTCTGCAGTTTGCATAGGATACCTCCATCCATATGTAAGATCGGCTTTAGTATAGCAGATTTTGCGCTATATTGCAACGCAGAGTCGGCTTTCTTTTTTGAGGAAGAAATTTTCTTTTATGGCGGTATTCCTATGAACTTTGCTACAAAAATTTACCGAAGCTTTTCCGGCATATTCAAATCGGAAATGGTCATGCTATGGTTGCAGCGGTGATGAAGAGGAAATCCTTTGCGTTGTCTTCTTCCCCTCCGCTGCAGGAATATAGGAGAAGGAGAAAACGAATCATGTCTAAGAAGTCTAATCGTATCAATGTCCCTGAGGCTCGGGACGCTATGGACAAGTTTAAGATGGAGGCCGCCAACGAGGTGGGCGTGAACCTCAAGCAGGGCTACAACGGCGACCTGACCAGCCGTGAGGCCGGCTCTGTGGGCGGCCAGATGGTCAAGAAGATGATCGAGTCCTACGAGAAGAGCCTGTAACCTTCTGAAGAGCGAGAAACACCTGTCCCGAATTCGGGACAGGTGTTTCTCTATAATAAAGATATCCTAAAGGAGGCGGTGAAGCTATGGAACAGCTGCAGTTACTCAATTCGATCGTACAACAGGTCTCTGGGAATACCGTCACCCTGTTTGTGGGAAGTCTCCACGGCCGCTGCGGCCTCGTAGCCGCCGGCACATGGGAGACGCTGCTCCCCTTCCGTTTTGATGCCATTCAGGCGGCAGACGGCTGTCTGACCGTCTTAGCAGAGGGGAAGGAGCGCTCCTACCGCATTGTCCATGACCAGAAAGGCTTGCGGGCGGTGAAGCTGCCTGCTAAGAAGCAAAGGGGCATCCATCTGCCGGCATAGAAATTTTCCCATGTCGACTGCGTATAGTTGAGCGCCCTCCGGCCTTTCGGGCCAACGGAGGGCGCTCCTCCGCATCGGGAGAGCCGCCGCAGCAGGGCAATCGGGTACGGGATATTTTTTCATAGCCACAGGGGGAAAACTGTGCTATACTGAGGGAAAAGCCTACTGCCTTCCAGGAGGGATTCCCCATGAAATGGCTCTCCCATCTGCGCACCATCAACGCCCACCGGCGCCTTGTGCGAAAATACTGCTTCCGGCTGGGCCTCTATCGGCAGGGCCTGCTCCACGACCTGTCCAAATACTCCCCCACGGAGTTCCGCGTGGGAGCCAAATATTTCTGCGGTTACCGCAGCCCCAATGAGCTGGAGCGGCTGGAGACCGGTATCTCCTCCGCCTGGCTGCACCATAAGGGCCGCAACAAGCACCACCTGGAGTACTGGATCGACTACGACCCCGCCCATGGCTTTGCCATGAGCGGAGTGGAGATGCCGTCCAAATATGTGGCGGAGATGGTGTGCGACCGGATCGCCGCCAGCAAAATCTATCAGAAGGAGCGCTACACCGACGCCTCCCCCTATGAGTACTACGCCCACTCCGCAGACCACTACCTCATCCACCCCAACACCGCCGCTCTCTTGGAGAAGCTCCTTCTGATGCTGCGGGAGGAGGGGGAGGAAAAAACCTTTGCCTATATCCGCCGGGAGGTTCTGAAGAATCAAAAATAGTCCCCTGTCGGCTTCTGGGCCGCAGGCAAACCCCGCAGCCACGAAAGCCGGTAATGTGTGTCCTGTCGGCACCAATCCTATGAAGCGGTCGCTCCTGCCACGGTTTGGCTCTGCGGGCTATTTTGCTCCCCTTTCGCGGGACAAAAGGACGCGGCCCCTGATTACCGGCCGCGTCCTTTTTCCGCTTTCAGTTGTACTTAGCGATGGGAAACATCACCGTAGTCGTTAAGTTGCGCCACTCAGGATCGTTGAAGCCCAGCACATAGGTCTCCAGTGGGCTGCCGATGACCTCCAGATCGTTGGCGTTGACGTAGTCCTCTAAGGCATTATAGGCGAACTCCACATCCCGATAGGTACCGTGGTGGACGGTGGCGATGGCGTGGGGAACCTCCAAGCGCACCACATTCTCATGCATACTGCCTCCGATCACCGGCAGGTATGCCTCACAGGGGATGTTTTCCACCCGAAACTCTATGTCGGGGAAGCAGCACAGCAGCGGCCGGGACCGATCCATCTCCAGTCCCTGGCGCATGGCTTGATCAAAGAGGTTCAAAATCGCACCGAAGACGCCGCTGGCATTCTTTGCCACCAGTCGGCTGCGCAGATAACTGCCGGCCGGGAGGCTGGTCTCCATAATGCGGTAGCGGTTCTCCTTCTGCTCAATCTGCCGGAGCATAGCTAAGGCACTGTGGACAGAGCGCAGGCGATGCTGCAGCTGAGCAATCTGCTCATCCAAGTTTTCTCCATGCTCCACCTGCTGGATATCGCCGATGGACATCCCTGCGTCCCGCATGACCAAGCTCTGCCACAGATGCAGCACGCTCTGCTGATCATAAAGCCTGCAGCTCTTCTCCGCGATCTCCTTCGACGGAATCACAATTCCGCAGGATTCGTAGTAGCGCAGCACATCCTCTTCTACTCCCAGCAGCCGCGCCACCTCAGATTCACGATACAGCTTTCCCATGTTCCACACCTTCTGTCAAAAAATGGTTTTGTGCACAGTGTATCACGGCTGGGATACAATGGCAAGTAAAATTTGCGGAAAGTCCTTTTATATGATACAATAGCTCCACCGGCCACCTTTTGATCCGGTGCTCTATTGTTCCCCCGGCGGGATTTTACCATACCGCCCATCTATTCAGAAAGTAAGGAGGAGCTGCCCATGGAATTTCATGAATTGACCCGAAAGCGCCAGAGCTGCCGCGCCTTTGACGCCGCGCGGCCCCCGGCAGAGGAGGATCTGCGAACCTGCTTAGAGGCCGCCCGGCTGGCCCCCTCCGCCTGCAACGCCCAACCCTACCACTTTACCGTTGTCCGCGGTGAGGAGGCTGCTGCTGTGGCCGCCGCCACCCGCTCGATGGGAATGAACCCCTTCACCGCTGACGTTCCCTGTTTCATCGTCATCAGCGAGGCGCCCTACAACCGCACTGCGGCTCTGGGAGCCCACTTAAAGGAACAGGACTACCGCTCGGTGGACATCGGCATTACGGCGGCCTATCTCACCGCCCAAGCTGCAGAGCTGGGCCTCGCCACCTGCATTGTGGGCTGGTTTGACGAGAAGAAGGTGCGTTCCCTCACAGGCATTGACAGCCGCATCCGTCTCCTCATCGCCATTGGCTACGCCAGGGAGGGGGACCCCCTCCGGGAGAAAAAGCGCAAGGCGTTGGACGACTTGGTCACCTGGCGGTAGACCGCCTTCTTATTCCCTCCGTATTCCGCGAAAAGCTTCCGCAAAAAAGAAGAAAAAGAGGTCCGCCGCCTGATGGCTGCGGACCTCTTCCCATTTTCCCAGAATGCTCTTACTTCTTGCTCAGGGCCTCGTCAATGGCCTTGGCGGCGGTCTTGCCGGCGCCCATGGCCAGAATCACGGTGGCAGCGCCGGTGACGGCGTCGCCGCCGGCATAGACGCCCTCACGGCTGGTAAGGCCGTCCTCGTTGACGATGATGCCGCCCTTCTTGTTGATCTCCAAGCCCTTGGTGGTGGACTTAATCAGGGGGTTGGGGCTGGTGCCCAGGGCCATGATCACGCAGTCCATCTCCATCTCAAAGTCGCTGCCCTCCTTGACGATGGGGCGGCGGCGGCCGGAGGCGTCAGGCTCACCCAGCTCCATCTCCACGCAGCGGATGCCCATCACGGAGCCGTTCTTGGGATCCCGCTTGTCCTCAGGGTTGTTGTAGCCGAGGATAGCCGTGGGATTGTTGAGGGTCTTGAAGATGATGCCCTCCTCCTTGGCATGCTCCACCTCTTCAGCACGGGCGGGAAGCTCGGCCTCGGAGCGGCGGTAGATGATATAGACCTCGGCGCCAAGGCGCTTGGCACAGCGAGCGGCGTCCATAGCCACGTTGCCGCCGCCCACCACAGCCACCTTCTTGCCCTTGAGCTCCATGATGGGGGTGTCGGAGCCCTCCTTATAGGCTTTCATCAGGTTGATACGGGTGAGGAACTCGTTGGCGGAATAGACGCCCTTCAGGTTCTCACCGGGGATGTGCATGAACATAGGCAGGCCGGCGCCGGAGCCGATAAATACAGCCTCAAAGCCCTCCTCCATCAGCTCGTCAATGGTGATGGTGCGGCCCACCACAGTATCGGTCACAATCTTCACACCAAAGTGCTCCAGCCGGGCCACCTCCTTGGCCACGATGGCCTTGGGCAGACGGAACTCGGGAATGCCGTAGACCAGCACGCCGCCCACTTGATGCAGTGCCTCAAACACAGTAACGTCATATCCCTTGCGGGCCAGATCACCGGCGCAGGTCAATCCGGCGGGGCCGGAGCCCACCACCGCCACCTTGTGTCCGTTTCTCTCCGGCACAGCGGGGGCACCGCCCTGATGTCCATGGGCATTGTGATAGTCTGCCACAAAGCGCTCCAGCCGGCCGATGCCCACGGGCTCGCCCTTAATGCCGCGGATGCACTTCCCCTCGCACTGGTTCTCCTGAGGACAGACACGGCCGCAGATGGCGGGGAGGCTGTTAGTAGAGGTGATGACACTGAAAGCCTCATCAAACTTGCCCTCGGCTACCTTAGAAATAAACTCAGGGATATGTACGTTCACAGGGCAGCCCTCTACGCACTTGGGGTTCTTGCAGTTCAGGCACCGCTGGGCCTCATCAATGGCCATCTCCTCGGTGTAGCCCAAGGCCACCTCGTCAAAATTCTTATTCCGGACGTTAGGGTCCTGGGAGGGCATGGGATTCTTCTTCAGACTCATATTAGGCATCTTATTTGACCTCCTGCTTGAACAGATTACAGGTTTCTTCCCGTGCGTGCAGCTCGAAATCGCGGTACATAGTGCCGCGGGCCATGGCCTCGTCAAAGTCCACTAAATGGCCGTCGAACTCCGGACCATCCACGCAGGCGAACTTGGTCTCACCGCCCACGGTCAGGCGGCAGCCGCCGCACATGCCGGTGCCGTCGATCATAATGGGGTTCATGCTGACTACAGTGGGGATGTTGTACTCCTTGGTCAGCTGGCAAACAAACTTCATCATGATCACCGGTCCAATAGCGATAACCCGGTCATACTTGGCGCCGGCCTCGATCTGCTCCTTCAGCAGGTCGGTGACCAGAGCCTTCTTGCCATAGGAACCGTCGTCCGTACCGATAATCAGGTTGGTGGAGGCAGCCTCAAACTCCTCCTTCAAAATAATCAGATCCTTGTTGCGGAAGCCCACAATCAGATCCACATGGCAGCCCTCGTCGTGGAGCTTCTTCGCCACGGGGTAGGCGATGGCGGTGCCCACGCCGCCGCCCACAACAGCCACGCGCTTGAGGCCCTCGGTCTCTGTCGCCTTGCCCAGGGGGCCGACGAAATCCTGGATGTATTCGCCCTCCTCCTTGTGGTTGAACTTCTCCGTTGTGGCGCCGACGATTTGGAAAATAATCGAAACGGTGCCGGCCTCACGGTCATAGGCCGCGATGGTCAGCGGGATCCGCTCACCGTTCTCATCCACGCGCAGGATGATGAACTGGCCAGGCTCCGCCTTCTTAGCCACAGCAGGGGCCTCGATCTCCATCATGGTAACGGTGGGGTTCAACACTCTTTTCTTAACAATTCGATACATAGTGATTCCCTTTCCACTTCTCGTTTTTCCCATAGCGGGGGATTTCAACATACGTCATTATTTTAACATAGTGCTCTGCGTTCGTCAATTTGAAATACCGCGCTTTTTTCACAAACTTTTTGCCATCCTTTTGGCAGTTACCACTGTACCGGCCGCAGCAGTCCCCCTATATTGAAAAGAAAGCGCCCCTCTCAAAGCATCGTGATTTTCCGGCCGTCCACCTGAACTACCTTCTCCTCACGCAGCTTGCGCAGTTCCCGCATCATGGCGCTGCGATCGGTGCTGATGTAGTCGGCTAAGGCACTGAAGGTAAAGGGCAGGGTAAAGGTATCGCTGTGGCGCTCCCCACAGTTGGTAGTAAAGTAGCACAGGAGCTTCTCCCGGATGGAGCGGCGGCTGAGCACCTCCACTCGCTGACCCAGCTTTTGAATCTGATCGGCGGCGAGGGCAAACATGTTCTGCACCAGCTGGCTGTGGTGCTGGCAGGCATTTTCACAGCGGCGCATGATATGTGCATACTCCATATACAGCACCGTACAGGCGCCACCGCTGACCACGCTGACGCTGTCGCCGCCGACATTGGTAAAGCACAGCACCTCTCCAAAGATCCCGCCCTCCTCGAGATGCTCTAAAATCGTCCGGTTTCCATCAAAGTCGATACGAACCAGTTGAGCAGAGCCGGAGGTAATAAGGCCCACTTCTGTACCGCTGCCGTCGTACTCACAGATTAGTTCCCCAGGGCCGTAGTCCGCCTGGCGCATATGAAAGCACGTCATCATCCGCTTCACGCTCTCCTCTGAGATGTCCCGAAAGATCGGAAGCCGGCTATATCTCATCATCTTGTGGTTATCCCCCGTCCAAAGATTCTATATATTGTATCAAATTTTTAGCTTGTTGCACATGCAACAGATTTTTTCCTGTTCACATGATATACTGAAGAAAGAAAAAAGTAAATAGGTGAAATGGCTATATTCTGACAGGGAAAATTGGAGGAATGCATGATGAAAGTTACGGTTACCGGCGGCACCATCTCCGAAAAAGAGCGAGAGGCTTACATTGCCAGAGCCAATGAGAAATATCCCCACGGTATGGTGGAGGCCTTGGAGATCCATGTAGATGGGGAATATGTCGATCTCTCCTATACGCTTCAGCCGAAGAATTTCAGCCGAATCCGTCGGATCACTGGCTATTTGGTGGGCGACATGGACCGCTGGAACGACGCTAAGACTGCGGAGGAGGCTATGCGGGTTAAGCACATCTGACCTCCCACGTTTCCTGCTGGCGGTCCATGTCCGCCCTCAAATAAAGCAGGCGGGATGCACAAAAGATGCATCCCGCCTGCTCTTTGTTTTCCGGTTGGTTCCCTCAGTCGCCCATAGGCGCGCCGCACTGGGGACAGAACTTTCCGTCGGACACAGCGCCGCACAGGGGGCAGCTGCGCTCCACAGGGATGGGCTCTGCCGCACCGGTCTTCTGCCGAGCGGCACGCAGCTCCTCCAGCTTCGTCTGGGAAGCCTGCGCCGCAGCCACCACATCAGCAATCGCCTCAGGGGCATCCCCCTCCAGCTGGGAGAGATACCACTCGCCGATGGCCTTATAGCTCTTATCGATGGCCCGCTGTTCCGACAGAATGGCAGCTGTCAGCTTTGCGTTGTCGGCTACCTCTTTCGCCTTCACAACAGCCGCATCGGCCAGATCCTTCGCCTTCTCCGAAGCAGTTCCGGCAAATTCCTTCGCTTTCTCAGGGAAATCATCTAAAAACGCCATACCTCATAACTCCTTTCCGCTTGTGGTTGCCCGCCTTACTTACCTATAGTATAGCGAATTCTCCTCCGCTCCGCAAGCCGATTTTCGGCGATCTGGTAAATCTTTTGCAAATTTACCGGCAGCGGCGCTATAAGTCCGTCTGATGGGGAGACTTTTGTGACCCGCCTCAGCGGGCATTTTGCCACCTAAGAAGCACAGGGGCTGGCACAGTGTTCAAAGGCGGGACATGCGCAAACATATCCCGCCTTACTTTCCCAATCTCTGGCGCGGCTCTCTCCGGGAGCCCGCCGCCCATCCCTACTCCTCCCGCAGCTCCCGCAGGCATTTGGAGCAGATATTTTTCCCCTTAAACACCTGAATATCCCGCGCACTGTCGCAGAAAACACAGGTGGGGCGGTACTTTCTCAGCACAACGGAGGAGCCCTCCACATAGATCTCCAAGGCGTCCCGCTCGGCGATATCCAAGGTCCGGCGCAGCTCGATGGGCAGCACAATACGGCCCAACTCGTCTACTTTTCTTACAATACCTGTTGCTTTCATCGTTTTCCCCTCTTGTGAAATTACTTGATTCTTCCACCTGCAGCTCTCCTCATAGCACCCATACAATAGCAGTTTCTCCAAATTTTGTCAACTTCTTTTCCATATATTTTCTCTTTTTACCAACACATTCCCTTGCGGAGAGGACATTGTCCAAATTCCACGCATATATACCCGGCGGCGCGCGTAAATACATAGGGAGGTGATGCGCTTGGCTATGTCCTGGGTTTGGACAGGAATGATTGTTCTGTCTCTGATTTTTGGCATCCGCAACGGTACGATCTCCGATGTGGGAAACGCCGCTATGGAGGGCGCCGCCGCTGCCGTGGAGCTGTGCATCTCCATGGGCGGCATCCTATGCCTGTGGTCCGGGGTGATGGCGGTGATGAAGCGCTGCGGCATCACCGATCTGCTCTCCCGCCTTTTCCGGCCGGTTCTGCAGCGGCTGATGCCCAACGCCTGCAGGGACCGGGAGACCCTGTCGGCCCTGTCCGCCAACGTCTCCTGCAATCTGCTGGGACTGGGCAACGCCGCCACCCCCCTTGGCATCCAAGCCGCCCGGCGGATGGCCCAGGGCGCAGGGGGCACGGCCACCAATGAACTGTGCATGCTGGTAGTGCTCAACACCGCCTCTATCCAGCTGCTGCCCACCACTGTAGCCGGGGTCCGGGCCGCCTACGGCTCCGCCTCCCCCTTTGACATTCTCCCCGCGGTGTGGCTGGCCTCTATTTTGTCCGTCCTTGCCGGTATTACAGCCGCCCGCATCCTCTCGCGGTTTACCAAGTAGGGAGGGCCTTGCGTTGGATTTCTCCTCCCTTCTGGTGCCGGCCCTGCTGGCCGTCACCGCCCTCGTGGGCATGGGCAGGCGCGTGGACGTCTACAGCACCCTGACGGAGGGGGCCCGGGAGGGCCTCTCGGTGCTCCTCGGCATCCTGACCCCCCTTGTGGGACTGCTGACCGCCGTCTATATGTTCCGCGCCTCCGGGGCCATGGAGTTTTTTGCCCAGCTCCTCTCCCCCCTGCTGGTGAAAATCGGGATCCCGCCGGAGACGGCGGCGCTGCTGTTTATCCGCCCGGTCAGCGGCGGGGGCGCCCTGGCCGTAGGCAGCGAGCTCATCGCCCAGTACGGCCCGGACTCCTACATCGGTCGGGTGGCGGCTGTGATGCTGGGCAGTACGGAGACCACCTTCTACACCATCGCCGTCTACTTCGGCAGCGCCGGCATCCGCCGCACCAGGCACACCATCCCCGCCGCGCTGACGGCGGATCTTGTTGGCTTTGTGGCCGCCGCCTTCGCCGTCCGGCTGTTTTTCTACTGAGGGGCCGCAGGGGAAATTTTCCTCCTAAAACGAAAAAGGCGCCGCGGGCTTCCATAAAGCTCGCGGCGCTTTTCTGCTTGTCAAAAACGGACACAAAAAATTTCCATTACCCTCTGGCAAACCGGGAGAGAAACTCCTGGGTGCGCTGCTGCTTGGGGTTGGAGAAGACCTCCTTGGGATCCCCCTCCTCGCAGATGACCCCCTCGGACATAAACACCACGTGGTTGCTGACGTCCCGGGCGAAGGCCATCTCGTGGGTGACCACCAGCATGGTCATGCCCCCGTCGGCCAGAGAGCGCATGACGTCCAGCACCTCCCCCACCATCTCCGGGTCCAGGGCGGAGGTGGGCTCGTCAAAGAGGAGCACCTCCGGCTCCATGGCCAAAGCCCGGGCGATGGCCACCCGCTGCTTCTGGCCGCCGGAAATCTGGCGGGGCTTGGCGTTGATATAAGGGGCCATACCCACCCGCTCCAAATACTTCATGGCGTTTTCCTTTGCCTCGTCTTTGCTCTTTTTCAGCACCTTGATCTGGCCCACCATGCAGTTGTCCAGCACCGTCATATTGTTAAAGAGGTTGAAGGACTGAAACACCATGCCCACCTTGGAGCGGTAGGCGGCGGCCTTCATCCCCTTGCCGGTGATGTCCTGTCCGTGGAAGAGGATGGCGCCGGCGGTGGGGGTCTCCAGCAGGTTGATGCACCGCAGCAGCGTGGATTTGCCCGAGCCGGAGGCGCCGATGATGCTGGTCACATCTCCGGCGCGGACGGTAAAGTCGATATCGCGGAGCACCTCGTTTTTTCCAAAGGTCTTGGACAGATGCCGGACCTCTAAAATCGTGTTGCTCATGTCAGCGGTCCCCCCTTGTCCGTCCGTGTTTCAGCTCCTGCCGGATGCGCTCCCGCTGCTCCTTGCTTCGCTCATCAAAGGGGGTGCCCCGGCTGGGGTGGCTGTAGGTGCCGGCGGCCATGGTGAGCTGGTCGGCCTGGGCCAGCTCATAGCTGTCCGCGCCGTCCATCCTCCGCTCCAGCAGCCGCAGCAGGAAGGAGGCCACAAGAGTCATGCACAGGTAGCCGATCATCTCGATGGCGGCCGACTGGAAGTACATGTAGTTGTTGCCCACGATGTTCCGGTGCTGGCCGAAGAACTCGATGAAACCGATGATAAACATCACCGAGGTGTCCTTGATATTGATGATGAAGTTGTTGCCGATCTGGGGCAGGATGTTCCGCAGGGCCTGGGGCAGGATGACGCTGGTCATGGTCTGAACGTGAGTCATGCCGATGGCCTTGGCCCCCTCGGTCTGGCCGGGGTCGATGGAGATGATGCCGCCCCGCACCGATTCGGCCATATAGGCCCCGGTGTTGATGGATACGATGATGATGGCGGCCAGCCACATGCCGCTGTTGCCCCGGAACATGATCTGCTGGTCGGTAAAGTAGGGCAGGCCGTAGTAGATGAAGACGGCCTGCAGCACCATCGGGGTTCCCCGGAACACCTCCACATAGATGCGTACCACTACTCGAATGAGTTTCAGAAGGAAACGTTTGGGGAGAGGGTCATTTTTGGCATAGGGGATGGTGTTCAGGATGCCGCAGATCAGGCCGATCAGGCAGCCAATGAGGGTGGCCACCACAGCGAGGATCAGAGTACTGCGGATGCCCGACAGATAGCGGTCCCAGTATTGACCCCACAGGGCCGCCATATCCATGCCGAGCTCAATGAATTTATCCATGTGCGCAGGGCCCTCCTTTCTGACACGGCCCCTTCACCTGTCCCCAAAGACAGCTGAAGGGCCGATATGGTATGTGGATATAATCAAATCTCAGGCTGGACGGAGATGGCCTCGTCCATGATGGTGTTGAAGTCCTCCTCGGTCATGGTGGACAAAACCTCGTTCATGTCGTCCAGCAGGACGGTGTTGCCCTTTACTACAGACATGCCGATGTTCACGTTCTCAGCCCGCTCCTCCTCGGTGGCGAACTGGAAGTCGCCGTCGGTGCCGGAGAAGTTGAGGATGACCAGATTGTCGTTCTTGGCCACGGCGCCCATAGCGGTGGGCAGGTCGGTGCAGATGAAGTCCACCGTGCCGCTCTCTAAGGCCATAATCATGGCGGGGGCGGTGTCAGCAGGGGACTGGATCTGGGCGTCGGGGATCTGGGGCAGGCAGGTGTCATACCAGATGGTGCCGGACTGGGAGGTGCACAGACCGCCGGCCAGATCGGTGATGGACGTGGCACCGGCATACTCGCTGTCCGCGGTGGTGACGCAGACGATGGTGGCGTAGTAGTAGGGGCCCGCCATGTCCACCTCCGCCATCCGCTCGGCGGTCATGGACTGGCCGGCGATGGCCACGTCGATGGTGCCGCTCTGAAGAGCGGGGGTCAGGCCGCCCCACTCCAGGGCCATGACCTCCAGCTCCCAGCCGTATTCGTCGCAGATGCGCTGGGCGATCATCACGTCGTAGCCGTTGGCGTAGGAGCCGGAGTTGTTGACGATGGGCACCGCTCCGTTGGAGTCGTCGGTCTGGGTCCAGTTGTAGGGGGGATAGGTGCACTCCATGCCCACGGTGAGCACCCCGTCCTCCACGCCGGAGGCTACGGTTCCGGTATCACCGCCGGTGGTGTCACCGCCGGAATTGGCAGAGCTGTTGCCGCCGGAG